>JBGUUJ010000001.1:0-4245 GCA_045133455.1 Ruminococcus sp.
CGTCAGATTTTTCGTCAGATTGGACAAATAAACCGCAGTAATGCTGACGCATTACGAGGATTTTTTGGTCAGGCTGACAGAAAATATGCAAGCAAGATGTGCAAACAGCATTTATGCGTGATTTAATCAGTGGTTCCTTAAGATAATACCGCACACTATACACTATAGACCCTAATTCTACAAACAAGGAGGCAAATTAATGGAAAACTCACAGAAAAATAATGAACACAGTCTGCCTTCTTCAGCAAACACCTTCAGAAAAAAACCTATATACACTTTCTTTAAGAGAGTGTATGACATTTTATTCTCAGTCCTGTCTATGATTCTTTTATCACCGATTTTTTTAATTATTGCAATTGCAATAAAGGTTGACGACCCGAAAGGTTCGGTAATCTATGTATCCGAGAGAGTCGGTAAAAACGGAAGAATTTTTAAATTCTATAAATTCAGAAGTATGTGCGCAGATGCTGACAAAATCTATCACGACCTTCAGCACACAAACGAAACAGGCGGGCCTACATTCAAAATGAAGGACGACCCGAGAGTTACTAAGGTCGGAAAGTTTCTGAGAAAGACAAGTCTTGACGAACTTCCTCAGATTGTAAACATTCTTAAAGGCGATATGAGCTTTGTGGGACCTCGTCCGCCGATGCGCAGAGAGGTTGAGGATTATCCGAATTATCCTATGGAAAGACTTGCAGTTACAGGCGGTCTGAGCTGTTACTGGCAGATTCAGGGCAGAAGCTCAATTGATTTCAACGGAATGGTTGAACTTGACCTCAAGTATATCAAGGAAAGAAGTATGTTGACTGACTTGAAAATACTCTTCCTTACAATTCCCGCCGTTTTAAAGGGCGACGGAGCATATTAATATTAAACAAATAATAAGGAAGTGCCTAAATGAAAGCAGTTCTTCTTGCAGGAGGCTTCGGAACAAGAATTTCCGAAGAGTCAAAACTTAAACCAAAGCCAATGATTGAAATCGGCGGAATGCCGATTCTTTGGCATATAATGAAAACTTACTCAAAGTTCGGAGTCAACGAATTTGTAATCTGCGCAGGCTACAAACAACACGTTATCAAGGAATGGTTTGCCGATTATTTTCTGCACACCTCAGATATTACTTTTGACTTCACTCAGGACGATAAAATCATTGTTCACAACAAAAGAGCCGAGCAGTGGAAGGTTACTGTTGTTGACACAGGACTCAACACCATGACAGGCGGTCGCCTTAAAAGAGTAAGAAACTACCTTGGCGACGAGCCTTTCTTTATGACATACGGCGACGGTGTTGCAGATGTTGATATCGACAAACTTCTTGAGTTCCACAAAAGTCACGGCAGACTTGCAACAATGACCGCAATCAAGCCTAACAGTCGTTTCGGTGTGCTTGACCTTTCGGATAATGATGAAGTCAATGCTTTCAGAGAAAAGAGCGACGTAGACTCAGGCTGGATAAATGCAGGATTTATGGTGCTTTCGCCCGAGGTTCTTGACTATGTAAAAGACGACACAATTATGTTTGAACGTGAACCTATGGAAAAGCTTGCCGAAGAAGGACAACTTATGTGCTATAAGCACGATGGCTTCTGGCAGTGTATGGACACACTGCGTGACAAGGAAAAGCTTGAGGACTTATGGAACGAAAATAAAGCACCGTGGAAAGTGTGGGCAGACTGATGCAGAACTTCTATAAAGGAAAACGAGTTTTCGTAACCGGACATACAGGCTTCAAAGGAAGCTGGCTTTGCAAAATCCTCGCTAACTGGGGTGCAGATGTCACAGGCTACTCACTTGAACCACCTACGAACCCTAATTTATTTGAAATTGCAGATATCAAATCCGATATCAAATCGGTAATCGGTGATATCCGTGATTATGAATCGCTTAAAAAGGCATTTGACGAGGCACAGCCTGAAATCGTGCTTCATCTTGCCGCACAACCTATCGTGCGTGACAGCTACAAAATGCCTGCATATACATATGAAACAAACGTTATGGGCACCGTCAACATTCTCGAATGTGTAAGACTTTCAGACTGTGTAAAGTCATTCCTCAACGTGACAACAGACAAGGTCTATGAAAACAAGGAATGGCAGTGGGGTTATCGTGAGAACGAGCCTCTTGACGGCTTTGACCCTTACTCAAACAGCAAAAGTTGCAGTGAGCTTGTTACTCACAGCTACAAAAATTCATTTTTTGCCGACGGCAGAGTTGCAATCTCGACAGCACGAGCAGGCAACGTAATCGGCGGAGGAGATTTTGCAAATGACAGAATCATTCCCGACTGCGTCCGTGCACTTGAAAAGGGCGAGTCAATCACTGTCCGCAATCCGTATTCAACACGTCCGTATCAGCACGTTCTCGAACCGCTTTTTGCGTATCTTATGATTGCCAAGGCACAATACGAGGACATAAGCGTTGCCGACTACTACAACGTAGGTCCTGATGAATGTGACTGCGTAACTACAGGCGAGCTTGTTGATATGTTCGTAAAATACTGCAACAGCAGAATTTCAAGAACAGACAAAAGTGAAGAAAATGCTGTACACGAGGCTAATTTTCTCAAGCTTGACTGCTCAAAACTCAAGGCGGTATTCAACTGGAAACCCCACTGGCACGTTACAGATGCAGTCGAAAAGACTGTTGAGTGGTCACAGGTATGGCTTGACAACGGCGACATACGCAGATGTATGGACGAGCAGATTGAAAACTTTTTAAACAGCAGAATTTAATAAACGGTAGGGCAAGAGCTCTGCTCTTGTCTAAGCAGGAACGGTGTAAACCGTTCCGCACATTTTTATCAAAGAGGTTTTTCATAGATGAAAAAAGTAATTGTAACAGGCGCAAACGGCTTTGTAGGCTCAAATGTGTGCAGAGAACTTGACTCAAAGGGAGTCAGAATTATTGCGATAATCAAAGATGAGAACGAAAATATTGACAACATCAAAGACCTTGCTAATGTCGAAATTGTATACTGCGAGCTTTCTGAAATCGCTTCGCTTGAAGACAAAATCAGCGACAGAGATATTGATGTATTCTACCACTTTGCGTGGGTAGGCTCGGCAGGTCCTCTCAGATGTGACGAAGAAATACAGCTTAAAAATGCACTCTGGACAGCACAGGCTCTCAGAACAGCAGACAAAATCGGCTGTAAGAAGTTCGTAAATGCAGGCTCAATTATGGAGAAAGAAACCTACACAGCGGTTTACACTCAGGAAAGCAAACCCGGACTTCCGTATATATACGGTGCAGGCAAACTTATTGCAAGAGCAATTTGCAAACCAATTGCAAACAGCCTTGATATCGACCTCTGCTGGGCTGTAATTACAAATGCATACGGTGCAGGCGAATTTTCACCACGCTTTGTAAACTCAACCATCAGAAAAATCATTGCAGGCGAGCCATTACAGTTCACAGCGGCAACTCAGAACTATGATTTTATATATGTAACAGACGTTGCAAAGGCTTTTGTTGCCATCGGAGAACACGGCAAAGCCAACAAGGAATACACTATCGGAAGCGGAAACGCAAGACCACTCAAGGAGTTTATTCTTGAAATGCAACAGGCTCTTGCCCCTGATGCAACACCGATTTTCGGTGATGTGCCTTTCACCGGTGTGAATATGCCTTTAGACGCTTTTGATACAACAGACATTGAAACCGACTGCCACTTCAAGCCGTCCGTAAGCTTTGCAGAAGGTACCAAGCTCACAATGGATTGGATTAAATCTGTCGATTGATGCAACGGAGGATTATAATGATACAGAAATTTGAATTTTGCAAAACTGATTTTGAAGGCGCTTATCTCATTAAGCCCTTCTGTGCAACAGATATAAGAGGTGCTTTTATAAAAGACTACTCAAAGGAAGTTTTTGAAGCTAACGGTCTTGAGCACAATCTCGCAGAGGTTTTCTACACAGTATCTCACAAAGGCGTTATCCGTGCGCTTCATTTTCAGAGAGTTCACGAACAGGCTAAACTTGTAAGATGCATAAAAGGCAAGGTTTTTGACGTTATTGTTGACCTCCGCCCCGACTCCCCTACCTTCAAAAAATGGCAGGGATTCTATCTTTCCGAAGATAATATGAACGAACTTTATGTTCCTGAGCATTTCGCCCACGGCTATCTTGTACTTGAGCCTTCAGTTGTTTCCTACAAGTGCGGTGAAAAGTTCTATGGTGAGTTCGACGACGGCATTATGTACAACGACCCTGATTTGGGAGTTGAATGGCCGTTTGAAGA
>JBGUUJ010000002.1:0-3585 GCA_045133455.1 Ruminococcus sp.
GAGCTTAAGCGTGTAGGTGTAGGTAACGCCGTTTACAACATCTGTGTCCTCGTAATAGTTCTTCTTCATATCCTCGCCGAAGGTAGCAAGGAGCTTTTCTTTTCCGTCAAGCGAGGATTTTCTGTAGAGCTTTGAGCTTACAATTGCTCCCCAGTGAATCAGAAGTCCTGTGTCCTTGCCCTGCTCAAGAAGCTGGTCAGCCTTGAGGTTCGGCTCCTGTCCGACATATACATATACAAACTCATTGCTGAAATCACTGTCTGCATATGCAGAATTATTGCTCACCGCTTTTATCCTGTACTTTGTCACATTTGACGCAGGAACTTCCTCGCCGCCGAGCCCCATTGTTGCGGCGTATGATGATGAACCGGTTGAGCCTATGTATCTGAATGTGTCGTCATCTCCTGTTGAAGCATAAATCTGATAGTAATCAGCATTGTCAATTGCGCTCCACCTGATTCTTGCGCCTGTGTACACACCTGTCTGTATTTCGTCTACGTTTGGAGCTTCGAGCTTTTTACTGCCCATTGACTGTACCTTGACAACACATTCTGCCGTGATTGAATTTTCGGTTGATACAACGAGCTTTGTTTCACCGTCTGAAACGCCGGTGATTGTTCCGTCCTGTGAAACCCTTGCAATTCCGTTATCCTCTATGTGATAATAAACGCCGTTGTTTTGTCCGAGGCTTGTAACTGTTGCCGATACCTTACAGGCGTCGCCCTTTACTATTGTTACGCCCGATGACGAAAGGCGTATTGATGTCGGCATATCGTCTGTCGGAGTGCTGTAGGCTGTTTTTACCGCCTCACAGATGTTTACTATGCCGTAGCCGTAGTTTTTGTCATAGCCCTTGTCGCCCATATCGGTGCAGGTCTTGTAAATGATTTCCTTTACGGCTGTTGAGGTGAGCGACGGATTTACAGAAAGTATCATTGCCGCCTCTGCCGCAACTACCGGAGTTGCCATTGAAGTTCCGCTGAGTTGCTCGTAGCCTCTTAAAAAGTTATACTCGCCGAAGCTTTCGGGAATTGTGCTGAGTATGCCTGTGCCGGGGGCAGATACCTTGTTGTCTGTACCGCCGTAGTTTGAATATGACGCTCTGCCCTGACAGCTCTCGTCAAGAGCAATTACGCTGAGCGCACCCGAACAGTCTGACGGATATGCAAAATCCGACGAGTTTTCATTTCCTGCCGCACATACTACCACACAGCCGCTTTTTATAGCTAAATCTACTGCCGACTGAAAGATGTTGTCGGGGTCGGTTGCTCCTCCAAGCGACATATTGATTACTCTTATATTGTTGTCAATTGCGTAAAGCACAGCCTTGTAAATTACAAAGGCAGACAGGCTGTTTCCAGTTCCTGTGTCCGAGCCGATTTCGACAAGCTCGATTAAATTATTGTTGACTGCCGAGCCTGTGCCTGCTACGCCAATTTCGTTATTCGCCTGCGCCGCAACGATACCCGAAACGTGCGTTCCGTGTAATCCATTGTCGCCTCTTAACGGCGCAATAATTCCGTCACAGGTGATTCTTACGGACAAATCCTTGTTTATTACATTTTCAAGGTCGGGGTGGTCAAGCTGTGCGCCTGTGTCGATAATTCCGACTCTCACCTTCTCGTGAGGAACACCCTTGATAAATTCCCACGCTTCGGGAGCCTTTACTGCGTTGAGGTAGTAAAGATTGTCTGCATAATAGTCATTCAGCACTTCCTCTGCATATATGCTGTCGGTTTTATACACGTAGTCCTTCTGTACATAATCAACCGAGCTGTTCTGCTCAAGCTTTTTTATTGCAGAGTCAACAGTGTCCTCAAGCGGAATGCTTAACTTTACAAGCTTTTTGCCGTCATTGTAATCGCTTATTGCAGTAACGTTTGTTCTGCCGTCCTCAAAAAGCGACGGAATATCCTCCTCGGCTACTCCGTTCTTTACCACTGCAAGCACCTCGCCTGACATATAGCCAAGCTCTGTTTCGTCTGTGCCTCTCTCCTCGGCGGCATTTTCGTAGTTTTCAAGTATTTGCGCACCTCTGGAGTCAATTGATTTCTTAAGACGTTCAACGCTCTCTTTGTCACTTTCAAGGTAGTACCCGTCAAGAACTGATTTCAACGCTTCCTCAAATGTGGCTGTGTCGTCAATATCGTTAATCTTTTCACAAGCCTTTTCGGGATTGTCAGACTCGCTTTTTACTGATTCCACCACAGCCTCGTCGCACTCAAGCGTTACGGATGAAACCTGCCTGTCCTTAAGGATATTCACCGCTGTGCCGTTACAGACAATGGGTACAAGCAAAGCAACGCTTAGGAGCAGTGCCTGAATTTTTTTAAGCCTTTTCATATTAATTCCTCACTTCTGAATGTTGCATATAAAAACATATGCTGTTTTATTATAACATATCTGCTTTGATTCAGGCTTGTAGAATATTGTATATTTGATTGTCATTTTTTGCTTTATGTTTTGATATTATAGTCTTATAGCTTTTCTGACGCATTTCGGGGTATGTGTACAGCAAATAAAAAAACCTCATATCTGACGATTCCGTATATTTATTAAACGGAACAGGCACAGATATGCAGCGTTTATTATATTATATTCTGGCTATAACTTTTATTCAGCTTTGATTTTAGTTTTAAGTATGAGATAAACGATAATTTAGAGCAGCCACTTGCGGCTCTATATGACTACTGGTTTACACAGTTTGATTTTCCTGACAAAAACGGAAATCCGTATCGCTCATCAGGTGGTGCTATGGAATGGAATGAAACTCTCAAGCGAGAAATACCCGTGGGCTGGTCCTGCGTTTCTCTGGAAGATATATTGCAAAAAAATACAGCGGCGTTCGATTATAATGGCATTCAGCCTAAGAGAAATTGTATCAAACAGTCCATTCTCTATCAATATTGATTCTCCTGATTTTGATTCCGACAGTAGCCAAAAGCCTTCAAGCGGATTGATTTCTACACTTTTTCTACAACATTTGAAGCCTCTGTAAACACCAAAGTGGTGGAACTAATGTAAAATTCAAGAAATTAGAATTAAAACGGCAAAATAAAAAATCCTCAAAAACGGCTTGTTTAAGCCATTTTCAAGGACTTGTTTGTGGCAGGGGCAGAAGGACTTGAACCCTCGGCACGCGGTTTTGGAGCGGCTCTGATAGAGTTTTAAGTGAAAACACCCCTAATTTTTTGTTGATTTTTAACATTAATCAGTATAGTGAATTTGTTGATAATGCTTAACATTTTTCATCTGTTACGAGATTTTAACGATTATTTGCCGTAACAAATGGTGGAACAAACTGCCGACCAATATTCATCAAATCAAACAATAAACTGCCAAATAAAACTTTTGCTTTCGTGTTAATTCTTTCTTATTATCGCATATTTTACAGAAATGTCAATAGTCGTTATTATTAGTTGGCGAGGTGAAATTAATATGAAAAACTTGAATTATCATTTATATCTTACCGACGATGAATACAGCCAGGTTATTCATAGTTTAATTGGACTTAAAAACAACCTCATACAAGCAGGTAAATATACAGATGTTGTTGATGACTTGCTTGTTCGATTAATTTCAGCC
>JBGUUJ010000003.1:0-2083 GCA_045133455.1 Ruminococcus sp.
AAACAAATGAAGTTAATTAATGGTACTGAAAGGGAGAGAAATTTGAGAGGTTTATATTCGTCAAAGACAAAAATCAGACATCAGATTTTTACCGAAGTTGCAAAGTTTGCGTATGAAGGCGGAGATTATTCAAAGTTTGAAACTCTGCCGTATAAGATAATTCCGGGCGAGATTTCTACATACCGTGAGAGTATTTTCCTTGAAAGAGCAATCGTAGGAGAAAGACTGCGTCTCGCAATGGGACTTCCGCTTCTTCCTGTAGACAAGCAGGCTCCGATTTCAACAAATGTTGAGGAAAGTATGGTTGACGAAAAATACTATGCTCCTCCGCTTATCAATATTATCAAGTTTGCGTGCCATAGCTGTCCTGAAAAGCGTGTATTTGTAAGTGACGGATGTCAGGGCTGTCTTGAACACCCTTGTACAGAGGTATGTCCTAAAGGCGCAATTTCTATTGTAAAGGGCAAGTCTGTGATAGATCAGGAAAAGTGTATCAAGTGCGGAAAGTGTAAGAACGTTTGCCCTTATAAGGCTATCATTAAGCAGGAAAGACCTTGTGCGGCAGCCTGCGGTATGAAGGCTATTCACAGCGATGAGTACGGCAGAGCCGAAATTGATTACGACAAGTGCGTATCCTGCGGTATGTGTCTTGTAAGCTGTCCGTTCAGCGCAATTGTTGACAAGAGCCAGATTTTCCAGACAATTATGGCTATTAACAGCGATACACCTGTTTATGCGGCTGTAGCTCCTGCTGTTGCAGGTCAGTTCAGCGGACTTCCTACAAACAAAATCCGCAATGCATTCAAGGCACTGGGATTCACAGATGTTGTTGAAGTAGCGGTAGGTGCTGACCTTTGTACCATTGAAGAGGCTAAAGACTTTATGGAAGAAGTTCCTGCAAAACAGCCGTTTATGGCTACATCTTGTTGCCCTGCGTGGAGTATGATGGCTAAGAAGAACTTCCCGAGTATTGCAAAGAATATCTCAATGGCACTCACCCCGATGGTTCTGACAGGCAGACTTACAAAACAGCAATACCCGGGTTGCAAGGTAGTCTTTATCGGACCTTGTGCGGCTAAGAAGCTTGAGGCAAGCAGAAAAAGTATCAGAAGTGACATTGACCTTGTGCTTACATTTGAAGAAGTTGCAGGTATGTTCTCCGCCAAAGAAGTAGATTTCGCAAGCCTTCCCGAGGACGAGGAAAAGCTTTCATTCTCATCAGCTGACGGACGTGGCTTTGCAGTAAGCGGCGGTGTAGCAAAGGCAGTTGTAAACGCAATTGCAAAACTTGACCCCGAGAGAGAAGTCAAGGTAGCCAATGCTCAGGGACTTGAAGAATGTGCAAAACTCCTCAGAATGGCAAAGGCAGGCAAATACGACGGTTATCTGCTTGAAGGTATGGCTTGTCCCGGCGGTTGCGTTGCAGGTGCAGGAACAATCAACAATCCTGAAAAATCTGCAATGGAGGTTCTCAAGAGCAAGAAGGATACAACATTCCAAGAGGCAGTCGACACACCTTATATCGACCATCTTTCAACGCTTGAGAATATGTACCATGAGTTTGATTACCGCAACGAGCAGTAAGCAGTGTGACATTGATTTTAATTCAGGCAGACAGGTTGATTTGCAACTTTGTTTTCCTACAATGAAATTGAAATATAGGTAACCTTGCGGGACGTGCTTTTGTACGTCCCGTAGTTTTTTAAGCAGAATTTATTGTCGTTTATAAAATTACAGGGCAATTCCTTTACTCTTACCGAAATGTTTCCGATTTCAGCAACGTTTTCGGACACGTCAAGCCTTCCTTACGAGGTGTGCGTTAAATTTACGGTGTTTTTAATACCAATGTTCTTTTTTATTTGTAGGGCAAGGGCTCTGCTCTTGCTGAAAAAACGTAACCGGAATATCAATTTATCGGTCAGCAACAAAATCCTTGATAAAGTTAAGGAACCACTGATTAAATCACGCATAAATGCTGTTTGCACATCTTGCTTGCATATTTTCTGTCAGCCTGACCAAAAAATCCTCGTAATGCGTCAGCATTACTGCGGTTTATTTGTCCAATCTGACGAAAAATCTGACG
>JBGUUJ010000004.1:0-10013 GCA_045133455.1 Ruminococcus sp.
CATTCGGAGCAGTTGAAGTTCTCAAGGGAGTGAATGCAGAAATCAGAAAAGGTGACGTAATGGTTGTTATCGGAGCATCAGGCTCAGGTAAATCAACATTTCTCCGTTGTCTTAACAGGCTTGAAGAGCCTACAGGTGGTAAGATTATCTTTGAGGGAACGGATATTACAGATCCTTCGGTAAATATAAATCTTCACAGACAGAAAATGGGAATGGTTTTCCAGCAATTCAATTTGTTTCCTCATATGACTGTATTGAGAAATCTCACAATCGGACCGATAAAGCTTCTTAAAAAGAGCAAGGCTGAGGCAGAGGCTGAGGCTATGAAATTGCTTGAAAGAGTTGGACTTGCAGACAGAGCAAATGCATATCCTTCACAGCTTTCAGGCGGTCAGAAACAGAGAATTGCAATTGTCAGAGCTCTTTGTATGGAGCCTGAAGTAATGCTTTTTGATGAACCAACAAGTGCGCTTGACCCTGAAATGGTAGGCGAAGTTCTTGAAGTTATGAAACAGCTTGCCAAAGAAGGAATGACAATGGTGGTTGTAACGCACGAAATGGGATTTGCTCGTGAAGTCGGAACTGAGGTAGTATTTGTTGACGAAGGTGTAATTGTAGAACAGGGCAACCCGAAGGAATTCTTTGAGAATCCTAAAAATCCACGACTTAAAGATTTTCTGTCAAAAGTACTTTGACTTAAAAACGACATTCTTCGATAGGAGAGTGTCGTTTTGTGCTTTACAGTACGGGCATTAGAAGGCTTGATGTTTTCAGATTTTCTGTGCCCGAGTATAGTTTCCTATAACGTAAAAAAGCTGCCTCAAATATGAGACAGCTTTTGCTTTTAAGAACATTTTGTTTAGTGGCAGTGACAATCGTCGCATTCAGGAATCTTTCCTACGAATGGTTCGGGGTCAATACCTTTTCTGGTGTAGTAATCAGAAATTGCAGCCTTGATAGCCTGTTCAGCAAGTACTGAGCAGTGAACCTTTACTGGAGGAAGTCCGTCAAGCGCTTCCATAACTGCCTTGTTTGTAAGCTTGAGCGCATCATTGATTGACTTGCCCTTGATCATCTCGGTAGCCATACTGCTTGTTGCAATAGCTGCACCGCAACCGAAAGTCTTGAACTTAACCTCAGTGATGATATCGTTCTCAACTTTGATGTACATCTTCATAATATCGCCGCATTTTGAGTTACCAACCTCACCGATACCGTCAGCGTTTTCAAGCTCACCGACGTTGCGTGGATTAGCAAAATGGTCCATAACTTTTTCAGAATAAGCCATAATATCTTAAACCTCCTGTGAATTTATAAAATCTATTATTTCTGCTCTGCTTCCTCTTTTTTGATTTTTTCCCAAAGAGGAGACATAGCTCTTAAATAATCAACAATCTGAGGAACTTTCTCAAGAATATAATCAATATCTTCCTCTGTGTTTTCGTCAGAGAATGAAAGTCTCATACTTCCGTGAGCAATTTCGTGAGGGAGACCGATTGAAAGAAGAACGTGGCTCGGGTCAAGGCTTCCTGATGTGCAGGCTGAACCTGAAGAAGCGGAAATACCGTTCATATCAAGTCTGAGAAGAAGGCTTTCACCCTCAATACCTTCAAAGCACATATTAACGTTACCCGGCAGACGTTTTTCTCTGTCACCGTTGAGTCTTGAACGCTCGATCTTTAAAAGACCATCAATAAGTCTGTCACGCATTTTTGTGAGTTTAACTTTTCTTGCTTCCATAGTGTCAACAGCATGTTGTAATGCAGCGTCAAGACCTACAACACCTGCAACGTTTTCAGTACCTGCACGCTTGTTTCTCTCCTGAGCACCGCCGTCGATAAGATTGTCTATTTTGACGCCTCTTCTTACATAGAGGAGACCGCAGCCTTTAGGACCGTGGATTTTGTGCGCAGTCATTGAAAGTAAGTCAATATTCTGTTCAACAACATCAATCTTTACATAACCTGCAGCCTGTACAGCGTCAGTGTGGAAAATAACACCGTGCTTTTTGCAGATTGCACCAATTTCCGGAATCGGCTGAATAGTACCGATTTCATTGTTTGCATACATAATAGAAACAATTGCTGTATCCTCACGGATAGCATTTTCAACGTCCTCAGGACGAACAATACCGTTTTCATAAACGTCGAGGTAAGTTACCTCAAAGCCTTCTTTTTCAAGAGCCTGACAGGTATGAAGAATAGCGTGGTGTTCAAACTTTGAAGTGATGATGTGCTTCTTGCCCTTTGATTTGAGAGCGTGGCACACTCCTTTTAATGCCCAGTTGTCGGACTCACTTCCGCCTGAAGTAAAGAATATTTCACTCGGAAATTTTGCACCGAGATTTTTAGCAATGTTCTCTCTTGATTTTTCAAGAGCTTCCTTTGCAATTCCGCCTGTTCTGTAAAGGCTTGACGGATTACCGTAAACCTCAGTGAGGTAAGGCATCATTTTGTCAAGAACAACAGAAGAAATTGCTGTTGTAGCTGAGTTGTCAGCATAAATGTTTCTCATATATTTTCACCTTCGTATAAAATTATACATATTTCTGAGCAGCAGCAACCGCAAGACGATCGCACCTTTCGTTTTCAGGGTGACCGGCATGTCCTTTAACCCAAATTACATCAACCTTATGAATGTCGCAGAGATTGAGGAGCTTTTCCCAAAGTTCGGGATTTAAAGCGGGCTCTTTTTTGTTGCGCATCCAGTTGTTTGCCTTCCACTTTTTAGCCCAGCCCAGCTTCAAAGCGTTGCAGACATACTGAGAATCACTGTACAAGGTAACCTGACATGGTTCTTTCAGCACTGCAAGAGCATTTATAACGGCAGAAAGCTCCATTCTGTTGTTGGTAGTGTTTGCTTCACCGCCCGAAAGTTCCTTTTCGTGACCGTTATATCTCAGTACTGCACCCCAGCCCCCCGGTCCGGGATTTCCGCTGCAAGCGCCGTCAGTAAAAATTTCAACCTGTTTCAAGTGAATTCTCCTTTGTTGATTTACGCATAATATTATAATACTCTCAAACGACAATTGCAACCATTATTTAGTTATTATTTTAACAATTTGAGCACATAATATTTATTACAGGCGTATTTTTGCCGATATTTTTTTTAAAAATATACACAGAACAGGAAATATTTAAAAATAATATTTGTTTAATTCTTTTACCGCCTTGACACATGGGTTGTATCTGAGTTAAAATAATATGAATATATGCTTGGGGCAGTATATCCTGAGTGAATTTTGGGAATAAAATCCGTAGTAGAATTCGGATTATTATATACAATAGCATAACTGTTATAAATAGACCGTTAAATATTCAGTCTTTGTACAAGGACAAAGGACAGTATGCAGAATCAAAAAATATGGAGGTAAATTTGTGAGTACGGAAAACAGAAAAGATAATAACAAGTTCAAACAAAACAGGTACTCAAAGGGAACTAAAGAAAGTTCAAAGTATAATGCAAAAGGCTCATACGAGCAGAAAGGCAGAAACAGTTCGGGAAATTTCCAAAAAGGAAAAAAGAATAACAAAAAGAAGCCTTACACACGAAATTATACTCGTAAGCCTGTAGTTGAAAAGCCTTCGGTAAAAATCGCATTTCTCGGCGGTCTCAATGAAATCGGCAAGAATATAACACTTATCGAGTGTGAGAATGATATCGTCATTGTTGACTGCGGTATGGCATTCCCTGACGGTGATATGCTCGGTGTTGACCTTGTAATACCTGATTTCTCATACATTGAGCAGAACTATGAAAGAGTAAAGGGCATAATTCTCACACACGGTCACGAGGATCATATCGGAGGTTTGCCTTTCCTTCTCTCGAAAGTAAATATTCCTATATACGGAACACCGCTTACACTCGGACTTGTTGGTAACAAACTCAGGGAGCACAGTCTTTTCAACAAGTCACAGCTCAATGTTGTAAACGCAGGTGACAGCATTAAACTCGGCTGTATGGACATCAAGTTTATTCATGTCAACCATTCAATTCCCGATGCGGTTGCATTTGCAATCCACACACCCGGCGGAACAATTGTTCACACAGGTGACTTCAAAATTGACTGCACACCGATAATGGGCGGAATGATTGACCTTTCAAGCATTGCAAGAGAGGGTGATGACGGTGTACTTGCACTGCTTGCAGAGAGTACAAACGCAAACCGTCCGGGTTATACGCCTACAGAAAGAATGGTTTCCGACAGTCTTGACAATCTTTTCAAGAGTGCGGAAAATTACAGAATAATAATCGCAACTTTTGCATCAAACGTAAACAGAGTACAGCAGATTATCAACTGTGCTGAAAAATACGGCAGAAAAGTTGCATTCTCAGGCAGAAGTATGGTCAACTATATGGACGTAGCGCAGAAGCTCGGCTATCTGACAATACCTGAGAATATCCTCATAGATCTTGATATGCTTGATAAATATATGCCTCAGCAGGTTGTACTTGTAACAACAGGCAGCCAGGGCGAACCTATGAGTGCGCTCTCAAGAATGGCATATTCTGATCACCGCAAGGTAATGGTAGGCGAAGGTGACTTCATCATCATTTCGGCAAATCCAATACCGGGTAATGAAAAGACAGTCGGCAACGTAGTTGACGAGCTTCTCAAAAAGGGTTGTAAGGTAATTTACGAGTCGATGTACGAAGTGCACGTTTCAGGTCACGCCTGTCAGGAAGAACTCAAGATTATGCACAGTCTTGTAAAGCCGAAGTATTTTATTCCTGTGCACGGTGAGCAGAAACACCTCAGAAAGCACGCTGACCTTGCTGAGTATCTCGGAATGGAAAGAAAGAACATCTTCATTGGCGACGTCGGAAGCGTAGTTGAACTAAACGAAAACTATATGAAGGAACTTGCGCCAGTACCGGCAGGAAAGGTATTTGTTGACGGACTTGGAGTAGGTGACGTAGGAAGCATCGTACTTCGTGACCGTAAGCACCTCGGACAGGACGGTCTTATTATAATAGTTGCATCGCTTGATGTATATGACGGACATGTAATCAGCGGTCCTGACATAGTTTCAAGGGGTTTTGTTTATGTCCGTGAAAGTGAAGGACTTCTTGACGATGTCAAAAAGCTTGCACTTACAATCCTTGAAGAATGTGCAGAAAATAATATACACGAGTGGGGAATTATTAAAAATCGTATAAAAGACGATGTTGCAAAGCTTATTTCACAGCGCACACGTCGTGCACCGATGATACTTCCGATACTTCAGGAGGTATAATTCATAAGAGGGATATTATGAAAAGAAGGCATTGGACGGTAACACCGTGGTTTATAATTTTTGCCTCGGTAATGATGCTGATGGCAGTAGCTTCATACAATTACAATCAGGTTCTTTGTTATATAGAGCTTGGAATATCTGTAGCGGCATTTGCGGTAGTATTTGTCCTTACGCTTCGATTCCGCAGTTATGTGAGCGGCACTGTAAAAAGTGTCGCAGAACACATAAAAGATTTTGATTCCGAGCATCTCGAAAAATACAAATATCCGATAGCTCTTTCAGGCAAAAACGGAGAAATTCTCTGGTGCAATGCACGATTCCGCAAGTCAATGTGCGGAGGAAAAAGTCCTGAAGGAGAGTACATAGACTCCTATCTGTCAGGGTTTGATATTGATGAAATCAAAGACAGTGAAGGAACAGACGTTGCTGTTGACGGCAGAGAATACACCGTTTACAGCATATCTGTCGGAGGCGGAGTAATCAGCCATTTTATCGAAAATACATACTATAAGTCAACGGTTCGTGAATACAACGCAAATCTGCCGAGTGTAGCGATGATAACCTTTGATAACGAAGAGGACTTTTCAAACGATTCAGACGAAGCATACTCGGAGGTTTCGCTCACAGTTGAAACAAGTCTTCAAAAGTGGGCGGCGCAGTACAGTGCTCTCTATAAGAAAATCGGCACAAACAGATATATGATAATATTCAGGGAATCCGATGTTGAAAAGATGATTACGGCTAAATTCCCGATTCTCAAGGAAATCCGCTCAATCAGCGTGAACAATCATATTGCAACAATTTCAGTAGGTCTTTGCAGAGGTTCAAAGTCACTTAAAGACAGCGAAATCAACGCAAGAAAAGCTCTTGAAATGGCACTCGGTAGAGGCGGAGATCAAGTAGCAGTAATCAAGGATAACAGTTATGAATTCTTTGGAGGAACTTCGGCAGGAGCAGAAAAAGTCAGCAAGGTAAGAATGAGGGTTATTGCAAACGCAATCAGCCGTGCAGTTCTTGATTCTGACAAGATTTTCGTTATGGGACACCGCTTTTCAGACCTTGACTGTGTCGGTTCGGCAATAGGACTCCAGTGCATAATGGAAAAATCTTTCAGACGTTACAGCAAAGTTGTCATTAATAAAGAAACTTCAATGGCAAAACAGCTCATTGAGTATGCTGAGAAACGTCTTGATACCGATATTTTTATATCACCTGAAGAGGCTGTAAGGGGATTGACTCCGAAAAGTCTGCTTATAATAACAGACACACATCTGAAAAATTCGCTTGAAAGCGCAGAACTTTATGAAAAATGCAAGCGTGTCATAGTAATTGACCACCACCGTAAGGCGGTAAATTACATTGACAATGCACTTGTGTTCTGTCACGAGCCGTCTGCATCATCTGCATCTGAAATCTGCAGTGAGATTATAAGCTGTCTTGACGATAAGGCACTCGGATATGTTCAGGCTGATGCTTTGCTTGCAGGAATAATGCTTGATACAAAGAATTTTGTGCTCAAAACAGGTGTGAGAACATTTGAAGCGGCGGCATATCTGAGAAAGAAGGGTGCAAATACTCTCACTGTAAAAGGTATGTTCTCCGACAGCATTGAAACCTACAGAGAAAAGGTTGACATTGTTTGCCGTGCAAATATCTACAGAGGATGTGCGATTTCAGTTTCAACACGTCGGTCTGATGATGTAAGACTTGCAGCGGCACAGGCGGCTGATGAAATGCTCACATTGCAGGGTGTTGACGCTTCATTTGTAGTGTTTGAAAATAACAACAGAATCAACATTTCCGCACGAAGCTACGGAAAAATCAATGTGCAGATAATTATGGAAAAGCTCGGCGGGGGCGGTCATCAGACTATGGCGGCAACACAGCTTGATAATATAACAACACAAAAGGCTTTTGAAAAGCTCACAACAATAATTGATGAGGTGCTTGACGAAGCTTAATAATTATATGTGTAGGGACTAACATCGATTTTCAGTAATCCCGAATGAAAGGAAGATAATAATGAAAGTAATTTTATTACAGGATATCAAAGCACTCGGCAAAAGAGGCGAGCTTGTAGAAGCCTCAGACGGATACGCACGCAACTATCTTCTTCCGAAGAAGCTTGCAAAAGAAGCAAACGCACAGGCTATGAACGAATACAAGAACGCTGAAAATTCAAAGAACTATAAAATCGCAACCGAAAAAGCACAGGCTGAGTCCTATAAAAAGATGCTTGAGGGCAAGAAGTTCAAAATGACAGCAAAAGCTGGTCAGGGCGGTCGTCTTTTCGGAAGCATCACAGCAAAGCAGGTTGCAGAAGAAATCAAAAAGCAGTACAACATCGCAGTTGACAAGCGTAAGGTTGTGCTTGAATGTGATATCAAGGAATTTGGCACATACAAAGCTGAAGTAAAACTTTACACAGGTATCTCAGCAAAAATCGATGTGCAGGTATCAGAACAGTAATAAATATAATTAGCAGGTAGAAAAATGGCTGATGTATTCACAAGCAGTTACGATGGTTTGAATATGCCGTACAGTCCCGAAGCCGAACAGGCAGTTCTGGGAGCCATAATTCTTGACAGCAATGTATTTGACAAAATTGTAGACTATATAAAGTCACCCGATTATTTTTATGTGGCTTTGCACAAGCTCATTTTTGCTCAAATGCAGGAAATGATGAATTTCGGTGCGGCAATAGACTTTGTAACTCTGCTCGAAAAATTAAAACAGAATAAAGCTTTTGACGAGGCAACAGGCAAAACCTACTTAATGGACCTTGTAAACAACTGTCCGTCAATCTCAAATGCAGAGGCTTATGCAAAGGTAATTGCGGATAAATACAATATCCGTATGCTCATCACAGCATCACGAGAGATAATCGACGATGCAACCTCAGGTGATGACGATCCCGCAATACTTATCGACTCTGCTGAACAGAAGATTTTCAATATACGTCAGGGCAATGAAAAGTCAGGTCTTGAGCGAATCAATTCCGTAATTCTGCAGACTTTCAACAGACTTGACGCACTCAACAGCCAGACTGATGACAGTATGAAGCCGATTCCCACGGGTATCGGTGACCTCGACAGAATGATTACGGGTCTTAACCGAAGCGACCTCATTCTTCTTGCGGCTCGACCCGGTATGGGTAAAACTAGTTTTGCGCTGAATATAGCCAGAAATGCTGCCTGCAAGTCAAAAAAGACAGTTGCATTCTTCTCGCTGGAAATGTCAAAGGAACAGCTTGCAAGCCGTCTGCTTTCGACAGAAGCTTTAATCAGCGGTACAAAGCTAAGAACAGGCAAACTCAGTGAAGAGGAATGGAGCAGACTCATTCCTGCAAGTGACGTGCTCAGCAAAGCCGAACTTTATCTTGATGATACCCCGGGTATCACAATCACTGAGATGAAGTCACGTCTGCGCAGACTCAAACACCTTGACCTCGTGGTAATCGACTATCTCCAGCTTATGGGAAGCGGAAGAAGAATCGACAACCGTGTACAGGAAATTTCAGAAATTACAAGAAACCTCAAGATTCTTGCAAAGGAAATGAACGTACCTGTAATCACATTGTCACAGCTTTCCCGTGCTTCTGAGCAGAGAACAGATCACAGACCACAGCTTTCCGACCTGAGAGACTCGGGTTCAATCGAGCAGGATGCCGACATCGTGCTTTTTCTCTACAGAGAGGGATACTACAGCGAAAAAAGTGCAGATCAGGCGGCGCCGACAGCTGATATGAATTCAGGTGAATGTATTGTTGCAAAAAACCGTCACGGTGAAGCAAGTGCGGTCAAACTTCATTGGCAGGGAGAATTTATGCGCTTTACAGGTACGGAGGCAAGAGATGAATAATCTCGTCTTACACACCATAGAAAATCACGGAATGTTGCAAAAAAACGACAGAGTCATAGTTGCTTTGTCAGGCGGAGCAGATTCCGTAACACTTCTTGATATTCTTAATTCTGTAAAAGAAAAATACAATCTCACAATTTTTCTTGCACATATAAATCACGGGCTTCGTGGTGATGAAGCAGACAGAGATGAAAACTTTTGCAGAGAACTCAGTCAAAAGTACAATGCTGAAATTTTCGTTAAGAAAGCAAATGTCAAAGAACTTGCTAAACAACAGAAAATCAGCGAGGAACTATGTGGAAGAAACGTCCGATACAGCTTTTTTGAAGAGCTTGCTGACAAGCTCAATGCTAAAATCGCAACTGCTCATACTGCTTCTGACAATGCAGAAACTCTTCTTTTCAATATAGCGAGAGGCTCATCGGTTGCAGGTGTCGCATCAATTCCGCCGATAAGGGGCAGAATAATCCGCCCTCTTATCGAAGTCACAAGAACCCGTATTGAGCAGTATTGTTCTGAACATAACCTCAATTATGTCACGGACAGTACAAACCTTACAGACGACTACACACGCAACAATATACGTCACAATGTAATTCCGTTGCTTGCACAAATCAACCCACGATTTGAAGAGTCTGCAATGCGCCTTAGCGAAAGCGCAAGAGAAATTACGAGTTTTATTAATTTGCAGACAGAAAAAGCAATCAATGAAAGCAAAACAAAATACGGATATAACTGTAAAATTCTTTTAAAGAATGATATCGCAGTTCAGAAGAACGCAGTTGCAATGCTTTGCAAAAAGCATACAAATCAGTTTTTTGAGCATAAGCATATTGAACTTATACTTGAAATAATAAAAAACGGTGGTGCAGTAAATCTAACTGACAAACACAAAGCAGTGTCCAAACAGGGTAT
>JBGUUJ010000005.1:0-6376 GCA_045133455.1 Ruminococcus sp.
GTTCTCACAACCCACGACCTTGCCGATATCGAGACACTTTCAAAGCGTATTGTTATGATAGACAAGGGCAGTAAGGTTTTTGACGGCAAAATAACGGACCTCAAGGAGAAGTACGGTCAGATGAGAGAGCTTGCTTTTGTAAGCTCAAGCGAAAATCCGCTTGATGTGCTGGGATATGCTGAAAAATTCGGACTTCAGGGTGATGATTTGTCAGCTGAATGTGACGGACTGAACTGCAAAATCCGTTTCAACAGTGCAATTGTGCCTGTGAGCGATATGCTGTCCTACACTCTTTCAAAAATCAATGTAAAAGATATCAATGTAAAAGACGCTGACATCGAGGAAATTATCCGCCGACTCTATAAAGAGGGGGTAAATTAATGGGCAGAAAGCTTAAAATTTATACTCCTTTCATAAACGCAGGTTTGCAGGAAGTGGCAACTTACAGAGCAAACTGGGTGTTTTACATACTCGGCGATGTTCTTTCGTGCTTTGTATCATTGTTTGTGTGGATAGCCGTTTTCAATTCAAACGGCGGTGAAGCCTTTATGGGTTTCGATAAGGGTGATATGGTTGTCTATATTTTTATAACGTTTCTTACCGGCAAGATAATAGGCAGTGGCGGAACTTACAACATCGGTGAAGAAGTAAGAGATGGTTCAATTTCAATGAGAATAATCAAGCCGATAAGCTATAATGCTACGTTTCTTTTTCAGGAAATCGGCAACAAGCTTATGGAAATAGGTATTCTTATCATTCCTCTCGTTGCAGGAATTGAAATTTACCGCTACTTTATTGCAGGTTCTCTTCAGTTTGATATTGCAAAGCTGTTACTTTATCTTTTGTGCTGTGTGTTTGCATATCTTATAAATTTTTATTTCAATATATGCTACGGTTTCACAGCGTTTATATTCAAAAACCTCTGGGGTTCAAATATGCTTAAAAACTGTGTTGTCGGATTTCTTTCGGGTTCGGTGATTCCGCTTGCATTTATGCCTGAGGTTCTCAGAAATGTTCTTACATTTCTGCCGTTTTCATCACTTTCGTATACACCTGTAATGATTTATATGGGAATGTACAGCGGTGTTGAAATTTTGTTTTATATCGGTCTTCAGATTTTCTGGTGCATAGTATTCTGGATTCTCTCAAAGGTTATCTGGAAATGTGTTATCAATCATCTGTCTGTGCAGGGAGGTTGATGATATGTTCAGAGAAATTAAAAGGGCATTTAAAATGCACCGTATCTTCATTGTTCAGGAACTGAAAAGAATGATGGAGTATAAAGGAGACTTTTTGACAGGTGTTATCGGATTTCTTATCACACAGTTGTTCAATGTGTTGTTTCTGTCGATAATATTCAGTCAGATTCCCACTCTTTCGGGATGGAATTTCAGTGAAGTAATGTTTATTTACGGCTTTTCGCTTCTGCCGAAAGCGATTGACCATTTGTTCTTTGACAACCTCTGGTCTGTCGGTCACTTTATAGTGCGAAAAGGTGATTTTGACAAGTATCTCACACGTCCGATAAATCCGCTTTTCCACGTTATGGCTGAAAAGTTTCAGGTAGATGCTTTCGGTGAGCTTCTTGTGGGAATTCTGCTTGTTGCGTATTCCGTGCCGTCGCTTGGAATCGAGTGGAGTGTAATCAAGGTTTTGCTTGTGATAGTCGCGATTATTTTTGCTTCGTTTATTTATACAGGTATCAAAATCGGTACATCTGCGCTTGCATTGTGGATTAAGCGAAGCGGAAACATTACATATATGTTCTATATGGTAAACGACTTTGTAAAATATCCTATTGATATTTACAACAATGTTGTCCGTTCCGTTGTTACATATATAATCCCGTTTGCGTTTACCTCATATTTTCCTGCGCTGTATTTTCTTACAGGTGAGAATCCTCTGTTTAATATAGGAATGACCGTGCTTGTTTCAATTGTGGTAATGGCTATAGGCATATTTATCTGGAACAGGGGTATCGGTGCTTATGAATCGGCAGGAAGTTGATTGGGTGATATAGTTCCGACATCAATAATTTCAAAGGCAGTTTCTGCGCTTACGGTGTTTACAAGTATACTTTGTATAACTGTATTGTTGAGTGAAATAGTCGGAATAAAGAAAAATAATAGTAAAAATAACACATAATTCAACAAATAACTACAACTATTGTTCAAAATGTACAAAACACACTTGCAAAGTTTGGCTTGCGAGTGTGTTTTTATTTCTAACACAGAAATATATCTATAGTAAAAAATGATAAAATATATTCGTTACATTATATCTTTTTAGATATTTTAGGAGTGAAGAAAATGAAATTAAGAAAACCGGTATCGTTATTGCTTTCTGCTACGATGATTTTTGGTATGACTTCATTTGCAGTAACTGCGGCTACAAAAGATGATTCTTCAACAGTCGGCAGTTATTATAATGAATCCTACCTTGAATCATATGCAAGCAGTGCATATAACGAAGAAGGACTCGGAGCTGTTTACGGCAGTTCCTCAACAACATGGAAAACCTGGTCACCTGAAGCAACAGCCGTGAAGCTCAATCTTTACAAGTCAGGCTCGGGCGGTTCGTATTATGAACAGCACAGCCTTACAAAGAACAGCACCACAGGCGTATGGTCAATAACACTCGACGGTGACTACAAGAACGTTTACTACACATATCTCGTGACTGTAAACGGAAGTACAAACGAAACACAGGACGTTTATTCAAAGGCTACAGGTGTCAACGGTAATCGTTCAATGGTAGTTGACCTTGATTCAACTGACCCTGAAGGCTGGGAGAGCGACGAACACGTTCTCTTTGACAGCGCATCTGAAGCCGTAGTATGGGAAGTACACGTTCGTGACTTCTCAGCATCGGAAACATCAGGAGTAAGTCAAGAAAACCGTGGTAAGTACCTCGCATTTGCAGAGGGCGGTACAAAGCTTAACTCAGACACAAGCGCAGATGCAACTTCAACAGGTGTTGATTACCTCGTTGAGCAGGGTATCAACTGCGTACAGCTTATGCCTGTATATGATTTCCAGTCGGTTGACGAAGAAGCAGGCGCATCATCATCTAACCGTAACTGGGGTTATGACCCACAGAACTACAACGTACCTGAGGGCTCATATTCATCAGACGCAACAGACGGCAATGTAAGAATCACTGAGTTCAAACAGATGATTCAGGCTCTTCACGACAGAGGCATTTCTGTGGTAATGGACGTTGTATATAACCACACATACACAACAGGCGGTTCCTGCTTTGCAAAAACAGTTCCGGGTTACTACTTCAGAGAAACTGCTTCAGGCGTTTATTCAAACGGTTCAGGTTGCGGTAATGAAACAGCATCTGACAAGCTTATGTACAGAAAGTATATGATCGAGTCAGTTAAATACTGGGCTGAGGAATACCACATCGACGGTTTCCGTTTTGACCTTATGGGTATTCACGATATCGAAACAATGAACATTATCCGTGATGAGCTTGACGGTCTTTATGCTGACGGCTCAGGTAAAAAGATTCTTATGTACGGTGAGCCTTGGACAGGCGGTACAGTAGCAATCTCTGACGGATGTTCACAGTCAAAGGCTTCCTCACTTGATGCAAGAGTAGGTATGTTCTGCGACTCATACCGTGACTCAATCAAGGGTGGCACAAACGATGCAACAACAGGCTTTGTACAGGGTAACAACGACAAGACTTACGGTGTTGTTACGGGCGTTACAGGTAAGAGCTTCAGTGCCAAGGCACCTTCACAAACAATTGCCTATGCCGACGCACACGATAACCTCATTCTCTGGGATAAGATTGTAAAGAGTAACGGCTCTTCAAGCTGGAACTCAACATCTGCATCATTCAAGGGTCAGCTTATCGAAGCAATGACACTTGTACTCACATCACAGGGTATTCCGTTTATGACAGCAGGTTCGGAATTCTGCCGTACAAAACAGGGAGACCACAACAGTTACAATTCAAGCGACGCAATCAATGCAATTGACTGGACAAGAGTTGAAACATATGCTGATGTAGTTGCATATTATAAGGGACTTCTCGAAATCAGAAAGAACTACACCCCTATGAAGGGCAGTTCATTCAGCACACCTACATTCCAGTCAAATTGGGGTTATGTGGTAGCATATACATATTCAAACAGCACAGCAGGTGAGTGGGGCAAGGTTTGCGTACTCGTAAACAGCGGTACACAGGCTTATTCAATACCACTTGACGGCAGTGGCTGGACAGTAGTTGCTAACGACAAGACAGCAGGTCTTACAAGTCTCGGTACGGTTTCAGGAAATAGTTATTCTGTTCCTGCAAAAAGTGCGGCTGTTCTCGTTCAGTCTTCAACATTCAGCAATCTCCAGAATACAGAGACTGAATTCGGTACACTCACAGTTAACCACGTTGACGAAGAAGGCAACGTATTAAAGACTTCAACAGCTAAGTACAGAGAGGGCTCAACATACCGTGCACTTCCTGACAGCACAATTCTCTTTGACCACGAGCTTTCAGCTACTGAGGGAACAACTTCAGGAACAGTTGTAGGCGGAGAGAACTATACAGTTACATATACTTATAAGTCATCAGGTGTTGAGTCAGGATATCTCACGGTAGAATACGTTGACCAGAACGGCAACGCTCTCAAGGATAAAGTTTCATATCACCTCAAAGAAGGCGATACTTATGAAATTCCTTTTGAAGAGATTCAGGGATATCAGCTCGATGCAGACAACTATCCTGCTGATACATACGGCACATTCACAGGCAGTGACAAGACAATTACATTCAAGTACAAGAATCTTGACACAACATCAATAACAGTTCACTATTACAATTCAAACAGCTGGAGCACAGTTCGTTGCTATGCTTATACAGACGGCGGTGATGAGCCGAACGGTAAATGGGCAAGTGCAACAAAGATGACAAGCGAGGGCAGTGGCTGGTACACCTGTACAGTTCCTGCAACAAGCGCATATGTAATGTTCCACAACGGCGGAAGTTCACAGGAACCCGGACAGGGTGAAAGCGGATACCTCGCAACAGGCGAAGTGTGGATTCAGAACAAGACCATCACATTCGGAAGCAAGGTTATCACAAGCCATATTGACGAAACAACAGGTCAGAAGATTGCTGAAGATGTTGTTGACGAACAGGCTAAGACAACAAGCGCAAATTCATACACAACATCTCCGCTTGCAGGCAGAACAGATTATATTGTAGCAGGTGTTGAAAAAGGTAACTATTCAGCAGGAATAGTCAATGTAGTATATCTCTACGGTTCATCAGGCGAACCTGTTACAACAGAGCCGACATCTACCGAACCTGAAACAACAGAACCTACAACAACTCCGATTGTAACAAAGATTCTCATTGGTGACGTTGACGGCAACGGTGTAATTACAATTGCCGATGCAACACTTGTTCAGAAGTACGCTGTTCAGATGGTAACATTTACAGATACACAGCTTATCGCAGGTGACTGTGACCTCGACGGAAGAGTAGGCATTAAGGACGCAACTCTCATTCAGAAGTACATTGTTGGTTTTGAAGACACTGAAAGCGTTGGCGAGTATGTAGGCGGAGAAGAACCTACAACAGTAGAGCCGACTACTGAAGAGACAACAGCAGAGCCTACAACAGTTGAACCTACAACTGAGCCTACAACAGTACCTCCGACAACAGAGCCTGAGCCTGAAACATACACAGTAACCTTTACAAATTCACTCTCATGGAGTGGCACAATCTATTGCTACTACTGGTCAGAGGGTGAAGACGGTGAAGTTTCATGGCCTGGTACAGCAATGACATATTCCGAGACAAACGACTACGGTCAAAAGATTTATACAGTAGAAGTTCCGTCAAGTGCTGACTACGTTATCTTTAATAATAATAACAGTCAGACAGTGGATATTCCGTTCGACGGTTCAGAACTCAGATTCTATGCTATGTCAGAAATTGATTCAAGCTGGCATCATCTCTACGGAACTTGGTAAAAGTTGAATAATTCCAACCCCTCCTGTAAAAGGGAGGGGTTTTGTATGTTAAAAAATTCATCGTTGTTTCCAAAGCTTGAAGGGACACGGCTTGTGTCAGAAAATGCAAATGATATATCAATAATAAGGTCGGGTGACGAAATTATAAACGACATCAATCCGTCTGCTTGATTTAGGGCTGCTAATTGGTATAAATTATAACCGTAAAAATGTTGAAATAAGATTGATAAAATGTTATAATAACAATAATTATGCAGAATTATGTCTGTACGAACCGAGAAAGGGGAATTCAAATGGCAATCAAGGTGACACTTCTGACTCACACTCCTGATCCTGAGCAGACTGTAGCTATGGCGGCAAAGCTCTGTTATTCACCGTCGGGAATC
>JBGUUJ010000006.1:0-15234 GCA_045133455.1 Ruminococcus sp.
CGTCAGATTTTTCGTCAGATTGGACAAATAAACCGCAGTAATGCTGACGCATTACGAGGATTTTTTGGTCAGGCTGACAGAAAATATGCAAGCAAGATGTGCAAACAGCATTTATGCGTGATTTAATCAGTGGTTCCTTAAATAAATATGTTAAATCAGAGCGACTTTGAGGAGGACGTAAAAAGTGGTATTTTCAAGTCTGGTATTTTTATTTGCATATCTGCCTATAACTTTACTTGCGTATTATCTCGTGCCCAGACAGGGCAGGAACATTTTTCTGTTTATTGTAAACCTGATTTTCTATGGCTGGGGCGAGCCTATGCTTGTTCTGCTTATGGTGTTCAATATATTCTTTAACTATATTGGCGGTTACCTCGTTGACAAGTACCGACAGGACAAAAAGAAGAAAAAACTGTTTCTTATTCTGACCTGCGTGCTTGATATAGGCATTTTAGCGGTGTTCAAATACACGGGAATGATTACGGAAACGCTGAATATGCTTCCGTTCCTCAATATACCACAACTTCAGATAAGCCTGCCTGTGGGCATAAGCTTCTACACCTTCCAGACAATGAGTTACGTTATAGACGTGTACCGTGACGATGCGCCTGTGTCAAAGAGTTTTATAGATTTCGGTACATATGTTGCACTGTTTCCACAGCTTATTGCAGGTCCTATCGTGAGATACAGGGACGTTGCATATCAGATTACTCACCGAAGAGAAACACTCGAAATGTTCACAAAAGGCGTAATGCTGTTTATGGTTGGTCTGGGCAAAAAAGTTTTGATTGCAAATCAGATGGGAACTCTGACAGATTCTATGTTTGCCACTACCGACGAAAACGGTGTTATCGGAACTTGGGTCGCTATTATTGCTTATGCTTTCCAGATATATTTCGACTTTTCGGGTTATTCCGATATGGCTTGCGGTCTCGGCAATATGCTCGGCTTTGAGTTTCTCAAGAACTTCAATTATCCGTACATTTCAAAGTCTATTACAGACTTCTGGAGAAGATGGCACATTTCGCTTTCAACGTGGTTTAAGGAGTATGTTTATATTCCGCTCGGCGGTAACAGAAAGGGCACAAAGCGTCAGATTATCAACCTTCTCATAGTATGGGGTCTTACAGGACTTTGGCACGGTGCTTCATATAACTTCATTTTGTGGGGACTTTACTACGGTATACTTCTCATAATTGAAAAGTTTGTGCTCAAGCGTTTCCTTGAAAAGTTCCCTGCGTTTGTTCAGCATATATACACAATCTTCTTTGTATTGATTGGTTACGGACTTTTCTATTTCACAGATATGGGACAGCTCGGTAATTTTATGACTGACTTGTTCAATTTTGGAAACGGACTTTGCGGTGCTCAGGCACTCACGTTGATTCTCAGATATCTGCCGTTGCTCATAATTGCGGCAATTGCAAGTACACCTCTTGCTGCAAAGCTTTATGAAAGAGTCAGCACCACAAGATTTATATGGGTCGGCGAAACAGCCTACTGTGCGGTAATTCTTCTCATAAGCACGGCAAGCCTTGTTGACCAGAGTTATAATCCGTTCTTGTATTTCAGATTTTAAAGGTAAATCGTAAGTGTAAAAATAAAAAGGAGCGTTAAAATGCATTTTGCTGATAACAGGAGCAAAATCGGAAAATATGTTCCGACATTTGTTTTCCTTATATTTATATACGGAATGGCTTTGTGGTTTCTGTTTGCACCGAAAACAGACTACAGCTCTTCTGAAAAGCGTTATCTTCAGAAGTTTCCGGAAACTTCAATTGAAACCATTGCGAACGGTCAGTTCGGCAGTGAGTTTGAAAGCTATTTAGCTGACCATTTCCCGAGCCGTAATTTCTGGGTTGGCTTCAATGCTTACTATAACCTTGAAATCGGCAACAACGGTTCAAGCGGAGTATATAGCTGTGATAACGGCTATCTCATAAATGAACCTGTTTCAACAGATAACAAGATTGAAAAGAACACGAATGCAATTGTAAAGTTTAAGGATAACGTTGATGTTCCGATAACCGTTATGTTTGCCCCTTCAACAGGCTATATTGCAGAAGATGTTTTGCCTGCTGTTCACAATAAGTACAATGACGACACTTATTTCGAAAATGCTTCCAAAACTCTTACCGATAACGGAATTTCATTTGTAGACCTTCGTGATACTTTCAAAGAGGCTTACAGCAACGGGTCACAGCTTTATTACAAGACCGACCACCACTGGACAACCGAGGGTGCATACACGGCATACGCAGAGCTTTGCAAGAGTCTTGCGCTTGAGCCTGTGGCTAAGGAAAGTTTAAGTGTTGAAAAATACGACGGTTTCTACGGTACAACCTATTCAACAAGCGGATTCTGGCTTGCAGATCCCGACACTGTCGAGGTATGGAACAACCCTGCAAACACCGATAACATCAAGGTGAAGATTACCGAGGGTACGGAGGTCTCAGAGTACAATTCGATGTACTTCTATGACCACATTGACGAGGATGACAAATATCCTGTGTTCATTGACGGTAACCACGCACTCACGGAGATTACAAACTCAAATGCAAAGGGCGGAACACTGTTAATGATAAAGGACAGTTTTTCTCATAGTATTGCACCGTTCCTTGCAGAGAATTACAGCAAGGTTATACTTGTTGATATGCGTTACTATAAGCAGAGCGTATCTGATATTGTAGCTCAGGAGAACCCCGAACAGATTCTCGTTATGTACGGCATCGACAATTTTGCAACCGATACGGATATTGTTTGGCTTAAATGATGAATTGAATATAAATGAAACAGACCACGGTTTTAATCCGTGGTCTGTATTGACAATATTAAATCATTAATATATAATAAGATTACAGGGAAAACCGTGTAAAGCGGTTAGCCCAAAGAATAGTTAATCAAATAATGAGTAACCGTCCAATGTGCAGTTGGGCGGTTACTTCTTTATGTATTTAATGACTTCTGCAAGTGATACAAGTAAAATAACAAGTAATACTGTTTCAGTCATACATATCACCCCCAATCTTATGGGAGTGCTAACCGCCTTAACTTCCCTGCAACCTTATCCATAAAAGCCGTCAGGCTGATATGGCAAATTATTTAATCTCAATCATAACAAAGCTCTGAGGAGCCATTTTGATTTTACCGTCTGCAAATTCAGCGTCGCCGAGCTTGTACACAACCTCACCGCTGTACTTTGTAGCCATTTCGCTTTCCTTACCGAGTGTGTTGAAGAACATAACAAGGTTGCCTCTCTTGTATGCGAAAGGAATTTTGCCTTCCTCATAGATAAACTCGAGTTCACCGTTGCCCTTGAGGTCATCATACTTGTGACGGAGCGCAATAAGCTCTTTGTCAACCTTGTAGATGCTGTCGCTGTCGTTCATCTGATTTTCAACTGTAGGAGCGTCGGCACTCTTGTCAACAGGCAGATAAGGCTCGTCGCTTGTTGAAAAACCGAGGTTTTTACCGCTGTTCCACTGCATTGGAGTACGAGAACCTGTTCTGCTGAATCCGCCTTCCTTGCTGACTAAATCCTTCTGATATCTCATACCGATTTCGTCACCGTAATAGAGGAACGGCACACCCGGCATTGTGAAGATGAATGCGTGAGTCAGCTTGACAGCCTGCTTGTCGAGGTATGCAGTTGCACGAGGCATATCGTGATTGTTTGTCATAAAGCTGATGTAGCCTTTGTCCTTTGAAATTTCATAAGACGGGAGGTACTCGTCAGCAAATGCCTTAACATCTCCCTTGCCGTTTGGATTGAATACAGCCTCATCGCCCCATTCACCGTAACGGAAAAGTCTGCTGTAGCCGTTGCCGTAGTGGTCAAGATAGAAATCCATATGGAATCCTGCATTGTTGATTGCACGCTCAGGACCACACCATTCTGCTACCATTGCAGCCTCAGGGTATTCCTTGTCGAGCATATCACGCACACCACGCCAGATTTTTGCTGTTGCAACTTTTTCATCATCGTTCTTTACAAGTGAGTCAGCCATATCAACTCTGAAACCGTCAGCACCTTTGTCAAGCCAGAAACGCATAACGTCCTTGAGTGCCTCGGCAGTTGCAAGACAGTCAGGATGATCGCACGGTAACTGCCATTCGGGATGTGTAATCTCGTGGAAACCGTAGTTGAGAGCAGGCTGTGAACTGAAATAGTTTACCATATAGTTACCGTTTCTTTCACAGATACCGCACATCATTCTGTACTGAGGCGGAGCGTCCCATACAGTTTTTGTAAAGATATAGCGGTTTGAATATTCACTTTCTTTAGCTTTCTTGGCTTCAAGGAACCAAGGGTGAGTGTCGGAAGTATGTCCCGGAACAAGGTCAAGGAGAATCTTCATACCCTTTTTGTGAGCTTCGTCAAATAGTCTTACAAGGTCATCGTTTGTGCCGTAACGTGAAGCAACCTGCTTGTAATTGCGAACATCGTAACCTGCGTCCATAAACGGTGAGTCATAGACAGGATTGAGCCATATTGCATTACAACCGAGACCTTTTACATAGTCGAGTTTTTCTATTATACCGTTGATATCACCGATACCGTCACCGTTTGTATCATAGAAACTCTGCGGATAAATTTCATAAAATACTGCGTCGTTTAGCCACTGTGGCATATAAAACACCCTTTCGTGTTAAGGTAACACCGCACACTATAATTATACGGTATTGCCTAAATTTCCACTTATAATATTAACATTTATGATTAGTATTAGCAATAGGTATTGTTAATATTTTATTATAATTTCCTGTTATTTTTCCATAAAAAATTACTTGCAAAGACAGCCGATAAATCATAATATGTTAAAAGAGACAATAGTAACAGAGGGAGGTATGATTTTGACTGTTGATAAGCTGTCGGACGACAGAGTGCTGATAATACTCGGCACAAAGGAAATGCAGGATTATGCACTTGATTTTGATACTCTCAGCCTGAACGACCTGCACTCAAGGAAAATTCTTCTCAGAATAATGCAGATTGCCTGCCGAAAGACAGGTATCGAAACGAGAGGGAAAAGTGTGAGTATAGAAGCATTGTCGTTTGACGAGGATTGCTATATACTTGTCACCGTTTCTCAGAAATCACGCAGAACCTACCGAATGAAAAAGAACGATGAAAGTGTGTGTTATTTTCTCGGAGAAAGCGCAAACTTTCTTGAAACGCTTGAAAAGCTCTACAGGCAGAATGTGTGTTGCAACAGAAACTCGGCATATCTCTGTGACAACAGATATTATCTTATATTTGATTACCCGTCGATTCCCAAGAAACTCAGACGTGTTCTGTCTGAATACGGCGAAAAAAGCGGAGGAAAACTTGCAGCGGCAAAGGTCAGAGAAAACGGAAAACTTCTTTGCAGACACAATGCCATAATGCAGATAGGCAGATATTTGGTGTGATGTCGCCGAAAAAACGGTAAATATTACAAAATTGTTTATTTTATATTCTTTAGCAGAACTAAAAACGGAATATTTTATTACAAACAATGCCCCAAACGCAAAAAATATGCGTTTGGGGTTGATTTTTTGAAATAATAGTGTTATAATAATTACAAATTTGTTAATAAGTGTTACCGATTCTGTAATTTTACGGAACGCTGACGCTTGTTTTCAACTAATTGGAGGTAATACCGATGCAGAGGATTAAAAAACTTACTGCAATTATTTTAAGTATTTTAACTTTATCAAGCGTATTTGTGTTCGGAAGCGCAATGTCAGCAAGTGCAAAGGGCACAGGTGTGGGTCTTGCAGAGTGGGCACTTAATGCTTACTATGAAGGCTGGGAATATGTTTACGGAGGTTCAACACCCGGAACAGTTGACTGTTCAGGTCTTATCTATTCTTATTGTGGCGGTGAAAGATGTGGTAATCCACAGCTCAACACTGCAACTGCAAAGGGTAACGTAAGCAGTGGTATCCCTAATATTCACGGACTCGGACTCTGGAGACCGGGACACGTTGGTGTTTATGTAGGAAACAATATGGAAGTTGATGCGAGAGGTGACGCATATGATATGTGTTACGAAAGCATCGGCGGTTACAATAACTGGACATATTGGTTCAAACTTGCAGCCTGCTCATATCCTACAACAGGCTGGGAAAAGTTCAGTGGTAACTATTATTACTACGAGAACGGTGAGTACATAACGAGCACTTCAAGAACAATCGGCGGAACTACATATAACTTCGACTCTCAGGGTCGTTCGGACAAGACTCCGTCGGATATGTCAGCAACAAGTTCTTCAGTTTCATCAAGCAGTTCCAACAGCTCAAAAAGCAGTTCTTCATCGAAACCAACTTCGTGGAAGAACGGTTCATCAGGTGAAGAAGTAAAGAAGATTCAGACACGTCTCAAGGAACTCGGCTACTACAACGGTGCAGTTGACGGTCAGTTTGGTGACGGAACAGAAAAAGCTTTCAAGGCATTCCAGAAGGAAGCAGGACTTACAGTTGACGGTATAGCAGGTTCAGACAGAAACCTTCTCTATTCAGACGATGCGCCTTACGCACCTAAGGAAGAGGAGAAAACAGAAGAAACTACAGCTCCTCAGGAGGAAACAACTCCTGAAGAAACTGAGGCAACAGAGCCTGCAACTGAAGAAACAACTGCAAAAGAGTTCAAAAACGGTGACGAAAGCGAAGACGTTACAACAATTCAGGAAAAGCTTGCAGAGCTCAAGTACTTCGGTGTTGAGACAACAGGCTATTATGGTGACTATACAGAGGAAGCAATAAAGAGCTTCCAGCTTGCAAACGGACTCGAAGCAACAGGTGTGGTTGATGAAGCAACTTACGCAGTACTCTTCGGAGAAAACGCAGTTGTAAATCCTAATCCTGTCGAGGAGGAAACAACCGTTGCGACAGAAGCTGTTTCAGGTCCGATACAGATGCCTGTAACGACAAGTCCGTCAGAGTTAATCATCACAAATCAGCAGAATCAGACATATACTGACACTGCGTCAGAGGTGGTAACAAAGACAAACACTGTTACAAAGAAGGCTCTTTCAAAATCATCTTCGGTAATTCCGTCAGCGAGAACTGCTGAGGTTAAGAGAACAGCGAATATTTGGCTCTGGTTTGTGCTTGTAGCGGTTATTCTCGGAGCACTTGCAATAGTATTCCTTCTCCGTGACAGAAAGTCAACCAGATACGCAAGATATTGTTCAAGAAAAAAGAAGAATACTTTTAAGGCAGAAGTAAACAGCAGATGGTAAAACGGAGTGACTCCGTTCACAATTCAAGCAGAAAAATGCGGATTTGATTGTATGTATCAGGTCTGTAAATGCAGAGGGGCTGTCGCAAATGACAAGATTTTGCGACAGCCCCTTTTTCTGCGTTGCATATAACCTCGATTCCCCCTTTGACAAGGGGGACTTTTTCTGCGTTACAATAACTTCGAAACCTCTCTTGTCAAAGGGAGGTGGATTTTTTGCTTGCGAAAAAGACGGAGGGATTCAAAAACGCAACCGATAAATCAATTATATGGTCGGGGTCGAGTGCCTCGACACGCAAATCGTGCAGACAGGTTCATCTTTTATTTCGTTACAGATGTTGGTATTTTATCAAGACTTTACTTCTCGGCAATAACAACTTCTGTTGGTAAAGTTTTGTCAAGCCTTTTATGCCCGAGCGTAATCGAGCAGTTTCCCATAACGTAAAAAATCCACCGCAATGGTGGATTTTCGGTATACTTCATTTATCTTGCAGACGGGAAGAAAGCTCGAAGGCTTCCTGCAACTGCGCTGATTGGCATAGTCTGAAGAATAATTTTTCCCGGACCCTTGACAACAGTATTAAAAATACCTTCGCCTCCGAAGAGCATATTCTTAACACCCGGTACAGTTACGATTTCCATTGAACAGGTTGCGTCCATAGCCGCAAGGTAACCTGTGTCAACAATCATTGACTGACCTGCCTGAAGATAATATTCACACGCATAGCCGTCAATTTCGATGAAAGCCATACCCTGACCTGAAAGTTTCTGCATAATAAAGCCTTCGCCGCCAAAGAAACCGGAACTGATTTTCTTTTGAAAATGTACTGAAAGATTTACACCTGCTTCACTTGCAAGAAACCCACTCTTCTGAACAATAAGCTCTCTGCCCGGTGCAATCTGATAAGCCTGAATAGAACCGGGAAAACTTGACGCAAATGTAATCTGTCCCGGACCTCCCTGTGCGGTGTATCTGTTCTGGAACATAGCTTCGCCTGAAAACATTCTGCCGAAAGCTTTTCCGATACCGCCGTTGGTTGTGGTCTCCATCTTCATATTAGGGCTCATCCAGCTCATACTGCCACGTTCTGTAATCATTGTTTCGTTTGGCGCAAGGTCACAGATGACAGCAGGTAATGGTTCGCCTACGATTTTGTACTGCATAAAATTACTCCTACAAATTATTTCGGCAAAATCCGAGTTGTTATGCTTGATTATACCATATAATGCTTGTGTTAGCAATATATACATTAAGGTAACACAGCGCAATTCACAAATAAATTGTTAAAATTTTATTTGTTATTGCTATTTTATGTGTTTGAAAATTATGGTAGAATTAAACTGTAAAGATATATTTTATTAATATATGAAAGGAGATTATTTATGAAAAGGATAAAATTTAAGAAAATGTTATCCGCATTTCTTGCTGTAACAATGATTATGACAACATTCTTGTCAACAACGGCTTTTGCAACAACTGAAACCGAAACAAATTCAGAAACAAAGGTTTACTTTGAAGTTCCTGAATTTCGGAGTGCTCCGAGCAGAGTTTACTGCCATATTTATCAGGTTTACGGTGGTAAGGAAATTACTGCTACACCTTGGCAGTCAAAAATTACTAAATGCGATTTAGTCGATGAGGCAACCAATCTGTACAGCTTTGACACATCTAAGCTCTGTCTTGAGGGAGATACAAGCGGTTATGCTATCGAAGAAGGTGCAGACTATGGCTTGATTTTCTCGGCTGTAGATTCTGACGGTAAAAGCTATCAGACCTGCAACCTCACATTTGGCAGTGAATGTCTCGGAGATACTGTATATGTAACAAAGGCAGAATTATCAGGACAAGACGATGCAACCTATAATTATATTGCAGAGTGGAGAAATAATTCCGATAAATACGGTGAAAAGGCTTATATTACATCAACAGGTATAATCACAGGCAAATATTTCCCTGTGAACAAGCCTGCTGAAGAGAATGTTGCTGAATGGCTTCACTCATGGGCTGTTCTTAACGAAGATATAATTACTGTTGAAACAGTTGCAAATATCTGTACTCAGACAGGCGCAGATTCTCAGGCTGTGTATGATAAATATGCTGAGATATACTCAGAAGAGCTTGCTGATATTGAAAACAATCCAACAGTGGCTTCACTTGAGAGAGTAAGCGTTTTACTCGGACTTGAAAATCTTGTTTATGTTGTTGCAGGTTCGAAAGAACTCTGCGGTGTAAACTGGGTAGGCGACCCGACTCAGGCACCTCAGAACGTAATGACCAAAGTCGGCGACGTTTATAAGAAAACATTTTATGATGTTGAGCCTTGTGAGAGAATCGAGTTCAAGATAGTTGAATGTAATTATGACAATTCAATGAACTGGATTGGTGATATGTATGACCAGACCATTGTATTTGCCAATTTGAGCGAAGGCGATGTAACAATAACTTATAATCCTGAAACAGGAGAGATATCATATTCAGGAGATTGTGTTGAGGCTGTTTTACCTCCTCACCCTTATTTTTCAACAATGTTCGTTGCAGGAAACGGAAGCGGTAAATGGCTCAACGGTGAAGAGTGGAATCCTGCCGCTGAAGCAAATGAAATGACTGAGATTGCAGACTATGTATATCAGATAACATTTGAAGATGTTGCCGCAGGAGATAACTACCAGTTCAAGTTTGCGGCAGACGGTTCTTGGGCAGACAACTGGGGCGGTATATATGAAGGCTCAGGTATTGAGTCCGATGCTGTTTATTTCAATGAAGAAAATATCGTGATAAATGTTCCGTATGACAATTCAGATGTAACAATCACGCTTGACCTCAGCAACTTTAACTATGCAACAAAAGAGGGCGCAAAGTTTACTGTTGAAGTAAATGCAGTGGGTGATGTGAACAATGATGATGTACTCAACGTTGAGGACGCAACAATAATTATGAAATACTCCGTTGAACTCGTTGATGAAACTGCACTCAATATAGATTATGCAGATATGAACGGTGACGGAAGAATTAATGTTCTTGACGCAACGGCAGTTCAGAAATATATTGCAAAAGTAAGCTGAATTTTATAACAAAGCGAGTGACTCGCATGCATTTCGGGCAGACAGCTTAATCTTTTCAAAACTTCTGTACCCGAGCGTGACCGAGCAATTTCCTATAAAGTAACAAAAGGCTCTCCTTGAAAAAGGGAGCCTTTATGATTTTATAGCCGTATTAATATATGTTCAAAGCAAGCACTTCTAACTTCGCTCTGAAAATCATATTAATTATCGGTGATGCTTTTGAAACGGATATTATGTGTATTTATGGCGGTGCTCATACTTGCAATACTGCTTATGACTCAGCTCGGAGCGGCGGAAACTCCTAAAAACAGCTACATAAAGTACGTTGAATTCAACGTGACAAAGTCTGCTCTACAGTCGGCAATTGACATTGACATAGCTACACACGAAGAGGATAACCACGTCGATTGCGTGACCCTGCTTGCATATCTTGGGGCTAAGTACGGAGGAGATTTTACAAAGTACAAGTATGCCGATATGACGGATTTTGCCGACAAAATCAAAAGCGGTGAAAGCGTTGAAGAGCTTACAAAGGATATGCAGTACTACGGCTATTACAAGGAGGCTTATTCAGCGGCAATCGGCACGATGGTGGGCAAATATGAGGAAGAAAGAGAGGACGACAGCGGAAACAAGGTTATGGAGCAGAAGTATGGAATATGCTGGTTTTCTCCGATTGCAAAGACCTTTCCGTATTCTGCATACGATGATTTTGGTGCACAGCGAACCTACGGATATACAAGACCTCACCTCGGTCACGATATGATGTCGGCTGTCGGAACACCTGTTATTGCGGTAGAGTCAGGTGTTGTTGAGTGTATGGGTTGGAATCAGTATGGCGGCTGGAGAATAGGAATACGTTCGTATGACAGCAAAAGATATTGGTACTATGCTCATTTAAGGCAGAACAGACCCTTTGTCGAAAATCTGAAAGAGGGAGATGAGGTTGAGGCAGGCGATGTAATCGGATATGTTGGCAGAACAGGTTACAGCAGTACCGAAAATGTAAACGGTATAACCGAAAATCATCTGCATATCGGTCTTGAACTTGTGTTTGACGAAAGTCAGAAAGAAAGTGATAACGAAATCTGGATAGACGTCTATGCAATAACGAGTATACTTGAAAATCATCAGAGTGCGGTTCTGAGGAACAGTGAGACTAAGGAATTTACACGGAAATTTGATTTTAATATGTTAAATTAATAGCAATAATTGCAAAATTTAGAAACAAACATTGACATAATCTGTCTGTTAATGTATAATTAATCCGAAATATCCGAAGGGTATAATTTTATTTGAGGAGAAATGAAAATGAAAAAGATTTTAACAGCAGTTGTTGCAGTTCTTGCAATGGTTACAATGGTTTTTGGTATGACAGCTTGTGGTCAGACTCCGGAACAGAAACTCAATGCTTATATTGAATCTGAGACTTTCCAGACTCAGCTTGATTCAATGAAGTCTTCAGTTGAATCAATGATGGACGTTGATGTAAGAGCTGAAGAAAACAAGCTCATCTATGAAATCACTTACAAGACTCAGATTGATGACAGTCTTCTTGACGCAACAAAAGAACAGCTCGATTCAACATTCAACGCTATGTCTTCAACATACGAAAACCTTGCTAATTCAATGAAGGAAGAAGTAGGTATTGATAATCCTGTAGTTGTTCTCAGTATCTTAAATGCTGACGGCAAAGAAATCACTTCACTTGAATTCAGTGCAACAGAATAATTTTTGATTGCTTGGGCGGTTACTATATTTGCAGTAACCGCTTTTTTGCTTTTTAGTAAATTGCTCGGTCACGCTCGGGCATAAAAGGCTTGACAAAACTTTACCAACAGAAGTTGTTATTGCCGAGAAGTAAAGTATTGATAAAATACCAACATCTGTAACAAAATAAAATATGAACCTGTCTGCACGATTTGCCTGCCGAGGCACTCGCTCTTTTGTTTTTATTTATATAGTCATTACTCCTTTGCATAACAATAAATCTTCCTGTTTAAAAACTTTTTCTTTTATGCTATAATAGTCTAAAGTTTGATTTTATCAACCGAACGGAGGTTTATTTATGCAATTGGTATTAATCACGGCATTAGGTGTCGGCTGTGCAACGATTATAGGTGCGCTGACGGGCTTTATTTTCCGAAAACAATCTCACAAATTCAGCGATATTGTGCTTTCTTTTGCGGCAGGGGTTATGCTTGCGGCGGCTGTTCTCGGACTTATTCTTCCTTCGCTTGAGTACGGCGGAAATTTCGGTCTGATTATAACGATTGCAGGAATTTTCGCAGGTGCGCTGTGTCTTAACCTTATCGACAAGCTTGTACCTCACCTTCACAAACTTACGGGCACTGACTCCGAAGTTCACAAGGGCAATGCAAATATAAACAAGGTTCTGTTGTTTGTTACTGCGATTGCAATACATAATCTTCCTGAGGGTATTGCCGCAGGTGTAGGCTTCGGAACAGGCAACTCCGCTGACGCTCTGCTCATTGCAGGCGGTATCGCCTTGCAGAATATCCCCGAGGGTATGGTCATCATCGGACCTATGCTTGCATCGGGAATTTCACCGAAACGAACATTTCTGTTTGCTTCAGCCACAGGTGTTATCGAAGTTGTCGGAACATTGCTCGGTTACTTTTTCGTCAGCATTTCATCTGCCATTCTGCCGTTTGCACTTGCATTTGCAGGAGGCACAATGCTGTATGTCATCAGCGATGAAATGATTCCCGAAACACATTCTCACGGCTGTCAGCGAGGTGCAACCTACGCACTCCTTGCAGGCTTCTGTGTAATGCTCGTTTCCGACGTTCTTCTGGGATAACGAACAGCGTGACACCGCAATATACGGAACGCTGTCCCTACAAAATTTGAAAACAACGTTATATTCCAAAATAAAACGCCCCGTAAACACGGAGCGTTTTTTTACGCTATATAAGATATCGGTTCGGCTACACTCGGGCACAGAATGCCTGACAAAACTTCACTAACAGAAATTGTTATTGTCGAGAATTGAAGCTTTGATAAAACACCAATATCTGTTACGAAATAAAAATATCAAGCTGTCTGCCCAATTGAGTGTCGAGGCACTCGCTTATCCTACTTTTGTTGTTGTATAACTTGAGTCATTGATAGAACTGCTCTTCTCTTTTGCCTTTGCAACAGAGTCTGCACTCCAGATGAATTCTGAGTTAGTATCTTCGAAACAGAATTCGCCGTCCTTCATATATGTATTTTTGAAAATGTAAGTATCGTAGGTCTTTTCTTCTGACTTATCTCTGTAAATTACGATAACATTATTCTGATATCTTGCATCTTCTGACTTTGCTTTGCTGAAATAAACTTCCTTGATTTCAGCAGATACAGGACTAAATGATAATCCTGCAAGATACTCAGTTGCCTTAGTCTTGATTGTATCAAGGTTTGTCTTTGCCTCGTCAACTGTCAACGGCTCGTTAGCTTCTACTGTGTAAGTCTTGCTCATCTCAGTAAAGAAAATATCTGTATCGACAAGGTGATTTCCCTCAAATGTTGAGTAATACTCTGTGATTTCAATGTTCATTTCATCGCCATCATCAAGATAGTAGTCGTAAGCGTTGTTGAGATAAACTTCATACTCGTCTCCGTCAGGAGTTGTAATAATTAATTTGCTGCTCTCAGCTTCCTTTTCAAACTTATATCCGCCCTCTTCAAAGCTGAATTCATCAATCATAAATGTGATGTAACCATCTGAAATACCTGATGTGTTTACAAGCTTGTTATCGTCGATATATTTGAAAAGGTCTACATTTACAGGCTCTCTGACTTTGAGTGCGTCCTTTGAAAGCTCATCTGAAACCTTAAATTCAACAGTTTTATCTGATCTGTCAAAGCTTACGCCTACTGATTTTTCTAATTTATCAACCAATCTTTTACCGTCTTCTGACTTATCCCATGTGAGTGTCACAACTATAATGTCATCTGACTTGACCTTTTCAAAAGAGCCTGATGTATTGAGTTCGTTGCCTGTTGATTTATCTTCTGTTGCCTCTGCGCCCTTTACTGAAACGTCAACGTCACAGTACTGCAAGATTGCCGATACGCCTGATGAGTTTGATGTAAGGTCGCTCCAGCTATAATCACCGCTCAGGATATCATCGAGATCTAAATTTGAAGATTTTCCGTCACTGAGATATTCCTCATCGATTGCTTCGCTGTCAAGCTGTACTGTACCTGAAATGTAGCTTTCGTAAAGTGTTGCATCATCAAAGTCAACCTTGATATACTTTGACGCATCAATACGGTTCATCATAGGAAGTACAACTGCAAATAAAACTATAAGTGCAATTGCTACTACGCCTGCACCGATTGATGAGAAGATGATAATCTTCTTTGTCTTTGGTGAAAGCGGTTTCTTAGGTGCCTTTGGCTGTACAGGTGCAAAGTTATTTACAGGCTGTGCAGGCACTTCATTCTGTGGCTGTGTCTGAAACGGTGCAGAGTTCATCTGCTGTGGCTGTGCAGGTGCAGAGTTCATCTGCTGTGGCTGTGCAGGTGCTGTATTTACAGGCTGCGCAGGCACTTCATTCTGTGGCTGATTTTCAGCTGTGTTCGTAACAGCTGTACCGCACTTCATACAGAACTTGTCCCCGTCGTTTAAATTGTTTCCGCATTTTTCGCAAAACATAAAACCTCTCCTTTTATGATATACTTATGCAAAATCCGACTTGTGTCAAGCCAAGATTTTACAGTTTCAAACAATATTATACTCCTCTTCGCTTTTTATGTCAAATTTCAAGTTTTGTATATTTTGACGAAGGTGAGTTTCTCGCACGCATTTCGAGCAGACAGCTTAATTTTTTTAAAACTTCTGTTCCCGAGCGTGACCAAGTAGTTTCCTATAACGCAAAAAAGCGAGTGCCTCGCACGCATTTCGTGCAGACAGCTTAATTTTTTCAAAACTTCTG
>JBGUUJ010000007.1:0-4107 GCA_045133455.1 Ruminococcus sp.
GTAATTCTCTGCGAAATGATGGGTCAGGCAAGCTGTTGCCTGCTTGCAGACAAGGTTAAGAACTGCACACCTTACTTTACAAAGATGAACAACGTAAAGTTCAAGAATCCTGTAAAGCCCGGTGACACTCTTGAAAGCGTGTGCACTCTCACAAAGAACAGAGGCGCATTTTATTTCATCGACGCAAAGGGCTATGTTGACGGCAAGCTTTGCGTAAGTGCAGAACTTTCATTTGCACTTGTTGAGAATAAATAATCCGTCGTGATGACGGATACAGGTCGGGCAGATTAATCATAAGTTTATCTCCCGCAATAATGTTTTTCTAATTGTAGGGGACGGCATCTTTGACGTCCCGAAAAATATCGGGAACGTGTCTGAGGAAAAGCCGTAAAGGCTTGTATCGTTCCAAAATGCAATATTGGAAGTGAAAAGATGTTTTCTAAAATACTCATTGCCAACCGTGGTGAAATTGCGGTAAGAATCATCCGTGCCTGTCGTGAAATGGGCATATCAACGGTTGCAATATATTCTGAGGCAGATAAGAACGCTATGCACGTTCAGCTTGCTGACGAAAGCTATTGCGTAGGCGGAAACAGAGTAGCTGACAGCTACCTCAATATGCCTGCAATTCTTACAGTGGCAGTTGAAAGCGGTGCACAGGCTATACATCCGGGTTACGGACTTCTGTCTGAAAATGCGAAGTTTGTATCCCTTTGTGAGCAGTGCAATATAAATTTCATAGGACCGACTTCTGAGATGATAAAGCTCCTCGGTGACAAGGACAATGCCCGCAAGACTATGCGTGCGGCAGGCGTTCCAGTAACACCCGGTTGCGACATCGTGGAAAGCGTTGAAGAAGCAAAGGCTGAGGCTGAGAAAATCGGGTTCCCTCTGCTTATCAAGGCTCGTGCAGGCGGTGGCGGAAAGGGTATCCGCAGAGTTGATTCAATGGAGCAGTTTGAGGAAGCATTCCTTTCAGCTTCATCAGAAGCAGAAGCGGCTTTCGGTGACGGTGCGTGTTATATGGAAAAGTTCATTTTCCCTGTAAAGCACATCGAAATGCAGTTGCTCTGCGATAAATACGGCAACACAATCTGCCTTGGCGAGAGAGAATGTTCCGTTCAGCGTAAAAACCAGAAGATGATTGAGGAAAGTCCCAGCCCTGCACTTGACGAAAAGACAAGAAAGCAGATGATGATTGCGGCTGTAAAGGCGGCAAAGGCTGTAAATTATGTCAATGCAGGAACAGTTGAGTTCCTCCTCGACAAGGACAACAACTTCTACTTTATGGAAATGAACACTCGTTTGCAGGTTGAGCACGGTGTAACTGAAATGGTAACAGGACTTGACCTTGTTCAGTGGCAGATCAGAATTGCGGCTAATGCAAAGCTTACACGCACACAGGACAGCATTTTCACACACGGCAACGTAATCGAGTGCAGAATCAATGCTGAAAATCCAGAAAAGAACTTCCGTCCGAGTTGCGGAAAAATTACAAGATTACATATCCCCGGCGGTTCATTCGTAAGATTTGATACTGCAATTCTTCAGGATTATTTTGTACCGCCTTACTATGATTCAATGATAGGCAAGCTGATTGTTCAGGCAAGAAGCAGAGCCGAAGCTATCAGAAAGATGAAAATGGCACTTTCTGAGCTTGTAATCGACGGAATTGACATCAACCGTGACTTGCTTGCAGAAATTCTTTCAGACGAGCAGTTTGTAAGCGGTGAGTACACAACCGACTTTATGGTTGATTTTGAAGAACGTCGCAAGAATAAGAAATAAATAACCTTACGGTAATAATTCTGTAGGGACACGGAGTGTCGTGTCCTAAAACGTAACCGATATATAAAATTTACAGTGGGGAATTTTTGGTTGTAAACTACAACAATCTTTCTGCCCGATTTGTGACCGGCATTATGCCGGGAAAGGCTATGGATTTAATATGGATTTATTTTCATTCAGAAAACCTAAAAACGAACTTGAATCTCTGCCCGATGAGCAGAATGTTCCTTTTGTGCCCGATGAAATGTGGGTGAAGTGCCCTAAGTGCAACACAATGTTGCTCACAACGGATATGGAGGAAAACCTTCATATCTGCACAAAGTGCAATCATCATTTCAGAATGAACGCAAGACAGAGAATTAAAATGATTGCCGACCACAAGAGCTTTAAAGAGCACGACAAGGATCTTGAGAGCAGAAATATTCTCGACTTCCCGGGCTATGACAAAAAGCTTGAAAAGGCAAGGGCAAAGGGTGGCAAGGAATCCGTAGTCTGCGGTGAATGCAGAATAGGCGGAATAGATGCGATGCTTTGCGTAATGGACCCTGACTTTATGATGGGAAGTATGGGTACAATTACAGGTGAGAAAATCACCCGTGCTTTTGAATATGCAACAGATAATTCTCTCCCGATTGTAGTCTGCACTGTATCAGGCGGTGCGAGAATGCAGGAGGGCATTATGTCGCTTATGCAGATGGCTAAAACTTCCGGTGCAGTAAAACGTCACAGCGACCACGGTCTTTTGTACATAACAGTTCTCACCGACCCTACAACAGGCGGTGTTACAGCGTCATTTGCTATGGAGGGTGACATCATCATTTCAGAACCTAATGCACTTGTAGCTTTTGCAGGTCCGAGAGTTATTGAGCAGACAATCCGTCAGAAACTCCCTAAGGACTTCCAAACCGCTGAGTTTGTGCTCGAAAAAGGCTTTATTGATGCTGTAGTCAGCAGAGATGTTCTCAAGGAAACACTTGTAAAGCTTCTTAAAATACACGGATATGCAGAGGGGGCGAAGTGATGACAGCATATGAAAAGGTTACTGCGGCAAGAGATGCCAATAAGCTCACGGCTGTTGACTACATCGCCAAAATGTTCGGTGACAGCTTTATTGAGCTTCACGGTGACCGCAGATTTTCAGATGATAAGGCAATCGTGGCAGGACTTGCAATGCTCTATGATATGCCTGTAACCGTAATCGGAATTGAAAAAGGAAGAAATACAAAGGAAAGAGTTGAACGCAACTTTGGTCAGCCTCACCCTGAGGGATACCGCAAGGCGTTAAGACTTATGCGACAGGCTGAAAAGTTCCACCGTCCCGTGCTCTGCCTTGTAGACACAAGCGGTGCTTATCCGGGAATCGGAGCAGAGGAAAGAGGTCAGGGTCAGGCTATAGCCGAGAACCTTATGGAAATGATGGCTCTCAAAACACCTGTGCTTTCAATTCTTATCGGCGAAGGCGGAAGCGGTGGTGCGCTTGCACTTGCAGTTGCAGACGAAGTGTGGATGCTTGAAAATTCCGTTTACTCGGTAATTTCACCTGAGGGCTGTGCGTCAATCCTCTGGAAAGACAGCACAAAAGCGGCACAGGCGGCAGAGGCACTCAAAATGACTGCGCAGGATTTGTTCAATCTCGGTGTAATCGAGCGTATCGTTCGTCAGCCTAAGGCAGACGATAAAGCTATGTTTGAAAGCCTTAAAAGACTTATCAGCCGTACATTCGAGAAAAACCTCGCATTACCTGTTGATGAGCTGACTTCTGCAAGATATAACAGATTCAGAAATATAAAATAATTAATGGGCAGTTCAGATGAACTGCCCATCGTTGTTTATTATTAAATTGTTATTTCCAAGCGGTGTGACACCGCTCACAATTTGAGTAGATAGCTTGATGTAATATACAACATTATTGCCCAACAATAAAATTGATATAAAAATCACGTTGGCAGATGCCCAATGGGCATCCCTACAAAATTCTCGCAGAAACGCTTACCGTAGGGACGACCATCGGTCGTCCGAAAGGTTGCTCATTGATGAACGTAACATTTTACAATCTAACGTTGATTTTATGCGTTGTAGGGCAAGGGCTCTGCTCTTGCCGAAGCGTTTCTTCTAAAACTACGAGGTGGTACATTAATATTACGAATATCCGCTTTTGCTCTATTCAATTGCGTTTAAAAAATCTTCGGGAGTCAGGTTCGGACAAAGAGAAATTTCCGATGTTTCCTCAATGTTTTCTAAATCGGTATTTTCGGTGTCGAGCTGAATATATACCTTATCTTCATAAAAATATACCAAATACCATGAGTCATATTTTGA
>JBGUUJ010000008.1:0-6766 GCA_045133455.1 Ruminococcus sp.
GCCAGCTTTTTTGTAAGCACGCCAAGACGTGAGCCCTGACCGCCTGCAAGAAGCATAGCTACAACCTCCTGTTTTGGAAACATTTAATAGTACCTCCGATTTATATAAAGTGTATAAGCTTTGAAAGACCAAAGACAAAACAGTGGTCTGAAATTCACTTGATTATTATTTTTCAGGTTTTTCAAGCAGTTTTGTACGCTTGAGATAGATAACACCCAAAGGCGGAAGTGTGAGGGAAAGTCCCTGATCACAGCCGTGAATTTTCATAAGCTCAGGCTTGATATCACAGCCGTTTGAAACACCTGTACCGCCGAATCTTTCATCGTCAGATGAGAACACTTCGTCATAAAGTCCGTACTCGGGAACACCGATAAAGTAATTCTCACGCTTTGCAGGCTGAAAATTGCACACAGCTATAATTTCATTGCCTTCACTGTCCGTGCGCTTGAACGCAATTACGCTGTTAGTGTAGTCATCGTGATGAATCCAGTCAAAACCCTTCCAGCTCGTATCAAGCTCATACATAGGCTTGTTAGCAAGATAAAAACTGTTAAGTTCTTTAAAGAATGTCTTGAGCATAGCGTGCTTTTCAAACGAAAGCAAATCCCACTGCAATTCCGCATCTGCGTCCCATTCATCAAACTGACCTATTTCAGTTCCCATAAAGACAAGTTTCTTGCCGGGGTGAGCGTACATATATGTTATAAATGCTCTCACTCCTGAGAATTTATCATCATATTCTCCGGGCATTTTGTTTATTAGCGAACCCTTGCCGTGAGAAACTTCATCGTGAGAAATCGGCAAAAGAAAATGCTCGGAAAACGCATAGAAAAAGCTGTAAGTAAGATTGTCGTGGTTGAACGGTCTCCACAGTGAGTTGAGCGACATATAGTGAAGCATATCGTTCATCCAACCCATATTCCATTTGTAGTCAAATCCGAGACCGCCCTCTTCAACCTTGTGTGTGAGTTTAGGCCATGAGGTGTTCTCCTCGGCAAACATCATAACATCGGGGTGGAAAGTATGAACAGCAGTGTTGAGTCTTTTAATAAACGCAATTGACTCAAGGTTTTCCTTACCGCCGAATTTATTAGGCAGCCATTCGCCTTCCTGCTTACCGTAGTCGAGATACAGCATTGAAGAAAGCGCACCGACTCTGATTCCGTCAATATGGAATTTGTCAAGCCAAAACATTGCAGATGAAATAAGAAAACTCAGCACCTCATCTTTTGCAAAGTCGAAAAGACAGGTTCCCCATGCAGGACGTTCGCCAAGCTTCGGGTCATCGCTTTCAAAAAGGCTTGTTCCGTCAAATTTTATAAGACCGTGAGGGTCTTTCGGGAAGTTTGACGGCACCCAGTCCATAATCACACCGATATTCTCCCTGTGAAGCATATCAATGAGATACATAAGATCGACAGGGGTACCGTAACGTGAAGTTGCCGCAAAATATCCCGTTGTCTGGAAGCCCCAGCTTCCGTCAAAAGGATACTCCATTACAGGCATAAGCTGAACGTGAGTGTAATTCATCTCTTTCAAATAAGGCACAAGCTCTTCGGCAAGCCTTCTGTAGCTGAAGAAATTGCCGTCAGGATTTCTGCGCCACGAACCTGCATGGATTTCGTATATATTCATCGGTTTTTTGAGATTGTCACCGCTGAGTCTGTCGGCAAACCACTGTTCATCGTCCCATTTGTACTGCTCAATATCGTAGATAACCGAGGCATTGTCAGGACGTGTTTCAGCATGAAACGCAAAAGGATCAGCCTTGAGGATTTTTTCAAAATAAGGCGTTTCAATGCAGTATTTATATAACTCAAAAGGCTTCAAGCCTTCAATAAAAAGCTCCCAAGAGCTTGAATCTATCCTGTACATAAAGTGGGACGTATTATCCCAGTCGTTAAAATTGCCGACAACAGACACACTCAGAGCATTTGGTGCCCACACTCTGAACACAACACCTTCTCTTCCGTCCCAGTTAACAAGGTGTGCTCCGAAAAAATCATAAGCACGCACTGCGTCACCTGATTTAAAAAGTTCAAGTGCATTGCGGCTATCGTTCAAGCTGTAATTCATATATTCAGCTCCTTAAAACACAATATTATTAGTCCTGTTTCAGTTTATTTTCTTTCTCACATATATCATACCAAAAAAATATGTTGATTTCAAGCAAATTCAAAAAATTTTAAAGTCGTTTTTCGTGTATTTTTTATAAACAACGACTCATTTTCACATCATAACAAAGTTATTTACACAAACTACTAAAATATTTTACATTTTTTGTAAATAACTTTGGTTCAGAATATCATCATCGTCACGACGGCGAATTGTATGCAGAGTCACACTGCCTGCTCTTGCCTCAAACGTTTCGTTAAAACAAACGTTTAAGGACACGGCACGCCGTGTCCTTAAAATGTTACATATAATGCAGATATAATCGGCAAACTTATTTGCCTGCCTTAACTTACAATTTTCAACTTTCAATTTACTTAATGGTTGGGCAACTTACGTTTCATATAAAAACAACCTATCTACCCAAAGATAAAAGTCTTATATAATGATTTGCCTCACGCAAAACGTGGTCTGCAAGCAACGGCAGAATTATCGAGCGGATTTTACATTCCTCTATCCCCTTTGTTCCGGCTTTCTTGAAATCTCTAAACTTTTCGGTTTCCTCCAATGCGTCTGCTGTCAACATTCTGTTGTGCGCATTACGGCAGGTATCCAGCAATGAGGCATACTTTTGGGCAAAGTCGTCTGCTGTGTCGAAAAGTTCTGTCTCGCACGGGTCAAGAAGTCCTCTTATAAACAATGCGTGTTCCATCATTATCCTGTTCCAAAAACTCTCAACCTCTTTCATTGACTTCTCGGATAAATCCCCGCATTTTTCAAGACATTCCACATACTCACGGTATAACTTTGCTTCCCTTATTATATGGTCTATAAGCAAAGGATAGTTTGCCGTGAACATTTTACAGCTTATAACTCTTCTTAATATATTTTCTTTAAAAGAAATTAAGTCATTCAACAAATTCAGTGCAGTTCTGTTGAGCCGTCTGACACGAGCGATTTTGTGCTGACTGATATTACAACCGCAACCGCTGTTCATACGCAACTCTACGGAAGTTATATTTTTGTTTATCGGTATTCCTGTAAATTGTTCTGTCTGCTTTTCAGCCATAGCAGTAAAATCGGTTACGACTTCTCCCGAACACAGAACATCATTGCTTACAATGCCGTTTCCGAGTGCTACAGCCTGACTGAGAAGTTTTTCAAATTCCTTCATAAAAAACTCTGCTTTTCTTGAGAAAACTGCATCAGCAGGGGTAAATCCTGCCCTGAGAAAAAGCGAATGTTCTTTCATAATTCTGCCGAAAAACAGATGTAATTCCAATGATTTTATCACATAATTTTTACCGTACATATTGCCTCCGAATTTTAAAAATCTTATCTCTTACAATATATGTACTGTCAAAAACTTGTGTTACAAATCAAAAACGAGTGCCTCGCTGTTCCATATATGTTAAAAGCCTCCCGAAGTTTTCCTCGGGAGGCTTGTTGAATTTATTATATTACCACGTCGCTACATTATAATGACCCTTTGAGTCGGTTGAGTTGAGCGCATAATAACGCATCTCTCCGCCTGAATATGAAATATCAACTGTCTGACTGCTTCCGTTTGTAAAGATAACATATGTTGCATCGTCAGGCACATCAAGGGTGTACTGCTTTTGACCATAGCTGTTTGTTTTGGTGTAGCTCATCGCCTTACCAGGCCAGCTTGTCATAGAAGTATTCGTATCTGACCAGTAATAACAGCTTATTGTGCCACTCCAATTAAGTGAATTTGTGAATACAACCGTGTTTTTCTCCGCAACGGTTGTAGGTTGAACCGTTGTCGGCTGAACAGTAGTAGGTTCAGTTGTCGGTTCCGGTTCTTTGTAATTTACATTTCCTACATATACATTGCTTTTACCCAGTGCAAGATAAAGCTGAATGTATGTTGCGTCTTTGACGTTGACGGCTTCGTTCTGATCGCTGTCTGCAAGACTTGCCCAGATGTCTGAAATACCAACCTGTTCTGTGCAGTATTTCTGAATGAGTGTTGCGTCGGCAATCGTAACAAAACCATTGTTATCGGTATCACCGATTATTGTTCCGTTGAACTCCGCAACTTCAAAGTTTACCTCAGCTTGTGCATATTCATTGCCTGAATCGGTTGATGAAATCTTTGCCGTGTAGACTCCCGATTCTGTCGGAGTCCAAGAAAAGTTTATCACACTGCATCTATCCAACATATTATTTTCGTTAGCCAATACTGTGTTGCTGTAATAAGTTTTCCCGTCTTTTTCGATACTGATATCATAAGTGTTTGAATAATATCCTATATATTGCAGACCCTCATACATAGTTTTTGCAGAAAAGCTCACTTTCTGACCCTCAAGGATTTTATCGGAAGAAGTCACTCCAAATGAGTCATATGCAAAAGGCTTGTTCTCAACATAAAATTCAATCGTATCTGTTGCAACCTCGCCCGAATAATCCATTACGTTCACGGTTATTCTGTGATATCCTTCCGACATTGGCCAATAATTGGTTACGCTATACGAATCATACAAGTTGGTTGATACTGCACCCGTAGTAAGGTCTTCGGTAATGAACTGATATTTATACGGTTCAAATCCTCCGTTTGCCTTCACTTCTATCCTATGGGCTGAATTTACATCATGCGAATTATTATCAATAAGTTTAACCTCTGTCGTAAGGGGCTCACGCACATTTTCGGTTACATAATAATTCAAACCTCTTTTGGCTGTATAATAATTTCCGTTGTTGTCATCAACATTGCCTTTTTTGTCTGAGAAGTAAAACTTTACACTGTCTGTGTCACCGAGATCGGCAACAAACTTATGTACATAGCCTTCTCTTTCAGTGTTTTCTTCCATAGTTGCTGATTGCCACGAGCCATTTCCGATTTTGTAATTTATCTCAGCATTCTCGTAACCTCTGTAATAAACCACAGCGTGATTAGTATTGGTTTCGGACAACACCACGGTGCTTTCATCTCCGTCAAGCGTAATCGGATAAGCGTCTGTCGGCTCATAGATTGTATTTGTTGACTCGTCAATTATCTTAGCATCTTTCACCGTCAGAGCCTTGCCGTCAGCCTGTTTATCAACGAACTTTACGCTCCAGCTGTAATCGGAAAAGTTATCCGAAGATATATCGGAAATCAGGCTGTTCAGCGGATAGATAAATGTTCCGTCGTTTGACTCTGTTGTTCCGTCAAAAGAGAACATATCTCCGCCTATAGCCGGGAATGTCACTTTTGCAAAAGTACATACGGAATACTCTGTGCCGTCTTTTTCAGCAATAAGATACGGCTTTACGCTTCCTCTGTAAGAAGAATTAAGAGTGTACTTCAGATATAAATCAGTGTTTGCATTATACTCTTCAACATCAATTCTTGACACATGGCGCACAGGATTCTTTCTGCTTGAAACTTCCTCTGCACCCTCAACACAGGAAACCTCGTTTAGTGCATCATAAGCAATCCAGATAAAACCGTCGTTGCAGTAGCCTTTACCCCACGAGTTCGCAATTTTTAGCGCACCCATTTCACCGTCATCAACAGTGTTATTGTTGTTGATATCCGTCCATATATTATCGTTGTAACCTACGATAGTCATTCTGTGACCGCCGACTGAACCGCCTTGACTTGTAACAACGTATTCATTTGCATAGGAATTGTTCTCAGGTGCATTGCTGTTGGTTTTGAGATTGCTGACATTCCAGCTGGATATATATGTTGAAAAAGTGAGCACATCTCCGTTGCTGAGCGAAGTTTTTATTATCTTGAGGTCATCATCGTCAGTTGATGTAATCTGACTGCTTGGAGAACCGATATCTATTAAAGTCTGATAATCCTTGACTCTGTAGCGCATTGCCCCATACCATATCTCCTCATAGGGACTCCACGAAGTAAAATTATCATCATAAGGCAGAACGCTCATTTTAACATTGCCAAATTCCTTCATCACTCTGTTGACGTCTTCATATGTAGTACCCTCTTCAGGAGAACCGCTATTGAGAAGATTGTATGTCCACTTTGGCGAAAAGCTGTTTTCCGATGTAGTTGTGACACCCAGTTTCTTATTCATCGTATAAGTAAACTGGTAGTATGTCTGTGCCCAGCAGACACATGAGCCTGCACCGCCCTGACTGTCGATTTCAGGAAAATATTCGCTTTCACTGTTATCAACGCTTTCAGGAAGTGAAGCTGATGACTTCAGCAGAATATTCTTTCTGTTGATTACCGAACCTGAGCTGTTCATATTGTAATAATCTTCAACAGTTTCGATTATCTCCGCATCATCGGTTTCATCATATTCAAGCGAACTGTCACCTGTCGGACCGTCAAAACGGATTCCGTTTTCATCTTCTGTCACAGTAAAAATTTCACTGTTCTTAACTTCTGTTGCGCCTGCGCTGAGCATTGTCGGCATTGATGTAATAGTCAACATCGACAACAGCACAGAACACAGTCTTATCGTGCGTTTTTTCATTGTTAATTTCCTCCGTGTGCTAAAACGCCTAAATTACACATTTCATTGTATCATTTTGAATAAAATTTTCAATACTATATATGAAAAGGGCAAAAAACAGCCTATAAAAAGAGTAAAAAACAACTACAACTATACATATATAAATCAAATCGTGAGACACTAACTGAGAGGTGATTAAATGCCAAAACAGGGTATGAAAC
>JBGUUJ010000009.1:0-2816 GCA_045133455.1 Ruminococcus sp.
CTTGCATTTTCAAAGATGCTTTCAGACGAAGAAGCTTTCAGGCTTGTCTGCAAAAGAGGCGAGCTTATGGATAAGTCGGCAACTGAGAATCCCGGTGCAATGGCGGCTGTTATGAAGATAACACCACAGCAGGTTGAAGAAGTTTGTGCTCAGTTTGACAGTACATATCCCGTAAACTACAACTCTCCTGCACAGACAGTTGTAGCTACAACAAGCGAAAATGCAGACTCATTCTGCGAGGCCGTAAAGAATGCAGGCGGAAGAGCAAAGCTTCTTGCAGTAAGCGGAGCTTTCCATTCACCGTTTATGGCTAAGGCGGCAGAAGGTCTTGCAGAATATATGGAAAACGTAGAGTTTTCAGAGCCTCAGACAATAATCTACTCCGATGTTACGGCTAAGCCTTACGAGGGAGATTACAAGGCACTTGTAAAGGCTCAGGTTGAAAGCCCTGTAAAGTGGCAGACAATCGTTGAGAATATGATAGAAGACGGTGTTGATACATTCATCGAGGTCGGTGTGGGCAAAACTCTCACAGGTCTTGTGAAGAGAATCAACGCAGACGTAAAGGCATTCAAGGTTGAAACTCCTGCTGACATAGAAGCGTTGGAACTTTAATCCTGAATGAAACATACCGATTAAACGGAGGTAATTAATATGGATTTTACAAATAAGACAGCCGTAGTAACAGGCGGTTCAAGAGGTATAGGTCTTGCAATAGCTGAAAAGCTTGCAAAGGGCGGTGCAAACATCGCAATTCTTTATGTAGGCGACGAGAGCGAAGGTATCAAGGCTAAGGAACAGCTTTCACAGTACAACACAAAAGTTGAGCAGTATTTCTGCGATGTTTCAAACTTTGAAGCTTCACAGCAGGTTATCGAAAAGGTAATCGAGGACTTCGGCGGAATTGATTACCTCATCAACAATGCAGGTATCACAAGAGATAAGCTCGTGCTCAATATGGACGAAAAGGACTTCGACGCAGTAATCGCAGTTAACCTCAAGGGCACATTCAATATGATTAAGCATACATACAAGCACTTTATGAAGAAGCGTTTCGGCAGAATCGTAAGCACATCTTCAATCGTAGGTCTGGGCGGTAACGCAGGTCAGGCTAACTATGCGGCTTCAAAGGCAGGTATCATCGGTCTTACAAAGTCAGTAGCAAAGGAACTTGCAGGCAGAGGTGTAACAGTTAACGCAGTAGCACCGGGTTATATCGGCACAGATATGACAAATGCACTTTCAGACAAGGTTAAGGACGCTATGAAGGCACAGATTCCTGCAAAGAGAATCGGCACACCCGAAGATGTAGCAAACGTAGTAGCATTCCTCTGCTCTGATGAGGCTGCCTATGTAACAGGCGAGGTTATCAGAGTTGACGGCGGACTTGCAATGTAATTCGGAGGTACAAATGAGCAGAAGAGTAGTAGTAACAGGACTCGGAGCGATTACTCCTGTAGGTAACGATGTGCCTACAATGTGGAAAAATCTCGTTGACGGTGTTTGTGGTATCGAAACAATCACAGAGTTTGACACAAGTGATTTAAAGGTGCATATCGCAGGAACGGTAAAGAACTTCGAGGCTGAAAAGTACATAGAGAAGAAAGAAATCAGAAAGACTGACCTTTACTGTCAGTATGCGCTTGCAGCGGCTCAGCAGGCTGTTGACGACAGCGGTATTCTCGGCAAAGTAGACGAGAACCGTTTTGGCGTATATATCGGCGCAGGTATCGGCGGACTTCATACTTTTGAAAAAAATACAATTGCTATGGCTAACGGCGGCGCAAAGAAGGTTTCACCTTTCTTTATCCCGATGATGATCGGCAACATCGCAACAGGTAACGTTGCAATCCGTTTCAATGCAAAGGGTGTTTCACTTTCAGTTATCAGTGCTTGTGCAACAGGTACTCATGCAATCGGTGAAGCTTTCCACGCAATCAAGGACGGTTATGCAGATGCAATTATCGCAGGCGGTGCAGAGGCTACTATCGCACCTCTCACAATCGCAGGCTTCCAGAATATCAAGGCTCTTTCAACAAATGATGACCCTAAGAAGGCTTCACGTCCGTTTGATAAGAATCGTGACGGTTTCATTATGGGCGAGGGCTCAGGTATTCTCGTGCTTGAAGAGTATGAGCACGCAAAGGCAAGAGGTGCCAAGATTTACGCAGAGTTCTGCGGATACGGCAACACTTGTGACGCACATCACGTTACAGCTCCTCATCCCGAAGGTGACGGACTTGCAAGAGCAATTGAGCTTGCATTTGCTGAGGCAAACGTTGCTGACGATGCAGAAATTTATCTCAATGCACACGGCACAAGCACACACTTAAACGACCTCACAGAGACAATGGCTATTAAGAAGGCTCTCGGTGAAAAGGCTTATGATATCAATATCAGCTCAACAAAATCAATGACAGGTCATATGCTTGGCGCAACAGGCGCAGTTGAAGCAATTGTTTCTGTTCTTGCACTTCAGGACGGCGTAATTCCGCCTACAATCAACCTTGATGAGCCGGAAGAGGAACTTGACCTTAACTATACACCAAACAAGGCTGTTAAGCGTGACATCAACGTTGCAGCTTCAACCAACCTCGGTTTCGGCGGTCACGACGCCTGCGTAGTATTCAAAAAGATTTAATGATGAAAGGGCGCAACTATGTATAATATTGATGAAATCAAAGAGTTTATAAAGGTTTTGGAGGACTCATCACTTTCTGTTCTTGAAATTCAGAAGGAGGACGGTTCTAAAATCCACCTCGAAAAGGCACAGCCTGCACAGGTTGTAAACACAGTTCCTGCACCTGCTCCTGCAG
>JBGUUJ010000010.1:0-11433 GCA_045133455.1 Ruminococcus sp.
AAGCGAGGGGCAGAAGAAACTGCAATTGAAATTGAAGACTCTGTAAAGGCTTCAAAGAGGCTCAACGAACTTAAACAGAAAATCAAGGGTCTCGGAAATGTGAATGTATCCGCAATTGAAGAATATAAAGAAGTTTCCGAAAGATATGAGTTTATGAGCACTCAGGTTAATGACGTTGAGAAGTCGAAGAAAGAGATTGAAAAACTAATTACTGATCTTACAAAACAGATGAAAGAAGTTTTTGTGGAGAGTTTTGACCAGATTAACAAGAACTTCACATATACATTCAAAGAACTTTTCGGAGGAGGTACAGCATCGCTTTCACTTGCTGACCCTGAGAATATTCTTACAAGCGGAATTGATATTCTTGTTCATCCTCCCGGTAAAATCGTTGTTCACCTTGATGCTTTGTCAGGTGGTGAAAAAGCTCTTGTTGCAATTGCGCTGTATTTTGCTATAATGAAAGTAAGACCTGCTCCGTTCTGTGTAATGGACGAGATTGAAGCGGCTCTTGACGATGTAAATGTTTACAGATTTGCAAGCTATATGCGCCGTCTTACAGATAAGACACAGTTTATTCTTATTACTCACAGACGTGGTACAATGGAAGAGGCTGATGTTCTGTATGGTGTAACAATGCAGGATGAGGGTGTTTCAAAACTCCTTGAACTGCGCTCAACTGAAATTGCGACAAAGCTTGGTATAGAGACAAAATAAAGGACTGGATATTATGGGATTTTTTAGTAAAATCAAAGAAGGTTTAAAAAAGACAAGAGATGCGGTAGTTGGTCAGATTGACTCAATGCTAAAGTCTTTCACTAAAATTGACGAAGAACTTTTTGAGGAACTTGAAGAGCTTCTTGTTATGGGAGATGTCGGAGTAGCTACAGCTGAAAAGATCTGTGCTGAACTCAGAACAAGAGTTAAGAAAGAAGGAATTACAGATCCTGCACAGATAAATAGTCTCCTTGAAGAGACTGTTTCTGAGATGCTTAAAGGCGGAGAAGAACTTGATATTTCAACAAGTCCATCAATTATTCTTGTAATAGGTGTTAACGGAGTAGGAAAAACTACAACTATTGGAAAACTTGCTAACAACTTTACAAAGCAGGGCAAAAAAGTTATTCTTGCGGCTGCCGATACATTCAGAGCAGCTGCTATTGAACAGCTTGATATCTGGGCGCAGAGAAGTAATTGCGAAATCATCAAGCAAAATGAGGGAAGTGACCCTGCGGCAGTAATTTATGATGCTATTTCAGCCGCAAAGGCAAGACACGCAGATGTAATTATTTGTGACACAGCAGGACGACTTCACAATAAAAAGCATCTTATGGATGAGCTTGCAAAGATAAACAGAGTTATTGACAGAGAACTCCCTGATGCTTCAAAAGAAAAACTTCTTGTGCTTGATGCCACAACAGGACAGAATGCGGTAAATCAGGCTGAACAGTTTAGAGAAGCAACCGGTATAACGGGTATTGTACTCACAAAGCTTGACGGCACTGCAAAGGGCGGTGTAGTTCTTGCAATCAAGGAAGGACTCGGAATCCCTGTAAAATATATCGGTGTTGGTGAACAAATTGATGATTTACAGCCGTTCAATTCCGATGATTTTGCAAAGGCATTGTTTGCTAAGACGGAGTGATTATATGAAATTCATAATTGCTACAAACAATAAGAAAAAGCTTGCAGAACTCCAAAGAATCTTAAAGCCACTCGGAATAGATGCGGTTACAGCAAGAGAAGCAGGAGTTGAACTCGACGACGTTGAGGAAACAGGCACAACTTTTGCAGAAAACGCTTTTCTAAAAGCTTATGCGGCTTTCAGAAAAACAGGTACACCATCTGTTGCAGATGATTCAGGACTTTGCGTTGACGCACTTGACGGCAGACCGGGAGTATATTCGGCACGTTATGCAGGTGAAAATGCAACTGATGAAGAAAAAAACTCGAAACTTCTTGCCGAACTTGAGGGTGTAACAGAAGAAAAGCGTACAGCGCATTTTTCCTGTGCTATATGTTGTATTTTATCTGACGGCTCAAAAATTGAGGTTGAGGGACGTTGTGAAGGAAAAATTGCTTTTGAACCCTGTGGTGACGGTGGTTTTGGTTATGACCCTGTATTTGTGTATGAGGGTAAGAGCTATGCTCAGCTTTCTGCAGAGGAAAAAGATGCTGTAAGTCACAGGGGACAGGCTCTTAGAAAGTTAAAGACTGAACTCGAAAAATATTTTGAAAAATAATCCGAAAGGAATTTTTATATGCTTACAAGTAAACAGCGAGCTTATCTGCGTGGACTTGCAAATAAGCTTGATACAATTTTAATCGTCGGAAAAGGCGAGATTACAGATAATATAATTATGCAGGCTGATACCGCACTCACTGCAAGAGAAATCATAAAAGGAAAGGCTCTCGAGAACAGTGCATACTCTTCAAGAGAAGCAGCTGAGATTATCGCTGAAAAGTGTAATGCTGATGTTGTACAGGTAATCGGTTCAAAGTTTGTGCTTTACAGACCGAATCCTGATGAGCCTGTAATCGTTCTTCCTAAAACTAAAAAGAAATGAGTAAAATAGGTATTTTAGGGGGAACTTTCAACCCGATCCATAACGGACATATAATGCTTGCTCAGTATTGTAAAGAACAGCTCGGACTTGACAAAATAATTTTGATTCCCACTTTCACACCTCCTCACAAAGTAAGTAATAATCTTGCAAGCGAGGAGCACAGACTTAATATGTGCAGACTTGCATCAGTTAATCTTGACGGATATGAAGTATCTGATATTGAGATTTTGCGTAAAGGCAAGAGTTACACTTATCAGACATTAACTTCTTTAAAGGAATTATATCCTGATGATACGCTTTATCTTATTACAGGAGCGGATATGTTTCTTACCCTTGACAAGTGGAAAAATCCTGAGATTATTTTTGAAAAAGCGATAATTGCAGCTGTACCGAGAAATTTGTCAGATTATGATGAATTAAATGCGTTCTATGAGTCCATTCTAAAAAATATGGGTGCAAAGGCTGAAATTCTTTGTAAACCTGTTTTACAAGTATCTTCAACTTTTATCAGAGAAAATATTGACGATTCAGATGTGATAAGTCCTCTTATTGACAGGAATGTTTATGAATATATCGTAAAGAATAATTTGTATCGGAAGTGATGTAATGAATTTAGGTGATTACAAAAAAATTATAAAACCTATGATGAGTGATAAAAGATACAATCACTGTGTCAATGTTGCTAAAGAAGCGGTTCATCTTGCAAAGAAATACGGGGCGGATGAGGAGAAGGCTGCTATAGCGGGAATGCTTCACGATATAACAAAAGAAATGGACAAAGAAGAACAGTTGCAAATTATTCTTGACAGTGGTATAATTTTAGACAATGTTCAGAAAAATGCGCCTAAATTATGGCATGGACTTACAGGAAGTCTGTATATTAAAAAGAATCTTGGCATTGATGATGAAGATATTCTCAACGCAATAAGATATCATACAACAGGCAGAGCAGGAATGTCCTTGCTTGAAAAGATAATTTTCGTTGCTGATTTTACATCGGAAGAACGTACATACAAGGGCGTTGAGACAATGCGTAAAAAATCAAGAAAAAGCCTTGAAGAAGCAATGATTTTTGGATTTAAGTTCACTTTTACTGATTTATCAGAACGTGAACTTGCTATACATCCTGATGAGGTTTATTGTTACAACGAAATTGTGTTAAATAATATGTAGGAAAGGAAAAGACTTATGAATTCATATGAACAGGCTATAATGGCTGCAAAGGCTATCAGCAGTAAAAAAGGTCTTGATATTCAGGTTATTGAAATCAGTGATGTTTCAGTTTTAGCTGATTATATGGTTATTGCAACGGGTACAAGCTCAACTCACGTTAAGGCTCTCGCAGATGAAGTTGAATATCAGCTTGATAAGAACGGTATTTCGGTAAGCCATATTGAAGGATATCGTTCAAATAGCTGGATTTTGCTTGATTACGTTGATGTTATAGTAAATGTATTCTCTGATGAGGCAAGAGAATTTTATGACCTTGACCGTTTATGGCAGGACGGAAAAACTGTTGATTTAACAGATATTATAGATTAAGTGCTTAGGAGGACTTAAATTGAAATACAATCATAAAGCAGTAGAACCAAAATGGCAGGAAATATGGGAGGAAAAGGGAGTATTCCACGCAAGTGATGACTCTGAAAAAGAGAAATTCTATGCTCTCATCGAATTTCCTTATCCGTCAGGACAGGGACTTCACGTAGGACATCCACGTCCTTACACAGCTCTTGACACTGTTGCAAGAAAGCGCAGACTTGAGGGTTATAATGTTCTTTATCCAATCGGTTGGGATGCATTTGGTCTGCCTACTGAAAACTATGCAATAAAAAATCACATCCATCCTGAAATCGTAACAAAGAATAATATTGCACGTTTCAAAAAGCAGATTCAGTCACTTGGTATTTCATTTGACTGGAGCAGAGAAATCAATACTACTGATCCTGAATATTATAAGTGGACTCAGTGGATTTTTATTCAGCTCTTCAAGAAAGGCCTTGCTTATAAGAAAGAGATGAATGTCAACTGGTGTACTTCTTGTAAATGTGTTCTCGCAAACGAAGAGGTTGTAAACGGAGTTTGTGAGCGTTGCGGAAGTGAAGTTGTACATAAAGAAAAGTCACAGTGGATGCTCAAGATTACCGAGTATGCTGACAGACTTGTAAATGATTTGGATCTTGTAAATTATCCAGAACGTGTAAAGGCTCAGCAGAAAAACTGGATTGGCAGAAGTACAGGTGCAGAGGTTGACTTTACAACTACTACAGGCGATACTCTTACAATCTACACAACAAGAGCGGATACACTCTACGGTGCAACATATATGGTAATTTCACCTGAGCATCCTTTAATTGAAAAGTGGGCTGATAAGCTTGCCAATATGGATGAAATCAGAGAATATCAGGCTGCTGCTGCTCGTAAATCTGATTTTGAAAGAACAGAGGTTGCAAAGGATAAGACAGGTGTTAAGCTTGACGGTGTAAAGGCTATTAATCCTGTTAACAACACAGAGATTCCTATCTTCATTTCAGACTATGTTCTTGTATCATACGGTACAGGTGCAATTATGGCTGTTCCTGCCCACGATACTCGAGATTGGGAGTTTGCAAAAAAATTCGACCTTCCTATCATTGAAGTTGTAAAGGGCGGAAATGTTCAGGAAGAAGCATTTACAGATTGTGCAACAGGTATTATGGTGAACTCAGGAATGCTTGATGGTCTTACAGTAGATGATGCCAAGGTAAAGATTATTGATTGGCTCACCAAAGAGGGAAAAGGTCACTCAAAGGTTAACTATAAGCTCCGTGACTGGGTATTCTCACGTCAGAGATATTGGGGTGAGCCTATCCCGATTGTTCATTGTGATAAGTGTGGATATGTTCCGATTGATGAAAGTGAGCTTCCTCTAACACTTCCAATGGTTGAATCATATGAGCCTACAGATAATGGCGAATCACCGCTTGCTAAGATGACAGACTGGATTGAAACCACCTGTCCTTGCTGTGGCGGAAAAGCTCACCGTGAAACAGATACTATGCCTCAGTGGGCAGGTTCTTCATGGTACTATCTCAGATATATGGACCCACACAATAAGAAAGCTCTTGCATCAAAAGAAGCTCTTGAATACTGGGCACCTGTTGACTGGTACAACGGCGGTATGGAGCATACAACACTTCATTTGCTTTATAGCCGTTTCTGGCATAAGTTCCTTTATGACATCGGTGTTGTTCCTACTCCTGAACCATACGCAAAGCGTACTTCGCATGGTATGATTCTCGGTGAAAACGGAGAGAAGATGAGTAAGTCAAGAGGAAATGTTGTAAATCCTGATGAAATTGTTGATGAATACGGTGCCGATACAATGCGTCTTTATGAGATGTTCATTGGTGACTTTGAAAAGGCTGCCCCTTGGAGTCAGGCAAGCATCAGAGGTTGTCGCAGATTTATTGAACGTTACTGGAACCTTCAGACAAATCTCATTGAAGGCGACAAAATTCGACCTGAACTTGAGAGTGCTTTCCATAAGGCAATCAAGAAGGTTGGCGAAGATATTGAAAATATTAAGTTCAATACAGCTATTGCAACACTTATGGCTCTTATCAATGATATATCAAATGTTAAGACTATAAATAAAGAAGAGTTAAGAATATTCTCAATTCTTCTCAATCCATTTGCTCCTCACGTTACCGAGGAAGTTTACGAAGCTTGTAACCTTGGTGTAGGTATTCTTGCTGAGGCAAAATGGCCTGAGTACGATGAAGCTAAGTGTGTAGATGAAAGCGTTGAAATCGTAGTACAGGTAAACGGAAAGATTAAAACTAAGCTTAATATACCTGTTGATGCACAAAAAGAAGAGATTCTCAATCTTGCAAAGTCTGATGAAAATGTCATAAAGGCTATTGAAGGAATGACAGTAATCAAGGAGATTGTTGTACCTAAAAAGCTTGTAAATCTTGTTGTTAAGCCTTAATAAGAAAAATTAATTTAATTTTTCCTAAAATTCTACATTCCTATTGACATTATTAGTTACATAATGTATAATATGATTTGCAATTATATGCAAAGTACCCATGCCATATGGCAGATGGGAGGGAAGATAGATGGCAGAGATTAGACTTAAGGAAAATGAATCACTTGAAAGTGCATTAAGAAGATTCAAAAAGCAGTGTGCCAGAGCTGGCGTTATTGCTGAGGTGCGCAAGAGAGAAGCTTACGAGAAGCCTTCTGTAAAGCGTAAAAAGAAATCCGAAGCAGCTCGCAAACGCAAATACAGGTAATCAAACAGGCGGACAGAGCATTCTGTCCGCTTTTTGTCTTTTGTGAAAAGGTGAAATTTATGAAAAAAATACTTGTTTTATTAGGACCGAACCTTAATATGGTTGGTGTTCGTGAAAAAGGAATTTACGGAGCAGAAGCGGCAGATAGTATTGAAATTCAGATTAAGAAATATGCTGAGAACTGCGGATATGTCGCTGATGTGTTTCAGTCAAATCATGAGGGCGATTTAATTGATAAAATCCACGCTGCAAGGGAAGAATATAACGGGGTAATTTTAAATGCCGGTGCACTTACACATTATAGTTATTCACTTCGTGATGCAATCGCCTGTGTAAAAATTCCTTTTGTAGAGGTTCATATGTCAAACATTCATGCCCGTGAGGAATTTAGACATACATCAGTAATTGCACCTGTGTGTGCAGGTCAAATTGCCGGTTTTGGAAAAAACAGTTATTTCCTCGCAATTGAAGCTTTGAAGGATTTGATGTAATGGGTTCAGAATTATTCTCAGAAAGAATTAACAAACTCAAAAATGTTCTAAAAAATAATAATGAAGCAATTTTGCTTACTAATGAAGTTAATATCGGCTACTTCTGCAATTTTTTTCATAGCGAAGGCGTATTGTTTGTAACTCAAAACGAAAGCTATCTTCTTGTAGATTTCAGATATTTTGAAGCTGCTCAGAAAAAAACAAATAATTGTAAAGTTATCTGTTTTACAAAGTTATCTGAAGAGCTTTTATTTTTGATTAAGCAAAACGATATTAGAAATATTTATTTTGAGTCATCAGACATCACGGTAGCAAGATTTTTAGCTTTTAAGAATGTATTAAGCGAACATAAGGTTGAGTGCTTCTCTTCAAGTGAACTTGATAATCATATCAAAAGTATCCGTATTATCAAGGACAAAACTGAAGTTGAAAAAATCAGCAAGGCTCAACAGATTGCAGAAAAGGCTTACCTTGAAGTTCTCAATTTCTTAAAGGTGGGAGTTACTGAAAAAGAAATTTCCGCACGTCTTGAATATCTTATGAAAATCTACGGAGCAGAGGATAAATCTTTTGATTTGATTACGATTACTGGAAAGAAAACTTCTCTGCCTCACGGTGTACCATCGAATAATGTTGTTAAAGAAGGAGATTTCTTTACTTTTGATTTCGGTGCAGTGTATGAAGGTTATCACAGTGATACCACAAGAACTGTGGCTATAGGATATGCAACTGATGAGATGCAGAAAATATATAATATAGTTCTTGAAGCACAGCTTTCAGTTCTTGAGAAAATCAAGGCAGGAGTTCTTTGCAGTGATGTTGACAAAACAGCAAGAAAAATTATTGAGAATGCTGGTTACGGTAAATATTTCGGACATTCAACAGGGCATGGAGTAGGACTTGATATACACGAATCTCCTATTGTTTCTATGAGAAGTGAAACAACACTTGAAAAAGGTATGGTAATTACCGATGAACCGGGAATATATCTTCCTGATAAGTTCGGCGTGAGAATTGAAGATATGGTTTTTGTTACTGAAAATGGTTATGAAAACTTTGTTACATTGCCAAAAGAACTTATAATTCTATAAAACCCTTGCTTTTTTCATATTTTTTATGTATAATGATATTCGATATATTTCGATGTAAATTTTTACATCGTTAAAAGTATAATTCAGGAGGTAATACTAATGATATCAGCAGGTGATTTCAGAAACGGCGTTACATTTGAAATGGACGGACAGGTTGTATCAATCATTGAATTCCAGCATGTAAAGCCAGGTAAAGGTGCTGCATTTGTTAGAACAAAAATCAGAAACGTTATTACAGGTTCGGTTGTAGAAAAAACATTCAACCCAAATGATAAATATCCGACTGCCTTTATTGACAGAAAAGATATGGAATACAGCTACGCTGATGGTGATCTCTACTACTTTATGGACACTGAGACATGGGAACAGATTCCGATTAACAAGAGCGTTCTCGGTGACAACTTTAAGTTTGTAAAAGAGAATATGGTATGTAAGGTTCTTTCATACAAGGGCAATGTATTCGGTGTTGAACCACCTAACTTTGTTGAACTCCAGGTTACAAAGACAGATCCCGGTTTCAAAGGCGATACAGCTACAAACGCTACAAAACCTGCTACTCTTGAGACAGGTGCTGAAATCAAAGTTCCTCTCTTCATTGACGAGGGCGAAGTTATTCAGATCGACACAAGAACAGGCGAATATATGGGCAGAGCATAATCTCTGCAGGAGTTTATTATGAATTTAACAGAAAAAATTGCTTACATTAAAGGTCTTGCTGAGGGTTTAAACCTTGACGAGTCAAAAGCTGAAGTAAAGGTTATCAATGCAATCGTTGATTTACTCGACGATATGGCTTATTCTGTAGCAGATATGGAAGAGCTTTATGACGAGTTAAGTGCTCAGGTTGACGAAATTGATCAGGATTTAGCAGATGTTGAGTCTGACGTATATGATGACGAAGATTGTGACTGCTGCGATTGCTGTGATGATGAAGACGAAGAAGATCCCTTTTATGAGGTAACTTGCGGTGCATGCGGACAGACTCTCAATGTTTCAGAAGATGTTCTTCTTGAAGGTGAAATTGAGTGTCCTAACTGCGGTGAACTTCTTGAGTTTGATTTCTCAGATCTTTTTGATGAAGACGGTTGCTGTGAAGACGGCTGTACTTGCGGTTGCTGTGACGAAGAAGAATAATTGTTTCACAATTTTACACCTCTCGTATAGAATGTACGAGGGGTGTTTTTTTGCTTTATCATAAACGTCGGAAAAGACGTTTCATAAGACTGAAAAAATTCATTCTTATTACAATAACTTTTTTGATTGCGATTACAATTTTCTGTGAATATCATCTTTCGGATTTCAGACCTGAATATATTCGGATTCAAGCTGAGATATTATCAGTCAATTCAGTGTGTGACGCAGTTGATGAAACACTTGAAAATATAAATTACGATTATGATGACATTGCTAAAATCGTTTATGCTGAAGACGGAACTGTTCAGGCAATTGAAACGGATTCTTTCAAAATAAATCAGATAAAATCTGATGTTACCAAGGCTGTTCAGAAAGAAATTGCTAAAGTTTATGATAATGAGATAGATATTCCCTTAGGTTCATTTACGAATGTTACAGTGCTTTCAAATTTCGGTCCGTGTATAAAGCTTACTTTTAATCTGACAGGAAGTTTTTCGTCTGAGGTTGTCAGTACATTTGAGCAAGCGGGGATAAACCAGACTGTTCATCACATAAGATTATTGTTGACATCAAAGATTATGACTACATCTCTTGATTATTCAGGAAATATTACATTTACAACTGACTTTGAAATTGCACAATCTGTAATAGTCGGCAAAATCCCTTCATCTTATGGGAATTTATACAAGGCATATTGATAAAAGGCAGTCATCGTACTGCCTTTAATGCTGTAATTTTTGAAAAGACTGTGAAAATTATTGAAAAACAATATATCTTGTGTTATAATGAAACAGTTAATACAATGGGTAAGGAGGCATTTGTTTGCCTGATACAATAAATTCAGTAAATAAACTGTCAGAAAAGCAGTCAGAATATATGAAGCTTATTGCCGAAATTATGGAAATCCGTAAAAGAGGCGAAAAGCCACTTGCTTTTATCAGAACATACGGCTGTCAGCAGAATGTTGCAGACAGCGAAAAAATTAAGGGAATGCTTGCAGAATCAGGTTTTGATTTTGTTGATGCACCTGATGAAGCGGATTTTATTCTGTTCAACACCTGTGCTGTTCGTGAACATGCTGAGGACAGAGTATTTGGCAATGTCGGAGCACTGAAAAATATAAAGAGAAAACACCCACAGGTGCTTATTGCTTTGTGTGGATGTATGATGGAGCAGGAACATATTGCAAACAGAATTTACAACAGCTTTTCGTTTGTTGGTCTTGTTTTCGGAACACACTCACTTCATCATCTTCCTGAGCTTATGTACAATGCGCTCGTCAACGGTAAGAGAGTTTTTGAACGTGGAAATGACGATAACAAGCTTTACGAAGGTTTTCCTGTTATGCGTGACGGTACTTTCAAGGGCTGGCTTCCTATTATGTACGGATGCAATAACTTCTGTACATACTGCATTGTGCCTTATGTCAGAGGCAGGGAAAGAAGTCGTGAGAAGAGCGTCATACTTACTGAAGCAGAACAGATGATAAAAAGCGGATATAAGGATATCACACTTCTTGGACAGAATGTAAATTCATATGGTAAAAATCTTGAAAACGGGGTTAATTTTGCTCAGCTTATCAGTGAGATAGACTCTATTGACGGAGATTATTGGCTCAGATTTATGACATCTCACCCGAAAGATTGTTCAAAGGAACTTATAGATGCAATAGCTGACAGTAAGCATATAAGCCGTCATCTTCATCTTCCTTTCCAAAGCGGTTCAGATAGAATTTTGAAAGCAATGAACAGGCATTATGACAGAAAAAAGTATCTTGAAATTATAAATTACGCCAAAGAAAAGATTGACGGACTTTCCCTTACAAGTGACATTATTGTCGGCTTCCCGGGTGAAACGTATGAAGATTTCA
>JBGUUJ010000011.1:0-1839 GCA_045133455.1 Ruminococcus sp.
GATACAGGCTGTAAAGAACTTAACAGAGTTCTCGGCGGTGGCATTGTAAAAGGTAGCCTTATTCTTCTTGGTGGTGATCCCGGTATAGGAAAGTCAACAGTTTTAATGCAGATATGTCAGTTTTTGGGAGATACACTCAGAATTCTTTATGTTTCAGGAGAAGAGTCTAAACGTCAGCTTAAACTCAGAGCATTGAGATTAGGTGTTGACTCTCCGAATCTTTTTGTTATGACAGAAACTGATGTAGAAATAGTCTGTGAGCAGATAAAATCAGTTAAACCTGATCTGGTAATGGTAGACTCAATCCAAACGATGAATCTTACTGAACTAAGTTCATCTCCGGGAAGTGTAACTCAGGTGCGTGAATGTACAAATATGCTTATGAGAACTGCAAAAATTTGTGATATTCCGATGTTTATCGTAGGTCACGTTAATAAGGAAGGTTCAATTGCCGGACCAAAAGTTCTTGAGCATATTGTAGACACTGTACTTCATTTTGAAGGCGACAAACAGATGAGCTGTCGTATTTTACGAGCAGTAAAGAACAGATACGGTTCTACAAATGAGATAGGCGTATTTGAAATGACAGATAAGGGACTTCAGGAAGTTGATAATCCGTCCGTAATGCTTTTATCAGGCAGACCAAAGAATGTATCCGGAACCTGCGTAACGTGTACTATAGAAGGCTCCAGACCTATTCTTGCTGAAACTCAGGGTCTTGCAACACAAAGCGGTTACGGAAACGCAAGAAGAATGTCTACAGGTTTTGATTATAATCGACTTTCAATGCTACTTGCGGTGCTTGAGAAGCGTGCAGGGTATTATTTCTCGAATAACGATACATATATAAATATTGTAGGAGGATTAAGAGTCGATGAACCTGCTATAGATTTATCAATAGCAATGGCACTTATCAGCAGTTTAAAGGATACCCCAATCGATGAAAAGGCAGTAGTTTTCGGTGAAATCGGACTTGCAGGGGAGATAAGAGCAGTTTCTCAAGCTCAGATGAGAATAAATGAAGCTGTCCGCCTTGGATTTGATAAAATTATTTTACCATATCATAATCTTAAAGGTGTTCATTGCGATGATGCCCAACTTATAGGTGTTAAAAATATCCGTCAGGCATTTGAGGCAATAAGTCTGTGAGCACGTTCGTAATGTCTGACAAATATCCTCAGTTTGTCAGTGAAATTGAAAAAATAGGGCATAGAATTATTTCTTCTGACACAATCAAACCATTTCCCGAACCTGAACAAAAACATGCTGATATGCAGATTTTACCTATAAATAACGATATTTTTATACTAAACGAATGTTCGGATTTGAAGAGTATTTTAAGTGATAAAAATCTGACTTCCTGTGGACACAGTGCAGGTAATAAATATCCTGACAATGTGCTATTAAATTTTCTTTATCTTAACGGAAAATTGTATGGTAAAGAATCAGCTATTGATTCAGCTTTGCAAAAATATTGCAATGATAATCATATTGAAATTATTAATGTGAATCAGGGTTATGCACGATGTTCTACGCTTGTAATAAATGAAGACGCTACGGTTACATCTGATAGATCAATTGAAAAAGCTTTAAAGAATAACGGGGTAGAGGTATTGCTTATTTCTGCAGGAAATATTGTTCTTGAAGGTTATGATTATGGTTTTATCGGTGGTGCAAGCGGAAAACTTGATGATAATACAGTTGTTTTCTTTGGAAATGTGAAAAATCATCCAGATTATTTTAAAATTAAAAACTTCTGCAATAAATATAATACAAATATAAAAATTATTTCCGAGGAAATACCTTTAACCGATATCGGAGGAATAGTAAAAGTGGAGT
>JBGUUJ010000012.1:0-16252 GCA_045133455.1 Ruminococcus sp.
GGTGGCGGAAAGCTCGTTGCTGTCCGTCAGATGGATTGCGACAGAGTTCTTTTTCTCGACTTTGAGTGCGTGAACGAGCTCGGCGATACGGTGATGATTACCGTAGCCTGTGAGATTATGGGAATGTACAGCAATATCATCGTCATCAACTCCGACGGCGTGATTATCGATTCACTCAAGCGTGTTGACCTGACTATGAGCAGTCGCAGACTTGTGTTGCCGAACATCAAGTATGAACTTCCCGAACCTCAGGATAAGCTGAATATTCTGACTTCAAAACCTGAGGAAATCGCTGACAGAGTGAGAAATCTCGATGTCGAAACTGCACTTAACAAAGCATTGCTCAAGGTAATACAAGGAGTGTCGCCAATTGTCTGCCGAGAGGTTGAATACAGAGTTTTTGAGGGCGCAACCAACCGTGTTGAGGGTGTTTTCTATGACAGGCTTGTTACGGAACTTGAGAGACTCAAGGAGATTGCAGAGAACTGCTCACAAAAGCCGTGTATTGTCTATCGAGAGGACGGCAAGCCTATGGATTTCTGCTTTATGCCGATTAAGCAGTATGCAGAGTTTGCAAGGATAGAAAGCAAGGACGGATTTTCGCAGGTACTTGATGATTTCTATGACGAGCGTGATTCCCGTGAGCGAATGAGAGTGAAATCTCAGGACCTTACAAAGCTTCTGTCAAATACTTGTGAGCGAATCGCAAGAAAAATTTCAAAGCAACAGACGGAGCTTTCACAGTGCGAAAACCGTGAACAGCTCAGAATTTGCGGTGACCTGCTTCAGGCAAACCTCTACAGAATCGAGCGAGGTGCACCATTTGTCGATGTTGAGAATTTTTACGACGAAGCAGGCAGAACCCTTAGAATAAAATTAAACCCTGCAATATCTCCTGCCGCAAATGCGCAGAAATATTACAAGGATTATCAGAAAGCTAAAAATGCCGAGGCTGTCCTCGGTGAGCAGATAGAAAAGGGCAAGGCTGAACTTGAATACGTTGAGTCGGTGCTCGATACTGTAACCCGTGCCGAAACGGAGCAGGAACTTGCGCAGATAAGGGAAGAGCTTACCGAACAGGGTTATCTGCACCGTCAGAAGGGCAAGCAGAAGAATCTTTCAAAGCTTCCGCCTATGGAATTTACCTCAAGCGACGGCTTTAAAATTCTTGTCGGCAGAAATAACAGACAGAACGATACTTTAACGCTCAGAACAGCGTCAAAGACCGATATGTGGCTTCACACAAAGGATATTCACGGCTCGCACACGATAATTTTTGGCGGGGGACGTGAAATCAGCGATACGGCTATCCTTGAGGCAGCACGTCTTGCCGCTTACCACAGTAAGGCAAGGCAGAGCAGTCAAGTGCCTGTCGATTATACGCTCGTAAAGCACGTCAGCAAACCGAGCGGTTCAAAGCCTGGTATGGTGATTTATGTAAACAACAGAACGGTGTATGTGACTCCTCAGGCGACGATTTAGCGATAGAAACAAAGTGGAATGGGGTTACATACCCGAGAGTAACCGAGAAATTTCCTATAACATAAAAAAGCAACCGAATTTGCGTCGGTTGCTTTTGATTTTTATGGTGAAGTAGTGGTTGTTGAACCTGAAACAAGGTCCTCGTATACGAACTCAGCAAAGGCAAGTCGCTGGCCTTCCATATCAGTGATTTCGATAACCGAACCTGCTGATGTGTTGTCGTTGTATGCCCAGTAACCCTTTTCAGGAACATAATACTGTTCAATATCGTACTGGAGATAAGTCAGTGCGTTTGCAACAAGTGCCGTGATTTCGTCCTTCTTGAAGTTTGTTGTCACAAGAGGTCCGATGGAGCTTACAATTGAAACAATCTGACCGAGATCTGCATCTTTCATACTTTCAAAGATTGTCTCAAGGAGCTTTCTCTGTTTTGACGTTCTTGACCAGTCATCGCCGTCAATACCGATTTCGTTGCCGTCCTCACCGACAGAAAGACCTCTGTTTCGTGCATACCACAGAGCTTCCTGACCGTCTATGTGAACTATACCGGGTTCGTCTTTGATTGTTGACCATTCATCGGACTGCCCGTTCTTGTACATCTGATAGTTGATGTAGTCGATTTCGTCCTGTGTAAGTTCCATATCAACACCGCCGAGAGTGTCGATTATCTGCTTGAAGCTGTTGAAGTCAACGACAGCGTATCTGTCGATTTTGATACCGAAGTTTGCCTCGATAGTCTGAATGGAAAGAGTCGGTCCGCCGTAGGTGTATGAAGCATTGATTTTGTTGTAGCCGTAACCGGGGATATAAACGTAGGTGTCACGCTGGAAAGATGTCATCTTGAGTTTCTTGTGGACATTGTCAATCGACAGCATAATCATTGTGTCGCTTCTGCCATAGTTACTTCCCTTGCTGTTGTCCTCTCCGAAAAGCATAACGTTGAGCACCTTTGAGTTCTGTAGAAGCTCGCCGTCAGCATAACTGCTTTCAAGTTCAGGAATGGTTGCTATTGTTGCGCCGGTGTTGTCACCGCTTTTTTCGCCTAAGTCCTTGTAGTTGAGGGAGTTGAGCAGGCTGTAGTAGTAAAGTAAACCGCTTCCGAAGATGAGAAGAACCACCGAGAGAAAACCGCAGAGTATGCGTTTTGCTCTGCCTTTTTTCTTGTAGATTTTCTTTATCTGATTGCCTGAGCTTATATCGACAAAATTACTTTTTGTATCGCTATTTGCCATATTGCGCCTCCGTTTCGGTAATGCTTGCAAAATATTACAAGAATACGGGATTTTAGCATATATCTTAATAATTATAACATATAATTCCGATAGATAATTCTATTTAAGAAAAATAACTCTACCAGATGTTACAAAATACGCTGAAATTCTGCAAAAATCAGTCCTGTTCGTCAAGGGATAGATAGAATGAAGGCAAAAATTCTTCTTCAAACACTTTTGCTTCGGGCATATTCATATTGCGGATTGCGTTTTCAATGGTCTCTTTTGCCTTTGAAAATTCGGCATTTCCCATTCTCAGCTCGTCAATGCATTTGATAAGAGCCGAGAATTTATCTGCAGCTTTGACAAATTTTTCAATTTTTACATCGTTTTTGCCCTGCATCTTGAGTATGTCCTCAAAATCCTCCTGAAAATCATCGGGGAGGAGGGAAACAAGCTTGTCTGCCGCTGTATTTTCAATTTCTTTGTATGCGGTCTTGATTTCGGGGTTAAAATATTTTATCGGGGTGGGCATATCTCCTGTAATGATTTCTGTTGAATCATGAAAAATTGAGAGAACAGCGGCACGTTCAGGGTTGAGATTTCCGCCGAAACGCTTGTTGTGAATGAGTACAAGGCAGTGTGCAATCATCGCAACCTGCAGGCTGTGTTCGCTGAGATTCTCATATTTTGTGTTGTTCATAAGCCCCCAACGATTGATGTACTTCATTCTGGAGAGCATTGCGTAAAAATGTGACTGTCTCATATTGAATAATCTCCTGTTTTTTTACAAAAATTAGTGCAAAATTATTATAGATATGGTATAATAGATTGATTAAATATACTTTTATTATACAATCAAAATGTCAAATGTCAAAGACTATTGATATGCAGGAGTTAAAATGATGTCGAAATTAAGGCATTTCTGTCCGAAAAAACATAATTATGCACTGTATTCGTTTCTGCTTGCGCTCGGAACGGCACTGCTTCTATTTCTCCCTTTTATTTTGCTTAACGACGGTGTGTTCTATTATTACGGAGATTTTAATGTTCAGGAAATTCCGTTTTATCAGATGATTCATGACGCTGTCAGAAACGGTGAAATGGGGTGGAGTCACATTACCGACCTCGGCTCGGATTTGCTGTCGAGTTACAGCTTTTATCTGTTGGGAAGTCCGTTTTTTTGGTTGACAATTCCGTTCCCGAATGAAATGGTGCCGTATCTGATAGGTCCGATTCTGATGCTTAAATTTGCGTGTGCATCGCTGAGTGCTTATCTCTTTTTGCAAAGATATGTGCAGAATAAGGGATTTGCCGTTGTTGGCGGACTCTTGTATGCGTTTTCGGGATTTTCAATCTACAACGTATTCTTTTTCCACTTCCACGAACCTATGATAATGTTCCCTCTGCTTTTGGCGGCACTTGATGCATTTATCTATGACAAAAAACGTGGAGTGTTTGCAGTTGCTGTATTTTCAGCCTGCGTTGTGAACTACTATTTCTTTGTAGGTCAGGTTTTGTTCGTTGTTATGTACTACCTGATGATTATGTTTACAAAGACCTGCAAATTCAGAATAAAGGAATTTTTAATCCTTGCCGTTGAGGTGGTAATAGGATTTCTTGCAACGGCGTTTGTACTTTTGCCGTCAGTTCTGGGACTTATGGGAAATCCGAGACTTGAAAGTTTTCCGCAGGGGTGGGAGGCTCTTGTCTATGAGCTTCCGCAGAAGTACTGGCTTATTATAATCAGCTTCTTTTTCCCTGCCGATATGCCTGCATTTCCTGTGTTTACTCCGGATTCAAACTGCAAATGGGCATCTGTTGCAGGGTGGCTGCCAATGTTCGGAATGACAGGTGTTATCGCATTTTTGCAGATGCGCAAACGTGACTGGCTCAAAAAGCTCATTACACTTCTTATGCTGTTTGCGTTTATTCCTGTGCTCAACAGTATGTTCCAGCTGATGAACAGTTCAATTTACTACGCACGCTGGTTCTATATGATTGTGTTGATGTTCTCATTTGCGACGATAAGGGCGATTGAGGATAAATCAGCTGACTGGAACAGGGCAATTCGCTGGTCGGTAGGAATTACAGTCGGGCTTGCCGTGATTATCGGCATAATGCCTAATATAACCGAGAATACTGAGGGCGAAGAAGAATTTTCAATCGGTGTTCAGGCTACATTTGAACGTTATTGGATTTACGTTCTTTTTGCAATGATGAGTCTGCTTGTGTTTGTGCTCGTATATAAGAAGTTCAGAAGCAACACGAAACAGTTTATAATTCAGTCGGTTGCCTGCATTTTAAGTATTGCGTACTTGTCATCGTTTTTTATTATCGCAACAGGAGCATTTTCAAGCTCGTCAACAAAGCCGATTAAGGAGGATATTCTCAATTCAAGGGACGATATTAAAATTGATGAACTTGAAGAGGTGAGAAGTGATTTCTTTGAATGTGTTGACAATACGGCGATGTTCTGGAAAATTCAGAGCATAAACTGCTTCCAAAGTTCGGTTTCGACATCTATTATGCAGTTTTACGACAAAATGGGAATTACAAGAGATGTTGCATCACGTCCCGATGAGTCGGCTTACGGGCTGAGAGGATTTTTAAGTTGTAAATATCTTTTTGACTACAGAAAAGACGGTGATGCAGGAAGTGAAGAGTCATTCATTGACGAGGATGGAAACACAAAAATGCCGTATTGGAGCTATGTCAGAACCTGCAATGGCTTTGATATCTACGAGAATGATTGCTATGTACCTATGGGATTTGTCTACGATTCTTTCGTAACGGAAGAGGAATTTGAATGGGTTGAAACTACCCACAGAACAGAAGCTATTCTCTACTCAATGGTGCTTACTCGTGATCAGATGGAAAAGTATTCCGACATCACAGGCTACGATAAGGCAACTTATGACGTACTCTACAGTGAAAATCCTGAGTATTTTGACAGTGTTACGGATAAATATAAATACGGAAAGGATAAGTATAAGGCTCAGTGTGAAGAGCTTGCAGAATCGAGCTGTTCTGATTTTAAGTACACAAAGGACGGATTTACCGCAACTTACAACAACACAGGCGACGATAATCTGCTTTTTTTCAGCGTTCCGTACAGTGAAGGCTTTACGGCAACAGTCAACGGTGAGGCCGTTGAGGTAGAAAAGGTAAACTACGGATTTATGGCTGTAAAAGTTCCTGCAAATGCTAAGTGTGATATTGTGTTTACCTATGAAACACCCGGATTTTCACAAGGTGTGATGATAAGCCTCTGCGCACTCGGAGCGTTTGTGATATATCTTTCAATTGTGATAATTTACAGAAGAAAAAAGAAATCTCGTATGAACACGGAGGAAATTTGATATGTTATTCGGAGATAAAATACTTGAATACAAAGACGAGCTTATGGCTGACCTCAAAACTCTGATGAGATTTGAGTCGGTTGACGGAGTAAATAACGAGGAATGTAAAAACGCACTTGATTTTATTATGAAGAGGGCAGAGGATTTCGGACTCTGCGCAGAGCAGGTGACAGACAAGAGCGCACACGTTACCCTTGGTGATAAGGGTAAGCTCTGTGGAGTGCTTTCACATCTTGACGTAGTTCCTGAGGGCGGAAATTGGAGCGTTCCTGCGTTTGACCTCACTGAAAAAGACGGAAGACTCTACGGCAGAGGAATTGCAGACGACAAGGGTGCATCAATTATCAACCTTTACTGCCTTCGTGCACTGAAAGAAAGCGGTGTTGAGGGCAAGAACACTGTCCGTGCAATTTACGGTACTGCAGAGGAGACAGGTATGGAGGATATGGACAGGTATTTCGAGAAAATGCCTGTGCCTGATATGTCATTTACACCTGACAGCGAGTATGGAATCGGTTTTGCTGAAAAGGGAATACTTCGTTTCAAGGTCAGCAGTAAGAACGACGCAAAGGTTCTCACACAGTTCCACGCAGGAAACGCAGTAAATGCAGTTCCCGACAGGGCATATGCAATTGTTGACTCATCAAGTTATGACGAGTCTGCACTTATGAAACTCGCCGATGAAAGCAAAGGAAGTTTTGAATTTCAGAACACAATTGACGGACTTATGATTGTCAGCAAGGGTGTGGCGGCTCACGCTTGTATGGTTGACAAGGGAGTAAATGCCGCATCTGCACTTGTTGAGCTTCTCTCAAAGGAATACGAGGGCAAGGATTTGGGTTCAGTTTGCTCATTTTTGAATTATGCGGTTCACAACGAGACAGACGGACGTTCATTCGGTCTCAAAATGAGCGACTGCGTTTCAGGTCCGCTCACACTCAACCTTGGTATAGTAGATATTGAAGAAGATGTTGCTACAGCCCAGATTGATATTAGATATCCCGTTACAGTCTGCGGTGATTTTATAATAAAGCAGTTTAAGAAGGTTGCAAAGAACAGCGACCTCAAGGTTGAGGTTACAGGTCACGAAAAACCACTCTATGTTGAGAAGGACTCAGAGCTTGTACAGCTTCTTTCAGAAGCATACGAGAGTGTAACAGGCGAAAAGGCTGAGCTTTACACAACAGGCGGGGGAACATATGCAAGAAAGCTCGGCGGTAAGGGCGTAGGCTTCGGTCCTGTGTTCAGGGGTGATGATGTTCATATGCACAACGCAGATGAAAGCATGGACAGGGAGAATTTCTTCAGGCACGCTCAGATATGCCTTGAGGCATTGTACAGAATGTACACCTTGTAAATTGAAAGGTTTAAATGAAAAATTGAAAATTGTTGCAGGGCAAGGAATGCCGTGTCCGAAAAACATTGTTTTCAGTGTAGGAGACGGCATCCTTGATGTCCCGAAACGCTTCGTATAAATCAATTTTTCTGCATCGTTGTAATTTTAACATAAAAGGGAATGACTAAATGAGTACCGAGAAAATTATAAGACAACAGGCTAAGGAATCACTTCGTTCAAACTGGGTAAACATAATTGCTTCTGTGCTTGCATTCTGCGCTGTGCTGATTGCAGTTGAGGGATTATTCTATATGTTCTGCTTTCAGTTCAAACTTGTTGACATCGAAACAGGAGTTAAGAACAAAAATACACTGCTTATCTATTATCTTTTGCAGGCTGTGGCATTTGTGCTGTTTCTGTTTGTTTCACCGATGATAAACGGAATTGTCAGAATGGTGTACAACACAAGTGCACTCAGTAAGGCTGAAATCTACGATATGTTTTTCTTCTTCAGAAAGGTCGGAAGATATTTTAAAACAATTCTTCTTAACCTATTCTTCTCAGCCATTTTCGGAATTTTATCTTTCGGTCTTGATGTATATGGCTATCTGTCGATGATACTTGACAAGAGCATATATGACGGTCTCAGCTTTGATGTAATTTCATTAGCACTTTTGGGAACATATATTTTATCCTTGCTTATCAAGGCGCTTATATACTTCTTGTTCGTACATTATCCGCTTGTTGCCTATTCAATGAATACAGATGTAAGCTACGGAAAATATTTCTTCGGATACATAGGATTTTCGGCTAAAAACCTATGGAAAACACTCAAGCTTTTCTTCAGCTTTGCAGGCTGGATTGCACTTTGCTTCTTTGTTGTGCCTGCGTTCTATGTTGTGCCGTATCTTGCAACATCAATGGTGAATTCGGCAAAATGGCTGTTTGCGCTTGAGAAAGACAGGGGTGTAGTATGTTAGTATCCTTATGTATGATAGCCTACAACGAAGCAGAGGCTCTTGCAGGTTTGTTCAGAGATATCGCTCTTCAGGATTTTCCTCACGACCAGATTGAAGTGGTTTTTGTTGATAGTATGTCAACCGATGGCACGAGAGATAAAATGGAGCATTTCAAAGAAACCGACTACGGTTTCTTTGATGTGAAAATAGTTCAGTGCGCAAAGAGAAATCAGGCTTTTTCTTGGAATGCGGCTCTTATGACTGCAAGGGGAGACGTTATTATTAGAGTTGACGCACACGCAAGAATTCCGAGAAACTTCGTTTCAAGAAATGTATATAATTTAAGTCAGGGTGAAAATGTTGTCGGAGGAGGCAGACCTAACATCACCTCCGATGTTTCGTCGTGGAAGCTTACGCTTTTAGCGGCAGAAGACTCACTTTTCGGAAGTTCAGTTGCATCCTACAGACGACCTGCAACTCAGAAAGAATATATGGACAGCCTTTTCCATGCCGCCTACAGACGTGAGGTTATTCAGAAAGTCGGAGGTTTTAACGAGAACCTCGGACGTACTGAAGATAATGAATTTCACTACAGAATACGTCAGGCAGGCTACAAAATGTGTTGCTGTCCCGACATAATTTCGTATCAACATTCGAGAAATGACCTCAAAAGTATGATACGTCAGAAATATTCAAATGGCAGGTGGATAGGCTTGACACTCTCGGAGTGTCCCGGTTGCCTTTCCTACTTTCATTTTGCACCTTTTGCGTTCGTGATGATAATTCTGTTCAGCTCAATACTTGCATTTTTTGGATTACCGTGGTTTTTGTATATACTTTTAATCGTTTACGGAATGTTTGACATTGTAAATGCAGTGGGTTGCTGTACAATGAAGAACGTTCAGCCACAGTTTGTTTTACTGCCTTTAATTTTTCCGATACTTCACGTTTCCTACGGAGTCGGAACAATCGTCGGACTGTTGCAGATTCCGTCGTGGCAGAAGAAAATCAAAAACAGCCCTGCAAAGGCGCACATTGAAAAAGTTAAACGCAAAATCGAGAAGAATACGATTTCTTAACTTAGGTCGGATAATATCCGCCTTTACTAAGTTGTGATTTCAATATTTATAGGGCAAGGGCTCTGCTCTTGCCTGAAATAATGGAATTTTCAACTTTACACTTTTAATTTTACATTTGTATAACGGTCGAAAAACTTATTTGCAGCTGAATTCAAACATTTCTGCTTGAATTGTGCGTATCGGGTCATTCGTCCGAATTAAAAAAATTAGGAGATAAAATATGTCGGAAATTGTAAAAATGACTCCCGAAATGCTCAGGGAGCTTCAACTCAAACAGCTTGATATGCTCGTATATTTCAAGGAGTTCTGTGATAAGAACAACCTCAGATTCTATCTTATCGGAGGGTGTCTTATCGGTGCGCTGAGAAACGGCGGTTTCGTGCCTTGGGACGACGATATCGACGTTATTATGCCACGTTCCGACTACGAAAAACTTCACAAGCTGTGGAAAGAGCAGAATGCTGACGGACGTTTCAGGCTTCTAAAAACCGATGACGAGATGTTCACGGGCAATATTTTTATCACGATAACCGACACCAACTACACAATGGTCAAGGCGAATCAGACGGAAGTAGATATTCCGCACGGTCTTGTGCTCGATGTTTTTCCGCTTGACGTGTGTCCTGATTCACGCTTTGCACGAAAAATGCAGTACATATGGACAATGCTCTATTCTCTGTTCCTTGCTCAGATTGTGCCTGAAAATCACGGCGGAATTATGGGATTCGGAAGCAGAGTTTTGCTCGGAATTTTCAGAGGCAAGAAAATCCGTAACAAGATTTGGCGTTTCTGCGAGAAGCATATGACAACGTACAAACTTGAGGATAATAAGTGTGTCACCGAGCTTTGCGCAGGGCCTTACTGGATGAAAAAAGAGTATCCAAAACATATCTACAGCGGTGTCGATTACGTCACCTTTGAAGGACTAAAAATGCCGTGTATGTCGGGTTATGACGAGTATCTGACAATGGTTTTCGGTGATTATATGCAACTTCCTCCCAAGGAAAAACAAGTTCCTCACCACGATATAGCGTATCTTGATTTGAATACACCGTGCGTTGAGTACGACAGCAAAAGGGCGTATAAAAGATGAATTTAAAGCTTGAAAAATGGACAAGTGACGATTATGAACGCCTTGTTGCATACCTGAGAGAACAGGCTGACGAGAAGTACCGCAAATTTCATTCCTCGCTCGTGCCCGATATGGACAAGGACGGTTTTCTCGGCATAAGAATGCCCGTTCTCCGTGAAATAGGCAAGGCAATTTCAAAGGGCAATGCTCTGAGTTTTCTTGAGATTTCATCACCCGAACTCTATGAAGAGCGAATGTTGAGAGGGATTGTGACAGGGCTTGTAAAGACAGATAGCTTTGATAATTTTGCAAGACTTTGCGACAACTTTACAGAGGAAGTCAACAATTGGGCAATTTGCGACTGCTTTTGTGCAGGTTTAAAGCAGACAAAAAAGTACAAGGCTGAGTTTTTTGATTACATACAAAATTATCTTGACAGCGGAAATGTTTGGAAAATAAGGGTTGCACTTGTGATAATGCTTGACTATTACCTTGAAGATGAGTACATCGACAGGGTACTTGAGCGTTGCGACAGCGTCAAAAGTGATTTTTATTACGTCAGTATGGCGCAAGCCTGGCTTGTGGCTACCGCAGTTGCAAAGTGCAGAGAACAGGCAATGGCTTATATGCACAGCAACAGCCTTGATGATGCGACATTTAACAAAACCGTTCAGAAATGCATTGAAAGCCGACGTGTGGACGACGACACAAAGGCATATTTGCGTACTTTGAAAAGAAACTGTTGACAAATTAAAAATATAGCATATAATATAATCAAATGGTTGTCTTCGGGGCGGAGTGAAATTCTCCACCGGTGGTTAAAGTCCACGAACAAGCAATGCTTGCCGAGTCTGTGAAATTCAGACACCGACGGTTAAAGTCCGGATGTGAGAAGAATCAGCTTGTATCCTTGCTTTTGCAGGGGTGTTTTATAGTTGTTTTCATCAGATTGCTCCGCAGATTTTCTGCGGAGTATTTTATTTTCAGGGAACTGCTTGGTTACGCTCGGGCACAGAAGGCTTGGCAAAACTTCACCAACAGAAGTTGTTATTGTCGAGAAGTAAAGTCTTGATAAAATGCCAACAACTGTAACGAAATAAAAATATCAAGCCGTCTACACGAAATGGATGCAACTTCACGTTATTCTGCACGAGATAAGTGCGAGATGTTCCCTTTTTCCTTGGCAACCAAAGCAAAGGAGGATTTTTATGGTAAAAACAAAAGAAACTCAGGCAAGGGTAATTACCCCTGCAGAAAACTCGTACAGAATCAAGAAAATGATAATTCTGTCGCTCGTATCGGCAATGGCTTACGTCATCGTTGTGGTCTGTCGTCTGCCGATTATCCCGAGTGCAGGTTACCTTGACCTTGAATTCAAGAGTGCGGTAATTCTCATAGGCGCATATATTTTCGGCCCGATTTCAGGTCTTTTGATGTCAGTAGTAGTCTGCGTTGTGGAATTGCTGACATTCAGTTCAACAGGTGTTATCGGCTGTATTATGAACATACTTGCAACTGCTTGCTTTGTGTGTCCTGCTTCGTTCGTTTACAAAAAGAAAAAGACTACTACGGGCGCAATCGTGGGAATTATTCTCGGTGCAATTACAATGACTTTTGCAATGGTGTTGTGGAACTACATTCTCACACCGATATATCAGGGAATTCCGAGGGAAGTAATTGCAGGAATGCTTCTGCCTGTTTTCCTTCCGTTCAACCTTATAAAAGCAGGACTTAACGGAGGAGTTGCGCTGTTTATTTTCAGATTTGCAATTGTCGCTTTGCAGAAGGCAAACCTTATTCCGAAATCAGAAGAGCAGGAAAGCCAGAAAAAAAGCGGTATAATCGGTGCAGTAATCACAGGTTGTTTTATTATCGGAACTTGCGTGTTGATTATTTTTGCCATAAACGGTATTTTTTAGTTCCGACAGACAGGTTCAAATGATTTATATGTCCATTTTCCGACAATTGAATTTATAATGCAATTGCGCTTTCGAGCAGATAATATCCGCCCATACGGAGTAGTGCGTTAAAAAATTCAGTTTAATGCCCAATTTTTGTAAGCAATGCTTTAGTTACCGATATATCAACTTAATTGTTGGGAATGAATCGTTTGATATAGCAGTAACTTGTCTGCCTAAAATAAAAAACTTGACAAATGCACGGATAGTGTTATAATTATAGTCGATAAATTCACAGAGTAGAAATTTGTGCGTAAAGTGTTTTGCGGACGGGGAGTTGCCGCAAAAACGAAAGAAGTTTTCACTTCTGCGGTACAGATTTCGCATCCCGCTGTTACTTTGGGACTTTTGGCGGGCAGAATTTCTGTCCGCTTTTTATTTTATTCCTGAAGCAACATCGAGTCATTCAGGAGGTATGTATAAAAATGTCACAAGTAAGAAAAATCACAGATTCAGCAAAAGAACTCAGAAACGTGTATGCGCTCACCGCAATTGCGATGCTTTTAGCCCTTAGAGTAGTGTTCGGCTTCTTTGCAAATGCTACGTTGCTGTTTTTCGGAAACAGCGTTAAGGTGAGCGGAGCGTTCCTGCCGATTGCAGTAACAGGCGTTATGTTCGGACCGATTCCTGCGGCACTTGTCGGAGCACTCGGAGATATCGTTTCATTTATAATGCAACCTGCGGCAGGAGGATATTTCCCGGGATTTACAATAAGCGGTCTGCTCACGGGCTTTATTTACGGCTTTGTGTTCTATAAGCAGAAAGTTACAATTACGAGAACAATCACTGCGTGGCTTATCAATATGGTTGCGGTGGAAACATTTTTAGCTGCATTCTGGCTGTATCTTCTTTACGGAGCAGGGGAAACACCATATACAGTTTACCTGACTACAAGATTTATCAGTGTAGGTTTTAGGTGTATACCTGAAATTCTGCTGATTTTTGCAGTCGGAACACTTGCTTCAAAGATAAAGATTCCAAAAAGAATCAAAGCGTAACGGAAGAGAAAATTTCAGAAAAGTTATATAAAGTGAAAAAGCTGTCCTAATTCGGACAGCTTTTTTAACGTTATAGTAAATTGCTCGGTTACGCTCGGGCACAGAAGTTTTGAAAAGACGAATCTGTCTGCACGAAATGCGTGTCGAGAAACTTCACCAAATTTGATGCAACGTTACGTTGCTTATTTTGCGTAGTCTGTAGCTCTGTTTTCACGGATGATATTAACCTTAATCTGTCCGGGATATTCAAGCTCCTCTTCAATCTTCTTACAGATTTCTCTTGCAAGCGGTACCATACGCTCATCGTTGACAACCTCAGGCTTAACCATTACACGAACCTCACGACCTGCCTGAATAGCAAATGTGCGTTCAACTCCGTCAAATGCCGAAGCAACTTCTTCAAGCATCTGGAGACGCTTGATGTAATTCTCAACGTTTTCACGTCTTGCACCGGGTCTTGCGGCTGAAAGTGCATCTGCCGCCTGAACAAGACAAGCTACGATTGTCTTAGCCTCAACGTCACCGTGGTGAGCGTGGATAGCGTGAATAACAGCATCACTTTCTTTGTACTTTCTGGCAAGGTCAACACCAATCTGAATGTGAGTTCCCTCAACCTCGTGGTCGATTGACTTACCGATATCGTGTAAAAGACCTGCACGCTTAGCGATTGTCGGGTCAAGTCCGAGTTCGCTTGCCATCATTCCCGCAAGGTATGAAACTTCAAGTGAATGATTGAGTACGTTCTGGCCGTAACTTGTACGGTACTTGAGTCTGCCGAGAAGCTTGACAAGTTCAGGATGAACATTGTGAACGCCTGCTTCAAGTACAACTCTTTCACCCTCGTGTTTGATTGTAGCATCAACTTCACGTTTTGCTTTTTCAATAGTTTCCTCAATTCTTGCAGGGTGAATTCGTCCGTCAGAAATGAGTCTTTCGAGTGCGATTCTGGCAACTTCACGTCTTACAGGCTCAAAGCATGAAAGTGTGATAGCCTCAGGTGTGTCGTCAATAATAAGGTCAACACCTGTAAGTGTTTCAATAGCTCTGATATTACGTCCCTCACGTCCGATGATACGACCTTTCATTTCATCGTTTGGGAGAGGTACAACAGAAATTGTGGCTTCAGCAACCTGCTCAGCGGCAAGTCTCTGAATAGCAAGTGAAATAATGTTGCGAGCCTTTTCGTCGGCCTCGTCCTTGAGCTGCTCTGTATACTCCATAATCTTGACAGATTTTTCGTGAGCAAGCTCGTTTTCAAGCTGCGAAAGTAAGTAGTTTTTAGCCTGTTCAGCTGTGTAGCCTGAAATTTTTTCAAGCATTTCAAACTGGCTCTTCTTGAGAGTTTCAATCTCTTCAAGCTTTTCGTCGGCTTCCTTGATCTTTCTGGAAAGTTTTTCTTCCTTCTGCTCCATATTGTCGAGCTTTCGGTCGAGAGTTTCTTCCTTCTGTTGAATACGGCGTTCCTGACGCTGTACTTCCTTACGTCTGTCAGAAATCTCCTTTTCGCTCTCGTTCCTGAAGCGATGAACTTCGTCCTTACCCTCTAATACGAATTCCTTCTTCTTAGCTTCGGCTGTCTTGATTGCTTCAGCAACAATTTTCTTAGCCTCTTCTTCAGCACTTCCGATTTGCTTTTCGGCTGTGTTCTTTCTGATAGTAATGCCAAGAAAAATACCGACAGCTCCGCCGATTACTACCGCAGCGATAATGCAGATAATAGCAATCCATAACTGCATTGTTGTGACACCTCCTTAGTTTGATTTTTCATAGATTTCAAAATTCATTCCAATCAAAAAACCTTTAAGGTGCCGTTAATCAGATATTCAATTTTAATTTAAAATATTTTTTAATATATCAAATGGCTTTGTATAGAAAAAAGTCATAAAAATTAATAAAAAATATCTATATATAACGGCTCTTTTAAAGAGTCTGATTAAAAAAAAGGCAAAAAATACAAAAAATATGTATTTTTTGCAGAAAACCCGCAAATGCGGAATTCTAAACTAATTTTATAATAAATTTTATCTCTTGTCAAGAATAAGCATAGCATTTCTGCAAATAAATAATGTGATATAGGAATTAAATCTTGTTATTTTGCTGATGAAATTGAAATAATAAACCAAAAACACCCGATTAAAACGTGATTTTTACCCAAAATGTGAAAAAGAAAAAATTTTTTCGTTAAATGTTTATCAAACTATTGAAGAAATGAAAAAAATGTAATATAATAAAACTACCTTAAATTTTAGGAGGAATTTTTTTATGTCAGTAAAAGTTGCAATTAACGGCTTTGGCCGTATCGGACGTCTTGCTTTCAGACAGATGTTCGGCGCAGAAGGTTATGAAGTAGTAGCTATCAACGATCTTACAGATCCTAAGATGCTCGCTAACCTTCTCAAGTATGATACAGCACAGGGTGGTTACTGCGGTAAGATCGGTGAGAACGTTCACACTGTTGAAGCAGGTGAAGGTTCAATCATCGTTGACGGCAAGGAAATCACAATTTATGCTAAGCCAAACGCTGCTGAGCTTCCATGGGGCGAAATCGGCGTTGACGTAGTATTAGAGTGCACAGGTTTCTACTGCTCAAAGGATAAGAGCCAGGCTCACATTGATGCAGGTGCTAAGAAGGTTGTTATTTCTGCTCCTGCAGGCAGCGACCTCAAGACAATCGTTTACAGCGTAAACGAAGGCACACTTACAGCTGATGACAAGATTATCTCAGCTGCTTCATGTACAACAAACTGTCTCGCTCCTATGGCTGACGCTCTCAACAAGTATGCAGCTATCCAGAG
>JBGUUJ010000013.1:0-13878 GCA_045133455.1 Ruminococcus sp.
TGCCTCGCACGCATTTCGTGCAGACAGCTTAATTTTTTCAAAACTTCTGTTCCCGAGCGTGACCAAGCAGTTTCCTATAACGCAAAAAAACACCGCAGACTGTAAAATCTGCGGTGTTTTCAGCTTATACATTTATATTTAAATAAGAGGAAATACCTTAAGCTATCTGAAGAGCTTTTGTTCTGTCGAACCTTACGTTACGGAAGTAGAGGGAAACGTCAATTCCGATTTCGATGAAGTTGAGCACATAGAAGAAGAAGCTGAGGTAGAAGATAAATCCGTCACAGCCCATAACTGAAATCTGGATAATCTTACGAGTGATACCGAATGCATATCCTAAAAGGAGAAACACCTCGAAGAAAAGGCTTTTGCCCTTTGCCGTATGTGACACAACTGATTTGTATATTGAAATCGGCCACGAAAGACCAAAGCATAAAATTGTAAACGCTTCTAATAATTCCATAATCATATTGCAATCCATTGTGAATCTCTCCTGTTTTCTTTAGTGTTTTGATTTTCTCTTGACTTTTCTTGTCTGCTAATACTATAATACATTTATGGCTATATGTAAAATGTATAGTTTATATTTTATTTATATCAATTTGATATGGTAGGAGTTACTATGTTTATTAGTTATGACCACTACAGAATTTTCTATTTTGTCGCAAAATACGGAAGTTTCACACGGGCGGCAGACGCTCTCTTCTGCAATCAGCCCAATCTGACGAGGACAATACGCAATCTTGAAACTTCGCTCGGCTGTACGCTTTTTGAGCGTTCAAACAAAGGAGTAAAACTTACGCCCGACGGAGAAAAGTTGTATGAACACGTTTCAATTGCATTCGAGCACATTCAGGCAGGCGAAGAGGAAATTTCGCTGAAAAAGAGTCTGCACAAAGGAATTATCTCAATCGGAGCAAGTGAAATTGCACTGCGATGCTTTTTACTGCCGATTCTCAATCAGTATCGACAGAAATATCCGGGGATAAGAATTAAGATTTCAAACGTATCTACTCCGCAGGCTTTGTCTATGCTCAAAAGCGGACTTGTTGACCTTGCATTTGTCACGACACCTATGGAAACCGATTCTGACCTTAAACAGAAAAAACTCAAGTCTTTTCAGGAAATTGCAATCTGCGGTGAAGCCTTCCGCCACCTGTCTGAGCGTCAGGAGGAAATGACGCTGAACGAGTTGTCAATGTATCCGATTATCTCACTCGGACCGAAAACCTCAACATTTGAATTTTATTTCCGTCAGTTCATAAAGCAGGGGTGCACGTTCTCGTCTGACCTTGAAGTTGCTACTGCTGACCAGATTATGCCCCTCGTACAGCACAATCTCGGAATAGGATTTGTACCCGAGGATTTTCTGCTAAACAACGCTGAAAATGACGGAATTTACAGAATTTCGCTCAAAGATGAAATTCCGCACCGAAGTATAAGTATTGTAAAAAAGAAGGGACAATCACTGAGCCTTCCTGCAAAAGAACTTGAACGTATGGTTGATTTATAATTCGGGCAGACAGCTTAATCTTTTCCAATGCCGTCAACTTAAGGATTTAACAATGAGTTTAATTGTCTAAATCAAACATTGAAATTCAGAAACGTAACGGGTCGTCTGGGAAGCCGACCCCTGCAATAAGCGTTTCTGCAAGAATTATGTCGTGGACGGATTTTCTGCGAAAACGGCAACTCTTTTGCCACTTCTGTGCCCGAGCGTGACCGAGCAGTTTTCTATAACGTACAAAAGCGAGTGCCTCGCACGCATTTCGTGTAGACAGTTTGATATATTTCAGACTTCATATTCCCGAGCGTAACCACGCAATTTCCTATAAAATAAAAAAGACAGGTACTTCATTTGAAATACCTGTCTTTTTATATTTGAATATATTTTACTTAGAACAGTATAATCAGGAACTGCGATACAAGCACGACTGCAATCAATGCAATCGGGTATGTTGCTGCATAAGCTGCTGCAACGCTCTCTGTGCCTGCTACGCTTATCAACGTACCGAGTGCAGGTGTACTTGTCATACCGCCTGTAATTGAACCGAGGCTGTTGAGAAGGCTGAGTTTGAGTACATACTTTGCAAATAAGAAACCAATAACCATTGGAACGAGTGTCATAATGATTCCGTATACAAAATACATAGGGTCAAAGTTTGCAACAAATTCTGCACCACCGGGGATACCGGCACCTACAAGGAAGAGCACAAGACCAAGTTCACGCAAGAGTTTGAGTGTTGAGCCTTCAGGCATAATGTTGACTTTGCCGACATTTCCGAAGTGACCGAATATGAGTGATACCAATAAACAACCGCCTGTTGTAGTCAATGAGAAGCAAGTTCCGTCAAGTCCGTTGCCTGAAAGCGGAATTTTAATTGAACCGACCAAAGTTCCGATAAGTGCTGCAAGAGCAAATGCCGCAAAACCGTGTTCGTCAATATTAAAGAGACCTTTTTTCTCCTTCTTCTTGGCTTCGCCTGAGCTGATTTCTTCAAGCTTTTTACGCTCTGCTGACATATCAGCTTTCATAAACTTAGGAACAAGCTGTACGAACAATACTACACCGAGTACACCAAAGATATATGCGATACCGTGACCAACGGACACAAGACCCATATACTCAGGAGCAACTGTCGCCTTTGCAGCCGCAAAAGCAGGTGTAGATGTAAGTGAACCTGAAAGCAAGCCGACAATCATTGCTGTAAAGCCTTGCGGTGTTTCAATAGATGAACCAAAGCCGATACCACGACCGATGAAGATACATCCTACTGCTGCAAGACCGCCCATTATAATGATTACAAGACCGAGAAGCACATAAGACTTGAAGTTCTTCTTCATATTGCCGAAGAACTTTGGTCCTGCAATAAAGCCTACCGCAGTTACGAAAAAGATAAGACCGAGTTTTTCAACAAGACCTAATGCTGTGTCCGTAAAGTTTACTGCTTCTGACGCACCGTTTATAACAAGCTGTTCTGAAAGCGGTGCATATAAAAGTGCACCGAAGAGAAGTGCAATGATGAATACGCCTGCGTCACCAAGTGATACACCCTTAATTGTAATACGACCAAGGGCATATCCTACAAACAGGATTCCCAAAATACAAAATAGTAAAAACGTTGTGCCTGTAACCGGAATAACTCCGCCGAATAACTCCATAATATACTCCCTCTTATTTTAGATTAGATTGATTTCTGATTTGTATAATTTGGAAGAAGCTTAGGTGAAACAACTTCTGTTTCAATGCCTGCATCGGCAATTTCTTTCTCAAAGTTTGTTACATGCTCGAGTGAAAGGCTTCCGACCTCAGTTGTCTTAGCCTTTGCTGCAGCACTCTTACCTGCGCTTCTGCCGAATACGATGATATCGAGGAGTGAGTTACCCATAAGACGGTTCTTACCGTGGATACCTCCGACAGCCTCACCTGCAACAAAGAGATTCTCAACGTTTGTTGTCATACAGTCAGGAGTGATATCGAGACCGCCGTTCTGATAGTGAAGTGTTGGATAAATGAGGATAGGCTCCTTGCGGATATCAATGCCGTACTTCTCAAACATACGCATCATAGCAGGGATTCTCTTCTCGATTGTACCCTCACCGCCGATTTTCTCAATCATCGGAGTATCAAGCCATACGCCATAACCGTTGCCTGTGTCAACACCGTTTTCTCTTGTTGTACACTCACGGATAACCGAAGCGGCTGTTACGTCACGAGTCTCAAGCGGGTGCATAAATACTTCACCGTTCTTGTTTACAAGCTTAGCACCGAGTGAACGAACCTTTTCAGTTACGAGAGCACCAAAAATCTGCTCAGGGAATGCCGCACCTGTCGGGTGATACTGAAGAGTATCGGCATAGAGAAGTTTAGCACCTGCACGGTAGCCGAGTACAAGACCGTCGGCTGTTGCACCGTAGTGGTTTGATGTAGGGAAGCCCTGATAATGCATACGGCCTGCACCGCCTGTTGCAATAACAACAGTCTTAGCCTTAGCAACGAGGATTTCCTTTGTTTCCATATTAAGAAGAACTGCACCGGCAGCCTTGCCGTTTTCGTCCAAAATAAGCTCGATTGCAGATGTGAAGTCAACTACAGGAATGTTGCGGTTGAAAACTTCATCACGAAGAGTTCTCATAATCTCTGCACCTGAGTAGTCCTTTGCAGCGTGCATACGCTTACGGGAAGTACCGCCGCCGTGAGTTGTAATCATTGTGCCGTCAGCTTCCTTATCAAACTCAACACCTAAGTTGCTGAGCCACTGGATAGCCTCAGGAGCATCACATACAAGCTTTGAAAGAAGCTCTCTCTTTGCAGCAAAATGACCGCCGCCGAAAGCGTCTACAAAGTGAATTGCAGGTGAATCGTTTGGCTTGTCGGCAGCCTGAATACCGCCTTCAGCCATCATTGTGTTAGCGTCACCGATACGGAGCTTTGTAACGATCATTACATTTGCGCCTGCTTCGTGAGCCTCGATTGCAGCTGATGAACCTGCACCGCCGCCGCCGATGATGAGAACATCAACATCGTAGTCAGGATTTGTAAGGTCAACGCTGTCTGCTGTGATACGGCTGTGAGCATGAAGCATCTCAGCAAGCTCTGTCGGAACTTTTTCGCCCTTGTTAGGACCTACCTTGAGAACATCAAACTGATCCTGCTTATAGTCAGGATGATATGCTGCAAGAAGTTCTTCCTTCTGTGTTGCAGTCATACGCTCAGGCTCAAGTGCAATATTCTTTTCTCTTGCAGCCTCTACGGCAGCAATTGAACTCTGAAATTTTTCTGCGTACATATTCGTTCCTCCTTACTTCTCAATCTCACGGGTGTTATAAAGCTCTTTCATCTCTTCAACAGGCTTCTGCATAAGTGACTCAATAAGCTCTGTAAATGTTCCGTCCTTGATTTCCTGTACACGCTCATCAAGGTGTCCGCAACCGGGTGCGAGATACTTACCGTTGATTCTGCGTGCAAGCATTGCAACCTGAGGATGTGAAATTCCGGCAGGGCAACGTGAAGAACATACGCCGCACATTACGCAGTCGAATGACTCTTCTGCGCACTTTTCAAAATCGCCACGCTGTGCATATGCGATGTACTGCATTACATTAAGACCCTGTGTACAGCTCTTTGTGCAGGCATTACATCCGATACAAGCGTAGATTTCGGGATAAAGCTGCATCATAACAGCTTCTGTAGGCTTGATTGTTTCCATATCGTATACCTGCTTTACAAGCGGGAAGAAAGGAAGTGTTGCGATGTACATATTATCCTCAACCTTTGTCTGACAAGCAAGACAAGCCTTGAGCTCACGATCTCCCTTTATACGATAGATTGTTGCACACGCACCACAGAATCCGTTACGGCATCCACAGCCTCTGACGAGCTGGTAGCCTGCGTATTCCATAGCACTCATAATTGTTAAATTGTCCGGAACTTCATACTTCTTTCCGAACAGAAAGATATTTACCATATTGTCCATGATACTACTCTCCTTTAATACTCATCCGGTAATTCATCCAGCTCATCAAAGCGGAATACAGGACCGTCCTTGCAGATATATTTTGAACCTACGTTGCATCTTCCGCATTTGCCGATTCCGCATTTCATACGCATTTCAAGTGTTGTATAAATCTGTGTTTTCTCAAATCCGAGAGAATAAAGTCCGTCAAGTGTGAACTTGATCATAATAGGAGGTCCGCAGAGGATTGCTGTCTTGTCTGTGTCGAAGCCAAGCTCCTTAACATAGTTAGGAACAAAGCCAACATGACCGTCCCAGCCCTCCTGTGGGTTATCGATTGTAAGGTGAACGTTTACACCCTCATCATTTGCCCACTCTTCGATGATTTCTTTATAGTCAAGCAAATCATCCTTGCTTCTTGAACCGTAAACAATGTCGATTTTGCCGTAACGGTCACGGTAGTGACGGCAGTAGTTGATTACTGAACGGAGAGGTGCAAGACCTACACCGCCTGCGATAAAGAGCATATTCTTGCCTGCAAACTCATCGTCTACAGGGAAAGGCTTGCCGTACGGTCCACGGATAGTAACCTGCTGACCTACCTCAGCCTGATGCAACCACTCTGTAACGCATCCGCACTTCTTGATTGAGAACTCCATAAACTCCTCGTTTGTCGGTGAAGAAGTGATAGAGAACATCGCTTCACCCACACCCGGAATTGAGAGCATTGCGCACTGTCCGGGACGGTGAATGAACGGCTTTACACCGTCAGGAGTTACCACACGGAATGTCTTAATATCGGGAGTGTCTATACGAACGTCTGTAATAACACCAATCTTTGGAATTAATGCTTCGTTATTCATTTACATTCCCTCCGATCGTTTTCATTACTTTTACGATATTCATAGATATCGGGCACTTTGATACACAACGGCCACAGCCTACACAGCTGAACAAACCGTTATATCTTTCGGGGTAGTACACCAGCTTGTGCATAAAACGCTGGCGGAAACGCTCTTTCTGAGTAAGACGAGGCTGACCTGCTGACATCTTTGTGAAATCAGAGTACATACAGGAATCCCAGCAACGGAAACGAACTACTCCGTTACCTGTGTTGAAATCCTTGATGTCATAGCACTGACAGGTCGGGCACACGAATGTACAGGTACCGCAACCGAGGCAGGATTCTGAAAGTTCGTCCCACTGAGGAGCGTCGAAATATTTCTGTGTATTGCCTGCACCAAAGGCATCAGCCTTGAGGTCTGCAAGCGGAAGCTTCTTCATAATCTTAGAGATTTTCTCCTTTTCTGCATCAGCAGAATCTGAAGAACATTCCTCTGTGTAAGCTTCGATTTTCTTTAGGAGAGCCTCACCCTTTTCGGTGTTGCTCTGCCAGAAAAGCTCTGTTTCAGACTTCCATACTGAGATATCGCCTGCAGGTTCTGACGGGTCGATTCCGAAAGTCTGACAGAAACAGGTTTCTGTAGGTCTTGAGCAGGCTACCGAAATGATTACACCGTGCTCACGACGTGTAGCATAGTAAGTGTCAATCGGATCCTGATAGAGGAACACCTGATCGAGCACATCAAAACTTCTTACATCACACGCACGAACACCGAATACAACAAAGTCTTCGTTTTCGTCACGGGTGTCGATGATTTCAATGTTTTTGCCTGATGTTTTGAACTCCATCAGGTTTTCTGTCTGAGGGAAGAAAAATTCCTTTGGGCTCTTTACTGTGTTGAGAGCATTGCTCCACTGAGTGCCCTCTTCCCATTTTGTGAATTTAGCCTTGCCGTCCTTATCGTCAACAGGAAGATACAATGCATTTGCGCTTGCAATCTCTTTGAGGATAAGGTCGAGCGATGCAACTGAACATTTACGCATTCATATCCCCCCTGTCAAAAACTTCGCCGGGTTCAAGGTCTTCTGTAGTATAGTTTACAAGCGGTGCTCTTGAGCCAACCTCGGCGCCTGCCTGATAATCGCCGTAAAATTCATTGATATCCTTAATGAACTTACGGTTGAGAAGGTGAAGCGGAATGTTCTGAGGACAAACTCTTGAACACTCACCGCAGTCTGTGCAACGTCCTGCAACGTGGAATGCACGGATAATGTGGAACATCTTCTCTTCAAAGCTGTTTGCAGGAGATTTATTTTCAACGCCTGAGTTAGGGTTGTCAAATACGCATCTTTCGCAGGTGCAGGCAGGACATACGTCACGGCACGCATTACAGCGGATACACTTTGAAAGCTCATTCTGCCAGAAGGCAAAACGCTCGTCAGGAGTCATAGCTTCAATCTTTGCAACCTCGTCAAAACGGTCTGAGTCAATTACATCACCGTCTTCGCCGAGAAGCTCGTCGTAAGCAACGTGCTTCTTACTCTTACAGTTTACGCAACGCTCTGCAAGAACTGACTCTGTATCAACAACTACAGGCTCATCATCATAGAGAGTTGTAACGGAAATCTTGTCACCGTTGCACTCGATTGATGAAATACCGTCCGAAGTTACCTTCTTGATTTTTTCGATATCAACCATACCCTCACAAGGAATACCTACTGCGTAAACCTTTTCACGGTCGAAACGGTGCTCTGTGAGGAGCTGGTTGAAGCTGTATGTATCACAAGGCTTCAGAAATACGAGAATCTTGCCCTCGCACTTGCGAGTCTTTGATACGAGATATTTTGAAAAGTTAGCTCCGCAGAAATCATTCCACACAAAGCTGTCTTTGAGTTCGTTTTCGTCATTGAACACAGCAGGAGTAATGTCGTAGTCAAACTCGCCCTTTTTCCAGCCGAGAACGCAACATACAGTACCGTCTGCAAGCAGAGAAACTGCTTTGTCAATTAACTGGTCACGTTTTATTTTTTGCATCGCAGATCCTCCAATCTCTTGTTTTCACCGAGGGACGCAACCTTCTCGGCAAAATCATTCATAGTAGCGGCAAACTTTGCACCTTCAGCCGCTGAAACCCACTCAACACGAGTACGCTCTCTTTCAATGCCGAGGTAGTCGAGCATTGAGAAAAGCAATGCCATACGACGACGTGTATAGTAGTTACCTGATGTGTAGTGACAGTCACCCGGGTGGCAACCGCAGAGGATAACACCGTCTGCACCACGCTGGAATGCACGGAGAACGAACATCGGGTTTACACGGCATGAACACGGAACACGGATAATTTTTACATCAGCCGGATAGTTGAGTCTGTTGTTACCGGCAAGGTCTGCACCTGCATATGAACACCAGTTACAGCAGAATGCGACGATTAATGGTTTATATTCGTTTACTTGCATATAGCGTCCACCTCCGCAATGATTTGACTGCTTGCAAAGCCCTTGAGGTCCATAGCACCTGAAGGACAGGCAACTGTACAGCAACCACAGCCCTGACATACAGCAGGATTAACCACTGCAATTCTTCTGATAGCTGTTGTTCTGTTCGGCATACGGAATTCCTTATCCTGATATGAGATAGCACCGTAAGGACATACACGTTCACAGCTTGAACAGCCGTTACACATAAGCTCGTTTGAATGAGCAACGCAAGGGTTGCCTGTGAGCTTATCTTTAACGAGAAGTCCGATAACCTTAGCCGCAGCCGCACTTGCCTGTGAAACAGTTTCAGGGATATCCTTAGGACCCTGACAGGCACCTGAGAGGAATACACCTGCTGTCGGGCTTTCTACAGGACGAAGCTTCGGGTGAGCCTCTGTGAAGAAGTCGTTTGTGTCCATACTTGCTGTGAGCATTGTAGCAAGTGGTCTTGCTGACTTGTCAGGCTCGATAGCCGCTGCAAGTACAACAAGGTCAGCGTCGATATGAAGCTGTTTGTTTGAAAGGAGGTCTGAAGCCTGCACCTTGAGCTTTTTGCCCTCGGGAACAACTTTGCCGACCATACCCTTGATGTAGTGTACGTCGTACTCTTCAACTGCACGACGGTAGAACTCGTCGAAGTTCTTACCAGGTGTTCTTACATCTATATAGAATACATAAACATCTGTATCAGGGTACTTATCTCTTGTGAGCATAGCGTGCTTTGCTGTGTACATACAGCAAATCTTTGAGCAGTACTCCTTACCCTTTTCGGCACAGGAGTCACAACGTGAACCTACACACTGTACAAATACGATTGTGTGTGGGTGCTCACCGTCTGACGGACGGAGAAGTTTACCTGCTGTAGGACCTGCAGCATTTGTGAGACGCTCAAACTCAAGAGATGTGATAACGTCTTTTGACTGGTTGTATGCAAATTCATCGAACTTATCCATACTGATTGGATTGAAGCCTGTTGCAACTACAATTGCGCCGTACTTCTCTTCGATGTACTCGTCTTTCTGTGTGTAGTCGATAGCACCTGCTGCGCAGAACTTTGAACATACACCGCACTTGCCGTTCTTGAGCATATTACAATAGTTAGGGTCGATTGTTGCAACCTTCGGAACAGCCTGTGCAAACGGAATGTAGATAGCCTTGCGGTTATCCATATTGAGGTTGAACTCGTTAGGAACTTTCTTCATAGGACACTTATCAATACAAGCACCGCAGCCTGTACAGAGATCCTCTTTTACGAAACGAGCTTTTTTCTTAATTTTAACATCGAAGTTGCCTACGAAACCGCTTACTTCGCTTACTTCACTGTATGAGAAGATACGGATATTCTCATTCTGAGCAACGTCAACCATTTTAGGTGTGAGAATACAAGCCGCACAGTCGAGTGTCGGGAATGTCTTGTCAATCTGAGCCATCTTACCGCCGATTGTAGGCTTTTTCTCAACGATATCAACAGGAAAACCTGCGTCAGCAATGTCAAGAGCTGTCTGGATACCTGCAATACCGCCACCGATTACAAGCGCACGCTTTACAACAGGAGTTTCACCCGGTACAAGCGGAGTGTTGAGGTTAACCTTTGCAATTGCAGCCTTACCGAGAATGATAGCCTTCTCAGTACCGATAGGCATTTCCTTGTGAACCCATGAGCACTGCTCACGGATGTTTGCGATTTCAACCATATACGGGTTGAGACCTGCTTCTTTAGCAGTCTTGCGGAATGTAGCCTCGTGCATACGAGGTGAGCAGGAACATATTACGATACCTGTGAGGTTATGCTCTGCGATAGCCTCTTTGATCATCTGCTGTCCTGCCTGAGAACACATATACTGATAATTTGTGGAAAAGACAACACCCGGCTCACTTTTAAGAGCTTCGGATACAGCCTGTACATCAACCGTGCCGGCAATGTTGCTGCCACACCAGCATACAAAAACACCAATTCTCTGCATCTGTCTTTTCCTCCTTACTTACTGTATTTTCTGAACGCACTGACAATTGCCTGCTGAGGAAGGTCCTCGTCAAGCATTGCAGGTACGTCATCTGCTGTCATATGATTTGCGCCCTGCTGACGGATTGCTGCAAGTCTTACTGCTTCAACAAGCTTTGCAGGCTCTACGCCACGAGGACATCTGTCGATACATGCAAAGCATGAAAGACATTTGTATAATGAGTCTGATTTAAGTAACGGCTCAATGTCACCGCTCTCAACCATACTTACGAACTGATGCGGATGATATTCCATTTCATCGTAAGCAGGACATGTTGCTGAGCACTTACCGCACTTCATACATTTTTTAGGATTAACTCCGCTCATTCTGACGAGTTCTTCCTGAAGATACGCATTATTACTGCTCATTTGTATCCTCCTTTACACCAAGAGCCTCTGCAAGAAGCTCAGTGAAATAAATAACAGGAATGTCAGCACCGTTCTTTACGAGATTGTACTTACAAAGCGGACAAGCTGTTACCATCTTCTCTGCTCCTGCTGATTTTGCATTTTCAACTACTGATGAACTCTTCTTCTTTGCAAGAGCAGGGCTTTCCATTGCGATATATCCGCCGCAACACTCGTTACGGAGTGAATATACAACAGGCTCTGCACCGATTGCTCTGATAAAGTCCTCAATAATGCTCGGATTTTCAGGGTCGTCCATCTGCATAACCTTGTTTGGTCTTAAAAGCAGACAGCCGTAATACGCTGCAATCTTCTGACCCTTTAGCGGATTTACTACTTTTTCCTTAATTTTGTCAAAGCCTACAAGGTCACGGAGCATTTCAAGATAATGATAAACCTCTGTTTCACCGTTGTACGGCTCTTCAGGTGCCATATATCTGTTTACCTTGTCTGCAAATTCTTCATCGTTCTGCATTGCATTGTTTGTCTGCTTGAGCACGTTGTGACAAGCTGAGCATACGGATACAAGCGCCTGACCCTTGTCCTGAGCGTATTTTAACGCACGAACTGAGGAAAGCTTTGTGGCAACTTCGTTTTTGGCTGTTGTGAATACACCGCCGCAACACTGCCAGTTTTCGATTTCTTCCAGAGTGACACCGAGAACTTCGGCTGACTTGCGTGCATAAACGTCAAGATCAAGAGCCTTATTCTTCAGTGTACAACCGGGGAAATAACTAACCTTCATTGGATTACCTCCCGTGTATTTCTTTATTCGGAACGAAATACCGTATCAAGCCATTTTGTTCTCCAACAGATACGGTATTTCAATATTATATATAATCAGATAGTAATGCTGTTGATTACGCTTCTGAGGCTTTCAGCACTCTTGTGGAGCTTAGCAACTTCATCATCTGTGAGAGGAAGAAGAATCTTGCTGTGAGCACCGTTCTGGTCAACAACGCTGAGAAGGCTCAGACAGATGTCATCAAGACCGTATTCACCGTGAAGCATTGTTGATACCGTGAGAGTTGTATCAATACCGCTGAGGATACATTTGCAGAGGTGGCATACTGACATTGACACTGCATAGAATGTTGCGCCCTTGCGCTGAATTACGTCTGCGCCTGACTTGCGCACATACTCTTCAACATCGTCGTAATTGAGAACAGGGAAGTCATTTTCTGCACCTAAAACTGTCTTACCGTAATCTTCAACGGGAACATTTGAAATATTTGCAATTGACCACGGAACGAATGATGAATCGCCGTGTTCACCGAGAACATATGCGTGAACGTTCTGCTGGCTGATTGAATAGTACTCTGAAAGTCTTGAACGGAGTCTTGCAGTATCAAGGATTGTACCTGAACCGATAACTCTGTGTTCAGGAATACCTGAGCACTTACAGAATACATATGTGAGAACGTCTACAGGGTTGCTTACGATTACATAAACTGCATTTGGAGCATATTTTGTAATCTGAGGAGCAATTGACTTGATAACGTTAACGTTTGTCTGAGCAAGGTCAAGTCTTGACTGACCCGGTTTTCTTGCAACACCTGATGTAATTACAACGATGTCTGAACCTTCGGCATCTTCGTAGTTACCTGCGTATACTGAGCATGGATTGCAGAAAGGTGTGCCCTGACGGATATCAAGAGCTTCACCGATTGCCTTTTCACCGTTGATGTCAATCATAACGATTTCGGAAGCGATTCCCGATGTTGTAAGAGTGTAAGCGATTGTTGCACCTACACTGCCTGTACCGATTACTGTGATTTTGTTCATAAATATTCCTCGCTTTTAAGTTAGAGAATGTTTACTGCACTTCTGATTGCTTTGCAGTAATAAAGCACTAAAAAATCTGCTTTTTCTGACATTTCAGATGTCTGAAATTACCGCAAAACATTCACTTTTTGCGTACGTTATTATTTTAACAAACTTTCCGACATTTTTCAACCACTAAAATGCTATTATTCATAAATAATTTTGGAAAGTTTGGATTTTGCGTTAATTTTTAAATTTTTATGGCAAAACAACAGGCTGACATTGCCAATTTTTGCAACATCAGCCTGCTGAATATTTTATTTACATTATTTTACCGTCACCTTACAGGTTGCTGTTTTGCCGTTGTAGAGGGTGATTTTGATTTCTGATGTTCCCACTTCCTTTGCGGTGATTGTTGCTTTGTTTGCACTGCCTTTTGTTACTGTTGCTACACTTGTGTTCGTACTGCTCCACTTGAGGTTTGCAGAATTTGCATATGTTCCGCTGTTCGTTGACTCCGAAATTGTGTATGTCTGACCTTTATCAAGAGTGATACTCGTCTTGTTGAGCTTTACGCTTGTTGGTGCAGTTTTCACAGTCACCTTACACTGTGCTGTCTTGCCGTTGAAAAGTGTAATCTTGATGTACGCTGTGCCATTGCCTTTAGCAGTGATTGTTGCTTTGTTTGCACTTCCCTTTGTTACGGTTGCTACACTTGTGTTCGTACTGCTCCACTTGAGGTTTGAAGCATTTGCGTATGAACCGCTGTTTGTGCTTTCTGAGATTGTGTAAGTTTCACCCTTGCCAAGTGTAATGCTTGTCGGATTAGTCTTAACACTTGTAGGTGCAGACTTAACTGTTACTTTACAAGTTGCAGTTTTGCCGTTGTAGGTCTTGATTGTGATTGTTGCTGTTCCTGTGCCCTTT
>JBGUUJ010000014.1:0-7190 GCA_045133455.1 Ruminococcus sp.
GTAGGACCTGTGCGAACAGGAAAATCGACTTTCATCAAGCGTTTTATGGATGCGCTTGTACTTCCTAATATCAAGGATGAAAACATCTACAGAAGAACAGTAGACGAACTTCCTCAGTCCTCGTCAGGCAGAACGATAATGACAACCGAGCCGAAGTTTATACCCGAGGAGTCGGTAGAAGTAAATCTCGGTAACAATACAAGTTTCAAGGTGCGAATGATAGATTGCGTAGGCTATATTGTTGACAGCGCACTTGGTTACAGCGAAGAAGATATGCCGAGAATGGTCAAAACTCCGTGGAGCGAAACTGAAATTCCTTTTGATGATGCAGCTGAAATAGGCACAAAAAAGGTAATCACCGACCATTCAACAATAGGGCTTGTAATCACCACAGACGGCTCGTTCAGTGAGATTCCGAGGGAGGATTATATAGAGAGCGAGCTCAGAGTTGTAAATGAACTTAAAGCAATCAATAAACCGTTCATAGTACTTCTGAATTCCATTGAACCCGAATCGGAGCATACCCTTGCGCTTGCAGATAAACTGTCAAAGGATTATCAGGTTCCCGTGTTGCCCGTAAGTTGTATGGAACTCAGCGAAAACGAGATAAAACGTATACTTGCACAGCTTCTCTTTGAATTCCCGATAAGAGAAATCAAGGTGGATATTCCGAAATGGGTAGTTCGCCTTGAAAAAGACCATTGGCTAAAATCTGTAATATTTGATTCAATAAAAAACTCTGCTAAGAAAGTTGAAAAAATCCGAGAGGTACAGCAGACAATCCGAGAACTTTCAGAGTGTGAATACATTAGAGATGCACAGCTTACAAACCTCGACCTCGGAAGAGGATTTGCAACAATATCAGTTGGAATCGACACATCGCTGTTCTATAAAGTCCTCTCCGAACAGACGGAACTCGAAATCCAAGACGAATGTGCACTTCTCAACTGCATAATGGATTTGTCACAGAAGCAGAAAGAGTTTGATAAAATCGCACAAGCTTATGAACAGGTCAAAGAAACAGGCTACGGCATTGTAATGCCTACCATAGATGAACTGTCTCTTGAAGAACCGCAGATAATAAAGCAAAGCGGAAAATACGGAATAAAACTCAAAGCGAGTGCTCCGTCAATTCATATGATGAGGGTGGAAACCCAAACCGAAGTAACCCCGATAGTAGGCTCGGAACAGCAATCGGAAGAACTCGTATCTTATCTGCTCAAAGAGTTTGAGGAGAGTCCTGAAAAAATCTGGGAAAGCAACATCTTCGGCAAATCCGTCCACGAGCTTGTAAACGAAGGTTTGCACAATAAGCTGTACAGAATGCCGTCAGATGCACGCAGAAAAATAGGGGAGACTATTGAAAAAATAATCAACGACGGTTGTAATGGTTTAATTTGCATTATTCTGTAAAAGAAAAAAGGTTGCGTTTATTCGCAACCTTTTTGACGATATAGAATATAACTTGTTGGTACTCAAGCATAAAAGGCTTGAAAACATCAAACTGTCTGCACGAAAAGCGTGCGAGGTACTTGCTAATCTATAGTAACAATATGCTTAACGTTATCAGATTTATTTTTCAATTCTTCAAAATAAAACGCAGGGAAAATCTTGAAATCGTACTTCTTATCAAGGTCAATCCATTCAAGATACTCACCTGCACAGCCGCCTGTAGTTTTATAACCATTTTCTACTGCAAGAAGTTTTTCATCAGCTTTGACATAGAAGAAAATAGAAATCTCGTGAAACCTCACATTCTCCGAATCAGTGAAAAAATTCTCGTGAACAAATCCCATTCTGTCAATTTCAGTTCTGATGCCTGTTTCCTCAAAAACTTCCCTGATAACAGCCTCTTCAAGAGTTTCATTCATCTTGACCCTTCCACCTACGGAATAGCATAAATTATCCGCAGGATTCCTCGCCATAAGAACTTTGTTACCGTCTTGAATAATTGCACCTACTCTGAAATTAAATTTACCTTCATTGGTTTTAAAAGTACAATCCATAATATCCCTCATTTCTATAATATAGTCGGACTAAATATTATAGCAGAATGAAATTATTTATAATTCCCCAAAAGAATATAAACGCTAATTAAAATATGCTATAATTTACAACGCATAAAAGATTTGGAGGATAAAATGGAATATTCACAGATACTATCACAGCAGTTCAACATCAAAGAAGAATACGCCACAAATATCATAACATTGCTTGATGACGGAAATACAATTCCATTCATTGCACGTTACAGAAAAGAAATGCACGGTTCAATGGACGACCAGCTCATCAGAGAATTCAGCGAAAAGCTTGAATATTTGAGAGGACTCGACAAGCGCAGAGAGGAAATCCGTTCACTCATCGAAGGACAGGAAAAGCTCACAGAAGAAATCTCTGCATCTCTTGATAATGCAACAACGCTCAGCGAACTTGAAGATATATACAGACCGTTCAGACCAAAGCGTAAAACAAGAGCATCAGTAGCAAAAGAAAAGGGGCTTGAACCTCTTGCACTTGAAATTATCAAACAGGAAAAGGGCTATGAGCCTTCAAAAGAAGCAGAAAAATATATAGACGAAGAAAAGAGCGTTGCAACAGTTGAAGAAGCAATACAGGGAGCTATGGATATCATAGCGGAGCAGGTTTCTGACAGCGCAGAAATTCGTAAGAGAATAAGAAACCTTACCAATATTCACGGAGTTCTCACCTCGACAGCAACAGACGCAGAAAAAGAAAGCGTATATACAATATATTATGACTTCAAAGAGCCTGTAAAGAAAATCGCAGGACACAGAGTTCTCGCAGTAAACCGAGGTGAAAAAGAAGGTTTCTTAAAAGTTTCAATCGAAATGGACAGCGAAAAGCCTCTCACAATAGTATTCAGATTACTTGACAAGCAGACAAATCCTTATTGCTCGGATATACTCAGAGAAGCCTGCACAGATGCTTACAACAGACTTATATTCCCGTCAATTGAAAGAGAAATCAGAAACGACCTTACAGATTCTTCAGCCGAAAGCGCAATGAAAGTCTTTGCAGTAAATCTCAAACAGCTTCTTATGCAGCCTCCCGTAAAGGGCAAAACAGTTCTCGGACTTGACCCCGGTTACAGAACAGGATGTAAGGTAGCCGTAGTAGATGATACAGGCAAGGTGCTTGACACGGCAGTAATCTATCCGACACATTCAGAAAAGAAGATTGAAGAGTCAAAACAGAAGCTTTTACAGCTCATCAGAAAATACGGAGTAGATATAATTTCAATCGGTAACGGAACAGCAAGTAAAGAAACTGAGATGTTCACAGCCGATGCAATCAAAGAGCTTGACCGTAAAGTTTATTATATGGTAGTCAGCGAAGCAGGAGCGTCAGTTTATTCTGCATCAAAGCTTGCCGCAACAGAACTTCCTGAACTTGACCTGACACTGAGAAGTGCGGTATCAATTGCGAGAAGATTACAGGACCCTCTTGCAGAGCTTGTAAAAATCGAGCCGAAAGCAATTGGTGTAGGACAGTATCAGCACGATATGCCACAGAAAAAGTTAGGTGAAACTCTCGATGGTGTAGTAGAGGATTGTGTAAACTCAGTGGGAGCAGACCTCAACACCGCTTCGCCTGCACTTCTTCTCAGAGTATCAGGACTCAATTCAACCGTATGCAAAAACATCGTAGCCTACAGAGAAGAAAACGGTGCATTCAGTTCACGTTCAGAACTTAAAAAGGTTCCGAAACTCGGACCTAAGGCATTTGAACAGTGTGCAGGCTTTTTGAGAGTACCCGAAAGCAAGAATCCTCTTGATAATACAGGTGTTCACCCTGAAAGCTATAAGAGTGCAAAAGAACTTCTTACAATTCTTGAATATTCCGATAAAGAAATAAAATCCGGTAAATTCACCGATTTACAAGCTAAAGTAAAAGCATACGGCACTAAAACTCTTGCAGACAAGCTTGAAATCGGACTTCCGACCCTTGATGACATAGTCAAAGAGCTTTCAAAACCGGGCAGAGACCCACGAGATGAAATGCCTGCACCTGTGTTAAGGTCAGATATCCTCGATATAAAAGATTTGAAAGACGGAATGGAGCTCAAAGGCACAGTGCGTAATGTAATAGATTTCGGTGCTTTTATTGACATCGGAGTACATCAGGACGGACTCGTCCACATTTCCCAAATATGCGATAAGTACATAAAGCACCCGAGCGAAGTACTTAAAGTCGGAGATGTAGTAAACGTTAAAATCCTTTCAGTAGATGCCGAAAAGAACAGAATATCTTTAACAATGAAATTCTAAACAAAAATGGACACGGTGGTTGAACCGTGTCCATAACTTTTTAACTTACAGTCTTACAGAAATACCTTTTTCATTCAGATACTTTTTGAGTTCGGGTATCGGAATTTCGCCGAAGTGGAACAGTGAAGCCGCAAGCACTGCATCAGCCTTACCCTCAGTAAATGCATCATAAAAATGCTCAAGTGCACCTGCACCTCCGCTTGCAATGACAGGAATGTTGACCTTTTCTGAAATAGCCCTTGTCAATGCAATGTCATAACCTTTTTTCTGACCGTCTTCGTCCATACTTGTCAGAAGAATTTCACCTGCGCCGAGTTCTTCACATTTAACAGCCCATTCAACAGCGTCAAGTCCCACAGGAGTTCTTCCGCCGTTGACATAAACTTCCCAACCGCCGTTTTCTTTGCGCTTAGCGTCAATAGCCGCAACAACGCATTGACTGCCGAACTTGTAAGCGGCTTCGCTGATTAGTTCAGGACGGTGGACAGCCGCAGAGTTTACGGAAACCTTGTCGGCGCCTGCTCTGAGCAATGCGTTGAAGTCGTCAACACTTCTGATTCCTCCGCCTACGGTGAACGGAATGAAAATCGAATTTGCAACCTGTTCGACCATATCAATAGTAATATTTCTTGAATCGCTTGAAGCTGTAATATCAAGAAAAACAAGCTCGTCAGCACCTTGCTTGTCATACTGCATTGCACTTTCAACAGGGTCACCTGCGTCAACAAGATTTACAAAGCTCATACCTTTAACGACCCTGCCGTTTTTTACGTCAAGGCACGGGATAATTCTTTTAGCATACATAATTCAAAAAACCTCCTTAACCCTTAACAATATCAGCAAAGTTTCTGAGAATTTTAAGCCCTGTTTCACCGCTTTTTTCAGGGTGGAACTGAGTAGCAAATACATTACCCTTCTCAACAGCGGCATCAATTGTCACACCGTACTGAGTCTGAGCAGAAACAATATCTTTATCGGTTGCATTAAGAAAGTATGAGTGAACAAAGTAAACATAAGGATTATTTTCAATACCCTTGAAAAGACCGTCAGTCTTTTTGATGTCAAGACTGTTCCAGCCGATATGAGGTATTTTAAGACCTTCACCTGACGGGATCTTAGTAATAGTACCGTCAAAAATTCCGAGTCCCTCAGCTTCGGGACTTTCTTCACTGCTCGGGAAAAGAAGCTGTAAACCGAGACAAATTCCCAAAAACGGTTTACCGCTTTTTGTATATTCAATTACAGTGTCCTTGATACCGTAAGAATTCATAGTGTCCATAGTATCACCAAACGAACCTACACCCGGCAAAACAGCACCGTCAGCCCTGAGAATTTGTTCCTTATCTCTTGTAATAAAAGCGTCACAGCCGATGTGTTTCAAAGCCTTGTTTACGCTCTGAATATTTCCTGCGCCGTAGTCAATAATTGCAATCATCGGATTCACTCCAAATCTAAAAATCAGTTTATAAGGCAATTTTACCATATGAAAGAACAGTTTGCAACCAAAAGAAGGCTTTATTTCAAATAACTTTAAAATTTCATTAAAAATACTGCAAGCGTTATTGAATTATGCAAGTTGATGTGCTAAAATGAAAGGACATAGAATTATGATTTCAAGGAGTATCACAGAATGATAACACATCTGCTCACAAGAATAGATTTGATGATGAATTCCTTTTCAAAAGGACAGAAAAGGATAGCATTGTATATAGAAGAACATTATGATAAAGCGGCATTTATGACTGCTTCAAAGCTTGGAGAAACCGTAGGCGTATCGGAAAGTACGGTAGTACGTTTTGCAACAGAACTTGGATACGACGGATATCCGAAGCTTCAGAAGGCAATGCAGGAAATGATACGCAATAAGCTTACATCTGTTCAGCGAATTGAAGTAACTTCAGGCAGAATAGGTAATGACAATGTGCTTGACAGTGTGCTAAATCAGGATATTGAAAAAATCCGCAGAACAATTGAAGAAACATCACATGAGGATTTTAACAGGGCAGTAGATGAAATCTGCAAAGCAGAAAAAATCTATATAATGGGTGTCCGTTCAACAGCGGCAATAGCAAACTTTCTTGCATATTATTTTGAACTTATCTTTGATAATGTCAGAGTAATCAATACCACAAGTCCTACCTCGACCTATGAGCATATATTCAGAATAAGCGAAAAAGACGTAATGATAGGCATTTCATTCCCACGTTACAGCTCAATGTCAGTAGAGGCAATGGATTATGCACGTTCAAAAGGTGCACACGCAGTAGCAATCACGGACAGTATGGCATCTCCTCTTGTTCAGTCAGCTGACTCAGTACTCATAGCAAGAAGTGATATGGCATCAATTGTCGATTCGCTTGTAGCACCTTTAAGTCTTATCAATGCATTGATAGTAGCAACGGTTCTCAAGAAAAAGGATGAAGTATCCGAAACATTCAGAGAACTCGAGAACGTGTGGAACAGAAACGGCGTATATGCAAATCACGATAACGAACAAGGATAAATAATCAACGATGGTAAGTAAAAAAGTAGTAGTAATCGGTGCAGGAGCGGCAGGACTAATGGCGGCAGGCTGTGCCGCAGAGAACGGCGCAAATGTAACTTTGATAGAAAAGAATAAGCGTGTCGGCAGAAAGATAATGATAACAGGCAAGGGCAGATGCAATGTTGCAAATGATTGTGATGTTCAGACCTACATCCGTAACGTGCCTGTCAACGGAAGATTTCTGTACTCGGCAATCAATAACTTTACACCGCAGGACACAATGTATTTCTTTGAAGAAATCGGAGTGCCTCTCAAAACCGAGAGAGGAAACAGAGTGTTTCCTGTATCAGATAAAGCACTTGACGTAGTAGATGCACTTCACGATTTTATACTTGAAAAAGGCTGTAAACTTGTAT
>JBGUUJ010000015.1:0-4704 GCA_045133455.1 Ruminococcus sp.
TTTCGAGAACACATACTTCATTGTCCTCTATATTAAAGCTGTCAGGATTAATTTTGTAGTTGTTTATAATGATAACGGCAATCGCCTTCATAGTTTCTTCACTGTAATCGTTTTTGTACCGAGCAGCAACAAGACCGCACAGAATTTTGTCTGACTCAGATAAATTGTCAGTTTTTTCTTCAATGCTGTCTGCAGTAGAAGAAGTTTTAAGTGTTCTGATATCGGTATTACTGCATTTGGCGGCCATAAACGGAAGCATAGCCATAATAATCAGAAATACAGTCAGAGCAATAAGTTTTTCCTTCACAGTGAACTCTCCTTATTTTTGCACAGAAAAAATAAAACCGATATTCCCAGAAATGTGTTTTATTTTCCTTGACATAATGATATAATTGTCTTAAAATAATATATGTTGAAAATTAAAATAACATAACTATCTAATGAAACGGAGCAGATATATGAAGGTTAAAATTTCTCTGATTCCTTTCATTCCTGTTGCAATTGCGATGGTCGGACTCAAAATTATGAGCATTTTCGGACTTGACAGCAACGGAATGTTCCTCGGAATGGACAAAATCACAATAAACTATCTGGTTATCGGACTTGCACTCGGACTTTTTGTGGTGTGTGTGCTTATTAATTTGTTTGACAGAAAAACAGCTCCTGTTTATCCTGTAAAGAAAAATCCGATGGCAGGGATTTTTGCAATACTCTCAGGTTTTGCTGTAATAGGTTCGTCTGTAATGACACTCCTTAACACGACACCTGAGTCTGAGTATTACATCGTGACTCTAATAAGTGCGGCATTTTCAATTCCGGCAGGTATTGCATTTATGTTTATGTCAAAGGTGCATTTCACGGGAAAATCAATTGTTTCCGGAATTTCGATGCTTTTCATTTTCCCTGCGTTATGGGGTTGCGCTGAACTTGTATCTGAATTCCTTGTAGCAACGAAGGTGTCAATCTCGGCAAGTGATATGACAGCATTGTTCTGCTACATATTCCTGACACTCTACTTCTTCTCACATTCAATGATTGTGTCAAGAATTAAAGGCAGAAACCCTGTTAAAGCCTGCTTTATCTATGGTTTACCTGCTGTTGCGATATCTCTTGCATTCGGTGCACACACAATCTGCACCATAATGATTGAGGGTATGGATATTGCAAAGCTTCTTTTCGGTGCAGAGCAGATAATTCTTGCTCTCTATGCCGTATCATTTATTGTTGAAATGGCTCTTAATTCATACACAAAAGATGAAATCGAGATTATCGACGGTTTACCTGATGATGAAGACTCATACGAAAACAGCTATGTAAAGTCAGGCGGATATGATGATCTTGTTTTTGCCGAAAAAGTAGTTCCTGCAGAGAATGAAGACAATGAAGCAACAGTAAGCGTTGAAGACCTTGAAATTCCACCGACTTTTGCAGGACTCGACGATTTTGTACTTGGTTACAACAACGAGACTGAGCCAAAACCTTATATCGCAAAAGATGATGATTCATCAAGACTTGTTTTTCTTGATAATGATGAAAGAGCAGATGTCAAGGCTGAAGAATCGAAGCCTGATGTTTCATTTGATGAAGTAAATGAAGAAATTGAGAAAGAGGAAACTCCTGTTGTGAAGAGTCCTGTTGAGCAGAAACCTGTTAAGTTTGAGCCTGAAACAGAGGAGATAGAAAAGAAACTCAGCGATATTGATTTGCTTTTGCAGGAGCTTGACAACAAAAAATAATTATTGACAACAACTGATTGCAGTGTTATTATAATAACAATTAAAAATAAAACTGTGACAAGGACACGGTTTGTAAATCGCCATTTTCAGAGAGCGGATTGTATGCTGAAATATCCGTATTTGGTCTTGCAAGCTACCACCTTGGAGTCTGCACAGGAAATGGTGCGGCGTACAACTGCGTTAAAGTTGATACTTAAAGAGGGCAATTTTTGCCGAACTTGGGTGGAACCACGAGTAACTTCGTCCCAATATTCCGTAAAGGAATATTGGGATTTTTGTTTTAGAATTATGTATAATCGATAAAAAGGAGAGAAATTATAATGATTAACGTTGAATTAAAAGGCGGAGTAGTTAAGGAATTTGACAACAACATCACACCTGCCGAAATCGCAAAATCAATCGGTGCAGGACTTTACAAATCAGTATGCTGCGCTAAGGTTGACGGGGAAGTCGTTGACCTCCGCACACCGCTTGCACAGGACTGTAAGCTTGAACTTCTTACATTTGATGATGAAGAAGGCAAAAAAGCATTCTGGCACACAGCTTCACACGTTCTCGCACAGGCTGTAAAGAGACTTTATCCTAAAACAAAATGCGCAATCGGACCTGCAATTGACAGCGGTTTCTATTACGATTTTGATGTTGAAAAGCCATTTTCAGCAGATGACCTTGAGAAAATCAAGGCTGAGATGAAGAAAATCGTAAAATCAGGCATTGAACTTGAGCGTTTTGAGCTTTCACCTGAAGATGCAATTGCAAAACTTGGTGAAATGGGTGAAACATACAAGGTTGAACTCGTAAAGGAGCACGCAGATAACGGTGAGAACATCAGCTTCTACAAGCAGGACGATTTCACAGACCTCTGTGCAGGACCGCACCTTATGAATGTGTCAGTAATCAAGGCAATTGAACTTACAAACTGCACAGGTGCTTACTGGAGAGGAGATGCAAACAATGCACAGCTCTGTCGTGTTTACGGTGTGGCTTTCCCTAAAGCATCAATGCTCGAAGAACACCTCACAAAGCTTGAAGAAGCGAAAAAGCGTGATCATAACAAGCTCGGTCGTGAACTTGAACTCTTCACAACATCTGATTTAATCGGACAGGGACTTCCTATTCTTCTTCCTAAGGGCGCAAGAATTCTCCAGCTTTTACAGCGTTTTGTTGAGGATGAGGAACAGCGCAGAGGTTGGCAGCTCACAAAAACACCATATATGGCTAAGAGCGACCTTTATAAAATCAGCGGACACTGGGATCATTATCAGGACGGTATGTTCATACTAGGCGACCCTGAAAAGGACGATGAAGTTTTTGCACTTCGTCCTATGACATGTCCGTTCCAGTATCAGGCATATCTCAATCGCCAGCGTTCATATCGTGATCTCCCGATTCGTTATAACGAAACTTCAACACTTTTCCGTAATGAGGCAAGCGGTGAGATGCACGGTCTTATCAGAGTACGTCAGTTTACTCTTTCAGAAGGACACCTTATGTGTACACCTGAACAGCTTGAGGCTGAGTTCAAAGATTGTCTTGAACTTGCAATCTATATGCTTAAAACTCTCGGCCTTTATGATGATGTATCATATCGTTTCTCAAAGTGGGATCCTGATAACAGAGAAAAATATATCGGAACAGAAGAGCAGTGGAATGAATCTCAGGATATGATGGAGAAAATACTTGACCACCTAGAAATTCCATACGTTGTAGGAATCGGTGAAGCTGCATTCTACGGACCAAAGCTTGACATTCAGATTAAGAATGTTTACGGCAAGGAAGATACTCTCATCACAATTCAGATTGACCAGTTGCTTGCCGAGAAATTCGGTATGGAATACGTTGACAAGGACGGCACAAAGAAAATTCCTTGTATTATCCACAGAAGTTCAATCGGTTGCTACGAGAGAACACTCGCACTTCTCATTGAAAAGTATGCAGGTGCATTCCCGATGTGGCTTGCACCTACACAGGTTAAGATTCTTGCAGTTGCCGACAGACACCTTAACTATGTATATGAAATCAAGAAGGAACTTGAAGCAAAGGGTATGCGTGTAGAGGTTGACGGCAGAAGCGAAAAAATCGGCTACAAAATCCGTGAAGCACAGCTTGAAAAAGTACCGTATATGTTCATCATCGGTGATAAAGACATTGAAGCACAGACAGTTTCAGTTCGTCACAGAAAGAACGGTGACCTCGGTGCAATGAAGCTTGAAGAGTTCATTGCAAAGGCAACAGAAGAAATTGACTCAAAGACAATTAACTGATAAAGCAGGTGAACTATGTCCTACGGATTAACCCCGTATGATAAGAAAAGTTACAGAGACTCAAAACGTCGCAGAAGGCAGGCACTTATAGCAGACCGAACAGGAAAAATTCTCCCGTTCGGTACTGTCAGACGAAGAATTTTCATTGTAATATGTGTAGTCGCAGTTTTGGCAGGTCTTACAGTCGGAGGATATTTTTTGTATAACGCTGTATTTTTGCAGTCAACTCAGAATAATAGTTCTCAGTCCGAACAGACTTGCGACGAAGAACTTTTGACGATAGTCAATAAGCAAAATCAACTTGAAAGCGACTATGTTCCGAAAATTTCTGAATTTGAGTCAAACAAGATAAACACACTTGCGTATGAAAATCTTAAAAAACTTACGGAAGATGCCGAAAGTCAATGGATAGAACTGAAAATAACCTCAGCCTATGTTTCTTATGATGAGCAGGATAGCTTGTATAATGAAAAGCTCAGCGAATTTTTGTCTAATCCTGATTATACGGAAGTGAGAGCACAGGCAGCAACCCAGAAACTTGTGCCTCCTGCAGGTTGCAGTGAGGCTCAGACGGGACTTCTGATAAGTTTTGATGTTTCAGATAACCACGCTTCGGCTTATCTAGAACGAAAATGCGTTGATTACGGTTTTATCCTCAGATATCCGCAGGATAAAGAGGATACAACGAAGATGGCATATAATAA
>JBGUUJ010000016.1:0-6133 GCA_045133455.1 Ruminococcus sp.
CCCATTTCAATGCCCTTTTTCAGACGTTTGGTGTTAGTAACAAACAGGTCGTCACCTACAAGCTTTACTCTGTCACCAATTTTCTGCGTCATAGACTTCCAGCCTTCCCAGTCATATTCGGACAGGGGGTCTTCGATTGAAATGATTGGGTAATCATTTGTAAGCTTTACAAAATACGCAGAAAGCTTATCTCCGGTAAGTTCAATTTTGCGCTTAGGAAGTTTATAAATGCCTTCCCTGTACCATTCTGATGCCGCTGCATCAAGGGCAATTTTTATATTATCGGTGCTGTAACCCGCAAGGTCGATTGCTGTAAGAATAAGCTCTATTGCCTCTTCATCGCCCTCAAGATTAGGAGCATAACCACCCTCATCACCTACGGCTGTATCCATATTTTTCTTTCGAAGAATATTACCGAGTGTATGATAAATTTCACAGCACTGACGCAACCCTTCTGAAAAACAGCATGCTCCGACAGGCATTATCATAAATTCCTGAATATCTATATTGTTTGACGCATGCGCACCGCCATTGAGAATGTTCATCATAGGAACAGGCATTGTAACAGAAAATGTTCCTCCGATATATCTGTAAAGCGGTAATTTCAAATTTTTTGCCGCCGCCTTTGCACAGGCAAGCGAAACCGCAAGAATTGCATTTGCTCCGAGTTTTTCTTTATTTAGTGTGCCGTCTAGCTCTATCATCTTATAATCAAGTGCACACTGGTCAAACGGTGAATCTCCGCATAGTGCCGGTGATATGATTTTGTTGATATTATCAACAGCCTGTCGCACGCCCTTGCCCATATATCTGTTTTGGTCTTTGTCTCTCAGTTCAAGTGCTTCAAATGCACCTGTTGACGCACCCGAAGGAACTGACGCTTTTGAAAATGTTCCGTCTGAAAGCCATACTTCTGCTTCTACAGTCGGATTTCCTCTGGAATCAATAATTTCTCGTCCGATTACTTTTTCTATTGTAGTTTTCATAGCATTACCTCCAAGAATATTCTGCCAACTAATCTGCTGAATATTCATCTGTGTCAATATATGCTTTTCATCATATATTGTTAATAAAGACAAAAAGGAGGATATGCAATGGATTTGGTTCCTTATACCGTGCGTTCGGGAAATACTCTTTTCGGTATTGCCCAGTTCTTTCAGACCACGGTGCAGGATATTTTGAAATACAACAATATTCAGGATCCGTCTCAGATTTCTGTAGGGCTTACTCTTCAGATTCCTGCCGGTTCTGCTGAAATTGATTACTATGTTACTCGTCCAGGCGATACACTGTGGAGTATAGCTCAGAGGAATAACACAACTGTTTCTAACCTTACTGCACTTAACGGACTATATAATCCCAATGTGATTATGCCGGGTCAGGTTCTGAAATTGAGATAATAGTATATAAGTTAAGGTCGGTACAGAATAAAACTCCTGTCCGACCTTTTACATTATTTATTATTCTTATTAATTATTCTTTCTCAGGTACTCTTCAATTTCAAGCTTGTCAATAACACCCAAGTCATCACAGCCTGCAAGATACTCATTATGATGCCTTACTTCATGATGAAGAATCCGCTCAAGCTGTTTGTAATACTCCTCACGGCTGAGTTTTCCGTAGACACGGTTGATTGATCCATAGTAAAACACTATGGCATTCCCCAGTGAATTGCGTATGTATTCGCCGAGTATGAACAAGTCATTATGCAATGCTTTTGGATGAACCTTTATCTTGGGAAGCAGAGAAATTCCTCCGTTTAAATCACGGTACAACTCATACGGCATTGAATCGGCTATTTCATCGAGCATCTGTGCACATTCTTCAAAAGTAATCATAATTCGCTGAAAGAATATTAATAATCAAGATAATCCTTGAGTTTTCTGCTTCTTGACGGATGACGTAACTTTCTGAGTGCCTTCGCCTCAATCTGACGGATACGCTCACGGGTTACGTTGAATTCCTTACCTACTTCTTCAAGAGTTCTGCTTCTGCCGTCCTCAAGTCCGAAACGAAGTCTGAGTACTTTTTCTTCTCTCGGTGTTAAAGTTGAAAGAACGTCTGAAAGCTGTTCTCTGAGCATTGTGTGTGATGCCGCATCAGCAGGTGCAGGTGCTTCGTTGTCAGGAATGAAGTCGCCGAGGTGACTGTCCTCTTCCTCACCTATTGGTGTTTCGAGAGATACAGGTTCCTGCGCAACTCGCATAATTTCTCTTACCTTATCTACAGGCATATCAATTTCAGCCGCAATTTCATCTGCCGACGGCTCGTGACCGTTCTGATGGAGGAGCTGACTCTGAACTTTCTTTACCTTATTGATTGTTTCAACCATATGAACAGGGATTCTGATTGTTCTTGCCTGATCTGCAATTGCTCTTGTGATAGCCTGTCTGATCCACCATGTTGCATATGTTGAGAACTTGAAGCCCTTTGTATAGTCGAACTTCTCAACAGCCTTGATAAGACCGAGGTTACCCTCCTGAATAAGATCCAAAAACTGCATACCTCTGCCGAGGTAACGCTTTGCAATACTTACTACAAGACGGAGATTAGCTTCGGAAAGTCTCTGTTTTGCCTTGACATCGCCCTCAGAAATTCTGATTGCAAGCTCAATTTCTTCTTCCGATGTAAGAAGAGGCACACGTCCGATTTCTTTGAGATATACCTTTACAGGGTCATCAATTGTAACTCCCTGCTCAGGTGCTGCTACTGACGAATCATCATCTTTGTCTTCACTGAAATTAAGGTCGATATCATCAATTTTGATATCTCCGATATCTTCTACAATCTCAATTCCCTGTGACTCAATTGCATCGTAGAGCTTTTCAAGCTGTTCAGGCTCAAAGTCGATTTCTCCGATTGCATCAAGGATATCCTGATTTGAAATCTGTCCTTTCTGCTTTCCGAGTTCAATAAGGTCCTTTACGATTGTTTTCTTATCCTGTGCAGGCATATTACACTGTCCTTTCCTTTATACCAAACCCTCAGTTCAGTATTATTGCTTGTTTTTCCTTATTCTGTCGAGGTAAGTGTTAAGCTCCTCTGCTGACATTGACGCTACATCGTCCTTTGTAAGCTTCTGACTTTCCTCGTTGATAACCTTTATATACTCCCTCATTGCAGTTTCCGTTGATGCCGCCTTTACCGACTGCGACATCATCTGATAAAGTTTTGAAGCTTCGTCCTGCGTGAAATCTGCCGTTATGTTATTGAGAGGTTCAAGTCCGCTTTGTATTCGGCTGAGAATGTATTCATAATACCGCTTCATCAGGGAATTTCCGAACTGCTCAGGCTTTACGGAGGCGGATATCTCCTCTGCAGAATCGGGATTGTTTATAAGATAAACCACAAGAGCTTCTTCTGCACTCGAGCTTCGTGGCTTTTTGTAGTGGTCTGTATTTATCTTATCGTTTCTGCCGCTTAAATCCGTCTGAATTTTTCTGACTTCCTTTTTAACGGCTTCACGGCTCTGTCTTCGTGTTATATTTGATATCTGCTGTTTGAAAGCACTTTTGTCAATACCAAGCTCATTGCAGATTTTTGAAGTGTACACGTCCCTTTCTATGGGACTTGAGATACTTGCCACAATCTTTGATGCCGCTTCAAGATATGCAACCTTACCGTCGGTAGTCTCTGTATTATGGCTTTGTCTGAGCTTTTGCAGTCTGTATTCTATATCGTTTCCGCTTTTTTCAATTACAGCCTTAAATGCGGCAGGTCCGTCTGCTCCGTGGGAACGGATAAACTCATCAGGGTCTTTTCCGTTCGGAATTGTCAGGACTCTGATAAGAAGTCCTGCATTTCTGAGTATCGGAATCGCCCTTGCCGTGGCTTTTTGTCCTGCTTCATCGGCATCGTAGCAGATGATGACTTCATCTGCATAACGCTTCATCAACATAGCCTGTTCGCTTGTCAACGACGTTCCGAGGGTTGCGACTGCGTTTGTAAATCCGGCCTGATTGACTGAAATTACGTCCATATATCCTTCGCAGAGTATGAGCGTTCGGCTTCCTGAGTTTTTCGCATTATTGAGTGAAAACAGGTTTGCACTCTTCTTAAAAACAGGTGTATCGGAAGTGTTGAGGTACTTAGGCTTTTCGTCAGTCATTATTCTTCCGCCGAAAGCTATAACATTACCTCTCAGATCTATAATCGGAAAAATAACACGATTCGTAAAACGGTCATATATTCCGTTGCCGTTTCTGCGCTTGACTGCAAGGTTTGCGGCTACAAGCTCACTGTCCTTGAAACCTTTTGATTTGAGGTGTTTGCAAAGCGATGTCCAGTCATCATCTGCAAAACCGAGACCGAAGTGCCTTATTGTTCTGTCAGATAAGGCTCTGCCGTGCAGATATTCAAGCCCTTTTGCGCCTTTTTGTGAATAAAGTGAGGCATAGTAAAACCTTGCGGCTTCACGATTTGCTTCAAAGACTCTGGTTCTTAGCTTACTCATACTGTCATCGTAGGTGTTTTCGGGAATTTCAAGTCCCGCACGCTGGGCAAGAAACTTTACAGCGTCTACATAGTCGAGATTTTCAATTTTCATTACAAATGAAATCACATCTCCGCCTACTCCGCAACCGAAACAATAGAACGAACCATTTTCCGTATAGATATTGAACGAAGGAGTTTTTTCACCGTGAAACGGACAAAGACCGACCATATTACGTCCACGTCGTTTCAGGCTGACATAAGAGGAAACGATTTCCGTTATATCGTTTCGCATTTTGAGTTCCTGCAAAAAGGCTTCCGGAAATGCCATAAAACTCCCCTTTCCTTTTTCCTATTAGTTTTTTACGTTTTTATTTTAAATATTCCTCTTTTTATTCATAAATAAAAGTCGAAATTTTTATCCATATCGGTAACCTGACCAATTTGTTACTTTTCTGTCAAAAAACTGCTAACATTTAATATAAAACATACTGACAATTTATCATTTATTCGTCAAAGCAAGTTATTTATTTTTTACAGTTTTCGCATCGATATGACACTACCTCTTTACCTTCTGTTAATTCAATCAGAGTTCTTTCTTTGGTGAAGAAGTTTTTTAACCCTTTCTTAGCTAATTCATCATCAGAAGTGTAAAGAAGTCTGATAATATGAAAACCTTTAGTTGTAAAAGCTGTAATGCCTTTTTCCATTTCACATCCGTATTCAGGACATTTCATAATAAATTCTCCTATACTAATTATGATATATCAAATTTCTTCGGTAAAATACTTTTCTCCGTCAGACACAGCCTGAACTTCTCCTGAAGTTGCATCTGCCAGAGACTTGTTAAGTTTGTCAAGATGTTCGGGTGAGATATGGAATTTTATGAGAACATCGGCTTCATAAACAGTATCATCAACTGTTGCACCAATATCCATAATTAACGAAGAAACCTTTCCATACTGATTATATGTACACTTTGCAGAGCACATCAGGCAATTCTTCATCATTACAACTTTGCCGGCTTCAAGAGCAACCTTTGCGCCCTGTGAATATGCACGCACAAGTCCGCCCGTTCCGAGGAGAATCCCTCCGAAATATCTTGTAACTACCACGCAAACGTCATAGATTTCATTCTTTACAATTACGTCAAGGACGGGCATTCCTGCTGTTCCTGAAGGTTCACCGTCATCGCTGTAACGTTTGATATTGCCCTCTCTGAGTGAATATGCATAGACATTATGCGTTGCGTTCCAATGCTGTGAACGCTTTGAATTTATGTAATCAACCGCTTCCTGCTCGGTCTTTACGGGTTTGCAATAGCCTATAAAACGTGAACGCTTTTCCACAAACTCCGCATCAGCTTCACGCTGAACGGTCTTGTAATCCTTAGCCATAAAATTTCCTCTGTATAGTAAACAAGGCGACACCGCAGTGCCGCCTTAACAATTACGAATGAATTATTTGTCCATACCGAAACGCTTTTTAAATCTATCAACACGTCCGCCTGTATCAACTAATTTCTGCTTTCCTGTGAAGAAGGGGTGGCATTTTGAACAAACTTCAACACGGATATCGCTTTTTGTTGAGCCTGTTTCAATAACATTACCGCAAGCACAAGTAATTGTTGTTTGCTCATACTTTGGATGGATATTTTCTTTCATTATTTTCACCTACCTGTCATTACACAATTAACAGAGTT
>JBGUUJ010000017.1:0-8065 GCA_045133455.1 Ruminococcus sp.
GCCTGCGGAAATATTGAAGATACGATTGATTACACGTTCTCTCTCGGACTTTACAAGGATAAAAATGTCAGAGATAAGGATTTTGATAACGTAAACCTCGTTAATGCAGACAAACTTCTGGAAATTTCAATGTAATAATATCCGCACGAAAGGTTGCTAAATTTATTATCGTTGATATCACTAAAATAAGTTTCATAAAATTTAAACAGTACAGCTATGTTCATTTTCTTTTATTTGAAAAGAAAACGAACCAAAAGAAAGCAAATTCAAGAGGGAAGGAATTTCGATTTTCCTTCCCTCTTAAAAATCTCCCATCCAAACGACCAAAGGGTATCCCTTTGGAATCCCGTTTAAAAGAAACATTTAATTGCTTATATTAGGTTTGCTTTAACTTAATATTGTTTCTCTATTTTTATTTCCGATAGTTTTCTTTCAAACTTGTCCTTGCGGATATCCTTCGGAATTGTCGTCGGATATTTGCCGTCAAAGCATGCACTGCAAAAATCAACGTTACCTGTGAGGGATTTGAGTTCCGATGCAGGCAGATAACCCAAAGTATCTGCGCCGATTATTTCGGCAATTTCGTCTACCGTATGGTGACAGGCGATGAGATTATCCCTTGAATCTATATCCGTGCCGTAATAGCAAGGGTGCAGAAACGGCGGTGCTGAAATTCTCATGTGTATTTCCTTTGCGCCTGCGTCACGCAGAAGCTTTACGATTCGACCGCTCGTTGTACCTCTTACGATAGAATCGTCAATCAAAACGACCCTCTTCCCCTTTACGCTCTCCCCCACAGCGTTGAGCTTGATTTTTACCTGATCAACTCTTGCATTCTGCCCAGGTGAAATAAATGTTCGTCCGATATACTTATTCTTGATAAGACCTATACCGTACGGGATTCCCGATTCTTCGCTATAACCGAGTGCTGCATCGAGTCCCGAATCGGGCACACCTACGACAACATCAGCTTCAACAGGGTGAGTCTTTGCAAGAATTTTTCCTGCACGGACTCTTGCACCGTGAACAGATACGTTATCTATCATGGAATCGGGTCTTGCAAAGTAGATATACTCAAAAATGCAGAGTTTTTTCTTACAGCTGTTGCAATGTTCTCTGCGTGAAACAACTCCGTTTTTGCTGAACACAAGTATCTCTCCCGGCTCAACATCACGGATAAATTCAGCACCTACGGCTGTCAGCGCACAGCTTTCCGACGCAACAACATACATTCCATCGGGTGTTTTTCCGTAGCAGAGAGGGCGGAAACCGTGAGGGTCTCTTGCACAGATAAGTTTCTGAGGCGACATAAGCACAAGCGAATATGCACCGTCAAGCGTATTCATAGCTAAGCTGAGAGCTTCTTCAATCGAGGAAGATTTAAGTCTTTCCCTTACCACTATATATGCAATGGTTTCGGTGTCGCTCGTTGTATGGAAAATTGCACCCGAAAGTTCAAGCCTGTCCCTCAGTTCTGCGGCATTACTCAGATTTCCGTTGTGAGCAATCGCCATTCTGCCCTTTTGATGATTCACCTCAATCGGCTGGCAGTTCTTGCGGTTTGTTCCGCCTGTCGTCCCGTAACGAACATGACCGACAGCCATTGTGCCTTTCGGAAGGCTCGACAGCTTATCGGCAGTAAACACCTCGCTGACAAGTCCCATATCTTTTCGTGAGGAGAACACCCCGTCGTCATTCACGACAATTCCGCAGCTTTCCTGACCTCGGTGCTGAAGCGCATACAACCCATAATACACCATACTCGCAACGTCTGTCTGCTCAGTACCTATGACACCGAACACGCCACACTCTTCGTGAACACTCATACGTTACCTCCTTGTGAATGTTTGCAGGCTTCTTCAACAAAGCCTCTGAACAGCGGATGAGATCTGTTAGGACGGCTCTTGAACTCAGGGTGATACTGTACTCCCACATAGAAAGCTCTGTCGGAAAGTTCAACTGTCTCCACAAGTCTGCCGTCGGGAGACGTTCCGCTCAGCACAAGACCCTTGTTTTCGAGAATTTCACGGTACTCGTTATTGAATTCATAGCGATGGCGATGTCTTTCATTTATGAGATTGCTCTCGTAGCAACGTTCCATTGTTGTACCCGCCTTGATTTTGCACGGATATGAACCGAGGCGCAGTGTACCTCCCTTGTCGATATCACCGCTCTGACCGGGCATAAAATCTATTACTTTGTTTTTGCACATTTCATCAAACTCACCTGAATGTGCGTCAGTAATTCCCGCAACATTCCTTGCATATTCTATAACCGCAATCTGCATACCCAAACAGATTCCGAAATACGGGAGATTGTTTTCTCTTGCATACCTTGCAGAGAGAATCATTCCTTCTATACCACGATTTCCGAAACCGCCGGGGATTATAATACCATCGAGGTCGGAAAGTTTTTCTTTATAATTCTGTTCTGTAAGTCCCTCCGAGTCAATCCATTGAATATTCACGTTGGAATTGCAATAATATCCTGCGTGACGCAGAGCCTCTGCAACAGAGAGATACGCATCGTGCAGTGCAACATACTTTCCGACAAGTCCGATATTCACACTGTGATTAATCTGCTTGATGTTGTCAACCATCTGAGTCCACTCGGAGAGGTCGCCCTTCGGTGCATCAATACCGAGTTCACGGCACACAACAGAGGAGAAGTCAGCCTTTTCAAGCATAAGCGGAGCTTCGTAGAGATTTGGCAGAGTGATATTTTCAATTACGCAGTCGGGTTTTACATTACAAAACAAGGAAATTTTCTTGAAAATAGAGTCCTCCAACGGCTCATCACAACGCAAAACGATGATATCGGGATTTATGCCCATACCCTGCAACTCTTTTACGGAGTGTTGAGTCGGCTTTGACTTGTGCTCGTCCGAACCACGCAGAAACGGGACGAGTGTAACGTGAATGAACAGACTGTTTTCACGACCGACTTCAAGGGATATCTGACGAACAGCCTCGATAAACGGCTGAGACTCGATATCACCGATAGTACCGCCGATTTCAGTGATGACAACATCTGCATTCGTCTTTTTGCCTACGCTGTAGACAAACTCCTTAATCTCATTTGTGATGTGGGGAATTACCTGAACGGTTGAACCGAGGTATTCACCACGTCTTTCTTTATTGAGCACGTTCCAGTAAACCTTACCTGTTGTGAGATTGGAATATTTGTTGAGGTCCTCGTCAATAAAGCGTTCATAGTGACCGAGGTCAAGGTCGGTTTCTGCTCCGTCCTCGGTAACAAACACTTCGCCGTGCTGATAAGGGCTCATAGTGCCCGGGTCAACATTTATATATGGGTCAAGCTTCTGAGCCGCAACCTTCAGACCTCTTGCCTTGAGAAGTCTGCCCAATGATGCGGCTGTAATTCCTTTGCCGAGACCGGAAACAACTCCGCCGGTCACAAAAACGTATTTAGTCATCATTTTTCTCCTTGTTCTGTCTTTATATCATAACCACACAAAGCCTGTATGCATATAGTATGCACACAGGGCTTTGCGTTTTTCAATATTTCAGTAAAAAGCGAGTACCTCTTACGCACTTCGTGCAGACAGCCTGATATTTTTATTTCACTTCAGATGTTGGTATTTTATCAAGACTTTACTTCTCGACAATAACAACTTCTGTTAATGAAGTTTTGTCAAACCTTCTTTGCACGAGCGTGACCAAGCAGTTTACTATAGGTAAAAGAGTTATTTACTCAACATCCTGTAAAGCATCGTAACCTTCTTCACCTGTACGAACCTTTACAACGTTTTCAACATCGTATACGAAAATCTTACCGTCACCGATATGACCTGTATAGAGAACTCTCTTTGCGGTTTCGATTACCTTGTCTACAGGAACTGCGCATACAACGATTTCAACCTGCACCTTAGGAAGCAAGGAAGCTTCTACTGCAACTCCACGATAGAACTCAGGCTTACCTTTCTGAACACCGCAACCGAGAACGTGAGATACTGTCATACCTGTAATACCAATGCCTACCATTGCATTCTTGAGAGCCTCAATTCGTGACTCCTTGCAGACAATTTCAACCTTTGTGATCTTCACGCCGTTAGCATCTGCCTTCTTCTCAAATGTAGGAACTGTCTTAACCTCAACAGCCTCAGCAACAGGTGTGTCGCCTGTAACCATAACCGGAGCATCTTCCTCATCGATATATTCAGGAAGCATTGCAAAACCTGCATATGCACTTGGAAGACCATGTTCTGTAGCGTCAAGACCTTCGATTTCTTCTTCACGAGTAGCACGAAGACCAACAGTCTTCTTGATAACGAAGAACACAATTGTCATTGCAACTGCTGTCCAAGCTGCAACACTTAAAACACCGAGAAGCTGTAAGCCTAAGAGTTCAAAGCCACCGCCGTAGAACAAACCTGTGATTGTTTCGCCTGAAGCATTTGCAATTGAATATCCGGGAGCTGAGCTTGTTGCGAAAAGACCTACTGCAAGAGTACCCCAAATACCGTTCAAAGCGTGAACTGCAACTGCACCAACAGGGTCATCAATGTGGAGCTTGTGGTCGAGGAGCCATACACCGAATACTACAAGTAAACCGGCAACTGAACCAATGATTGCTGCGCCGAGTGCGTCTGTAACGTCACAACCTGCTGTGATACCTACAAGACCTGCGAGTGATGCGTTAAGACACATTGAAACGTCAGGCTTGCCGTACTTGATCCATGTAAATACCATACAAACAACTGTTGCAAGTGCAGGAGCAATAGTAGTTGTAAGGAAGATAGAACCTAACTGTTCAATAGATGTTGCGGCTGCACCGTTAAAGCCGTACCAGCCGAACCAAAGGATAAATACACCGAGTGCACCGAATGTAATGCTGTGACCCGGAAAAGCATTAACCTTAGTAACCTTGCCATTCTTATCCTTGTTGAACTTACCAATACGAGGTCCGAGAATCTTAGCACCGATGAGAGCTGAGATACCGCCAACCATATGGATAGCACATGAACCTGCGAAATCGTGGAAACCAAGCTGTGAAAGCCAGCCGCCGCCCCAGATCCAGTGAGCTTCGATCGGATAGATAAGAGCTGAAATTACACCTGAATAGATGCAATATGAGAGGAACTTTGTACGCTCTGCCATTGCACCTGAAACGATTGTTGCTGTTGTAGCACAGAATACAAGGTTAAATACGAAACTTGAGAAATCGAAGTCTGCGTAACTTGTAAAGAGGTCAAAGCCCGGATTACCGATGAAACCTAAAAGGTCCTCACCCATAAGTAAGCTGAAACCGATAAGTATGAACACTACGGTACCGATACAGAAGTCCATAAGGTTCTTCATAATAATGTTACCTGTGTTCTTAGCTCTGGTGAAGCCTGCTTCTACCATTGCAAAGCCTGCCTGCATCCAGAACACCAATGCTGCGCCTATGAGAAACCACACACTGAACACTTCGGCAGTGGTAGCTTCCGAGACTAATTCTCTGATTGCTTCATCCATAAAAAACCATCCCTTTTAAAAACAATATATATTTACTTAACACCGAAGAGAAGATCACCGTATGTCGGGAACGGCCAGTACTTCTTCGCTGTTACTGTCTCTGCCTCGTCACAAGCCAAGCGGAGTTCTTCCATCTTTACAAGAACGTTGTCACGAATTGCATTTGCCTCATCGCCGATTTCACTTAATGAATTAAGACTCTGCACAGCCTGTTCAAGTTCGGCAGTCTTTAATGCAATTGTATCTGTCAGTTCTGAAAGTTTCTTCACAAGATTACTTTCATAAGTACAAGCAAGGCTTGCATTTACGGCTTTCTTAGCCTGCAATGTATTTGCAAGGTCAAGTGCATAGCTTTCAACCGCAGGTGCGATTTCAGTTTGAGCCATATCAATCATTGTATTTGCTTCAATTACAACTGTCTTGCAGTAATTTTCAAGAGTAATCTCATAACGTGAGTGAAGTTCTGATTCAACGAATACACCCTGTGAAATTAGCATCTTCACGTTCTTCTCGTCGAGAAGGTGAGGAATACAATCAGGTGTTGTGCGATAGTTGAGGAGACCTCTTTTTTCGGTAGCTTCTGTAATCCATTCATCATCATAGCCGTTGCCGTTGAATATAATAGATTTATGGTCCTTGATAGTCTTGCGAATCATATTTTGAAGAGCAGTTTCAAAATCATCTGCCGCTTCAAGTCTGTCTGCATAAATCTTAAGGCTTTCTGCAACTGCACTGTTGAGCATAATATTTGCACAAGCAATGCTGTTTGATGAACCAAGCATACGGAATTCAAATTTGTTTCCTGTAAACGCAAACGGTGATGTACGGTTACGGTCTGTTGTGTCACGATTGAACTTCGGAAGAACATCAACTCCGAGTTTCATCTGTGTCTTTTCTGCACCGTTGTAAGGAGTGTCATTTTCAATAGCCTCCAAAACTGCGTTGAGTTCGTCACCGAGGAAGATTGAAACTACAGCAGGAGGTGCTTCGTTTGCACCCAAACGGTGGTCGTTGCCTGCTGTTGCAACAGAAATACGGAGAAGATCCTGATAATCGTCAACTGCCTTGATAACTGCACAGAGGAAAAGTAAGAATTGTGCATTTTCATAAGGAGTTTCACCGGGTGAAAGGAGGTTAACACCTGAATCTGTTGCAAGTGACCAGTTGTTATGCTTACCTGAACCGTTAACGCCTGCAAACGGTTTTTCGTGGAGCAGACATACAAGACCGTGCTTAGCGGCAACTTTTTGCATAATCTCCATTGTAAGCTGATTGTGGTCGGTTGCTATGTTTGTTGTTGTATAGATAGGTGCAAGCTCGTGCTGTGCAGGAGCAACCTCGTTATGTTCTGTCTTTGCAAGAATACCGAGCTTCCAGAGTTCGTTGTTAAGCTCTTCCATATAAGCCGCTACACGAGGTTTGATAACACCGAAGTAATGGTCATCCATTTCCTGACCCTTAGGAGCTTTTGCACCGAATAGTGTACGTCCTGTGAATCTGAGGTCACGTCTCTTGTCATACATTTCCTTATCTACAAGGAAGTATTCCTGTTCAGGACCTACTGAAGTGCGAACACATTTTACTGTGTCGTTACCGAATAATCTTAAAATACGGAGTGCCTGCTTGTTGAGCGCCTCCATTGAACGTAGAAGCGGAGTCTTTTTATCGAGTGCCTGACCTCCGTAAGAACAGAAAGCAGTAGGAATACATAATGTTTTACCCTTAATAAATGCATATGAAGTAGGGTCCCACGCTGTGTAGCCTCTTGCTTCAAAAGTTGCTCTCAGTCCGCCTGACGGGAAAGAAGATGCATCAGGCTCACCTTTGATAAGCTCTTTGCCCGAAAATTCCATAATCACACCGCCGTCGGGTGAAGGTGAAATAAAGCTGTCGTGCTTTTCGGCAGTGATGCCTGTCAACGGTTGGAACCAGTGAGTGTAATGAGTTGCACCGTTTGCAACAGCCCAGTCTTTCATTGCAATTGCAACCGCATTGGCAACACCGATGTCAAGTTGTGCACCCTCATCTATTGTCTTTTTTAATGACTGATATACTTTTGCAGACAGTCTGCTTTTCATCACTCTGTCGTCAAACACCAGACAGCCAAAGTACTCAGTTACAGTTCCCATAATAAAAACTCCTTTACTGAAAAAGATTTGAAAAATGAAAAAAAGACAAAGGGTTTCGAGTCGTAAAACTCAAAGACGCCTTTGCCTCTATGCCTCGCATTATACACCCATAATTTTCTGTTGTCAAGAACTTTTTGCAACTTTTTTTTCGAAAGTTGCAAAAAGTCTAATTTCTTTCATTTTCCACTTGACAAAATGCAGGATTGGGTATATAATACTTGCAAATGAGCAAAGGCGTTCATTCTGTTTGGCATTACTATGTCCGACGGATTGAACGCCTAATTTATTTTATATGAAAGGAAATGAACCGATATGAATTTAGAAGGTCAAGTGAGAATCCCCTCCGGATGTGCAATCGCCGCTGTTATTTCCAAAGACGGAAACAGAATGTCAGGCGAAATGATTACAAACGCTATGAAACCTATGCACGACCGTTCAAACGGTCTCGGAGGCGGT
>JBGUUJ010000018.1:0-1730 GCA_045133455.1 Ruminococcus sp.
CTTTAACATAATATTTTGTTACAATCTTATTGTAGTACTTATAAGTACTACAATAAGATTGAGGAGATGGTTTTATGATTATTATCGGCATTATTTTAATTGTTTTAGGTGGTGCAAGCTGGGTTTACGGTTCGTCAGTAAATAATGATATGGATATTCAGCTTGAGAGTTTTTTCAACAACGGTAACACAGGTACAGGGGATAATTTCGTTATAATCGGTATTATTCTGTTGGTTATCGGCTTTATCCTTGTTATAGCAGGAATCGCTAAATATCTTATGAGTCAGAATAAAAATAATACTGATTCAAGAGCTAAAACACTTGATGACTTGAGGGCAAAAGGGCTAATTTCACAGGAAGATTATAATGCTCGGGTAACGACTCGCTCACAGGTCGACACAACGGAAAAGAATTATGTAAAAAGTAATTTCAAATATTGTAAACATTGCGGTATGAAGTTGGACGGAGATTCTCTCTTCTGTCCCAAGTGCGGTACTAAACAGTGAGGTAAATTATGAATAATAAACTTAAAAATGCTAAGAATATCTGTATTGCAATTGCAGTGATTTCCGTGATAAATACAGTTACTCAACTTATCCAATTCATTCAATTAATAATGGTTTACAAATGGGATTCCTATGACGTATACAACTCAATTTATATGTTGGTATACATATTATTATTAATGATTTCTACCTCTTCATTTTCTATATTTTCAGTATTAACAATATCCTATTTAACAAATAAAGTAAATGATGTTCTTGAAAACAAATTACTGAAAGCTTATATCATCTTGCAAGTCACATACACTATACTGGCTTTTGCTATGGCTGAAAATATAATTGCTTGTAATTATATTGTTTTATTAATAGCTAATGTGGCAGTTCTTATATTTTTTATCATTACATTTGCAGGCATAACAAATAAACCGAGCAAAATTCAACTTACACTATTAATAGTAATGCTGATATATCTGATAATAAATATTTTTATTTTTCTATTATCAGGTATACTAAGTATGATATTATATATTATTTCTTTATTTAGTGAAGTAATTCTTATAATATGCTATCTAACAAAGAAGTTAAGTAGTCCTTTGCTTTATATTACAGTGGCTGTCACTTCAATATTTAATATTATTGCCTTGATTTTAATGGGCAATTTTAGTATTATATCAATTCTTTCAACTTTTATTGTAAACTCACCTATATTTCTTTATTCTTTATTTTACAATGATATAAAGCAATTATGCTCTTTACAGTCACCTTCAAATATCGAAGATGAGCTTAGTTTACTACAGGAAAAATATAATAGCGGAGAGATTTCGATTGAGGAATATGACAGAGAAAGACAAGCTATAATTGATAAAATATAGGGATTTTACTTGCAGACACACTCTGTGTCTTTACAGTTTTTCAGAAATCTTTACTAAAACAACAAAGGCTGTACGTTTTGTGCGTACAGCCTTTGTTGTTGGTTTTTAGTTCTGTTTTTTGTAGAAGGGTTCTACTCCCTTTACTGCGTTTCTGCCGAATTCCATTGAGAATGGCAACATTGTAAGCTGAATTTCATCATCGAGATATGGCTTTGCAACTTCCGAAATTGCGTTGAAAGTTTGCTCCATATTACCTACAAAATCTACTACGATGAGATAACTCTTCTGTCCGTTCTGCTCCATCATTCTGAGATATGCCGCATTTACAAGCTCTTCTGTGCTGAAGTGATTGATG
>JBGUUJ010000019.1:0-10027 GCA_045133455.1 Ruminococcus sp.
AACATACGTTATTCCTGCACGGAGTCGAACATTGCTTTCAGGTTCAAGGCTTTCTTTCTTTGCAATGAAATCGGCACTTTCAAATGAAACCCCGAAGTCACCCTCGCAAAGTATGTAGGGATTTGCTTTTATCCTGTCAACACAGCTTGGACCAAAAGAATTATATATTTTTACCGAAGATGTGTTTGAAATTCCGTATTCACCGAGGTAAAGCATAAGTGTGCGTACACCTGAATTTGTCTTGAGTTGGAGAGAAAAATCCTCTGCCTTAGATTTTGAAATTCCCTTGAGAAGAGCCACACGTTCAGGCTCATTTTCCATTACATCAAGAGTAGCCTCACCAAATTCAGCAACAAGTCTCTGTGCAGTTGCCGCACCAATTCCTTTGATTGCACCTGATGACAGATATCTGAGAATATCTGCACTTTCTGTCGGACGGCAAATTTCGCAGATACTTGCAGAAAACTGTCTGCCGTAGTTTCGGTGAGTTATATATTTGCCTGTAAGCTTTACGGTATCTCCGACTCCAACCTGAGGCATAATTCCCACAGCAGTTATATAGTCATCACTGTCGGAAATTTCAACTACCGTATAGCCGTTTTCTTCGTTTCTGTAGACAATATTTTCAACAGCTCCCTCAAGCTGAAGCAGCTTTTCATCTGACATAAATCATTCGTTCCTTTAAGACATATTTTCCATTCGCTTTTTAAGCTCACTTAGAGTTACCTCAAAGGCCTTGTATTCATAGGTGAGGTAATCTGTAGTGAGCGTGTATTCTTCATAAGGCTTGATAATCAGTTTTGCAATGTATTCAAGCAATGCAGGATTTTTTATAAGAATAGGACCTGTAACGTGAGTGCCGAAAAGATTGTTGTAAATAAGACCTTCTTTTTTGCTGTCGGAATTGTTTGCAAGTCCCATTTCAACCGAGAAAAGTGTGTTTTCAATTCCGGTTAACTCACTGCACTTGTTGACAAATCCGACAACAGGCTTGTTAATGAGATTTGTTGTATAGATTATATCGCCTGTCACACGTTTTTTGTTCTGTTCGGTAACAGTAAAATCAAACATTCCGAGACCGTCATAAACCTTGCCGTTGCAGTCGGTGATTGACTTCCCAAGCATTTCAAAGGAATTACCCGTCATAAGCACAGGCTTTCCGCTGTCGATATAATTCTGAAGCTGTTCTTTGTATTTTACAAAATCAGCAAGCACGAGTTTCTGATTATTTTCCGTACCTGAACCTATATATATGAAATCGTAGTCTGCAAAATTCGCATTGTCGGCAAGCGAAAGTTTGTCTGTCTGAACATCAATACCGCTTTTTTCAAGAATACGTTCAACAGCCGAAATATTTGCGTATTCACCGTACAAATTCATAATATCGTAATATAAATGAAGTATTTTCATAATTATTCACCCTTTACCTTGCCGAGAAATTTATCCTTGTCCGAGAAACAGGTAATAACGTAGATATCTTCCTTTTTGTCGTTGTTAAGATATTCAGCAGCCTGTTCAATATCCTCAATGATTCTGATTTTATCCTGAGGTATATCTGTGTATGAAAATCTCACAGCGAGGTCGTTGCAGTATTTACCCGAAAGAACAATTTCTTTAATGTTATCGCAGTTGAGCTTGTGGAAGTCAATATCCCATAACCACGAAACGTCACTTGTAAAATATTTTCTGCTGACAGCGTCAACGATAAACATAACGTCACAACCGTTGTTGTCGTTACACGCAAGGCTGATTGACTGGTCGTATGAAATGCTGTTTTCGTGCTTTGAAGTGAGAAGAGTTCCCTTCCTGTTGCCGAGTGTAAAAGTTACAACTCTGCCGTTTTTGAGAACGTAATTGCTGATATCGGACGCAATTTTACTTTCATCAATTCCGACGAGAGAGGCAACGGTAAATGCCGCAAGAATATTGTAGATATTGTAAAGTGACTTGAGCGCAAGTGAAATAGTGTGCTTGTCATTGATTACGGCAAGTCCGTTTTCGAGGTCGACTGATGTAACGGTGTAAGAAGTATCGTTACGTCTGTAATCACAGCTTGTACATTCATAGTGACCGATGTGGTTGTAATGATATCTGCTGTAAGCCATAGGTGAATTACATTCAGGGCAATAAGCGCCGTCGTTGTAGACGCTTGTCATTTCAGTTGCGTCTGTTTCAAGCTCACCTGCACCGAACCAGATTACATCGTCTTTTTTGTAGCCAAAATGCGAAACAAGCGGGTCGTCTGCGTTAAGTATAAGCTGAGTTTCAGGGTGAATACTGTCGAGAATTGCGTTGTAAACCCACTGTGGATGGCCGTTTCTTGTAAGCTGGTCACGATAGAGATTAGTAATTACATAGTGAGTGGGGACAATATATTTAAAAGTATATTTAGCAAAACGTTCATCGCTTTCGATAAGAAGAATATCGCAGTTTACCTTGCCTGTGAGCGTACAGCTGTTGAGAATCAGAGTAGTAACGCCCTCAATCTGGTTTGAACCTTCCTTGTTCCAAGCAACACTTTTACCGTTTTTCTGAAGAATATGTGCAATCATCTCGACTGTAGATGTTTTGCCGTTACTTCCTGTAACAGCAATGATGTATTTTGGTAGTTTGACTCTTTTGAGAATATCAGGACATATTTTAAGAGCAATCTGTCCGGGCAGACTGCTTCCTTTGCCGATAAGCTTACCTGCAAATCTCAGCAATTTGCAAACGATTATAGTAAATAACATTTTCATAAATCCACTTCCTGCGCTAAAAATCATATATACTACTTTATTATACCATAAAATGAACTGTATTGCACGGTAAAAATGCATATTCATAAATAATATTTCACAAAAACAAAACCTGCCGATAAAAGCAGGTTTTGTCAGAGGGTTATTTCAGTAATTCAAAAAATTCTTTTTTGCTTATCAGCTTTGCAAATCCGTATTCCTCACAAATATTTTGGCATATCTTTTTAGTTTCATCATCCATATCACAGTCGAGGCAGATTACATAATCGTATTTACCTCTGCTCACCCATTTTACCTTTGAGGCAGCACTTCTCAGCATAAGTTCAGCATCATCGCATTTCCCCTCAACAGGTGTGACGAACATAACCGAGTTATCATTCTTGTATCTTAACAGATAAAGCGATATGTCACGCACCAATGAAGTAACGCCGATTACGGCAAAAACTACAAGCAAGACAGCCGATAAAATCTCCATGCAATTCACCTCAATACATTTTATTAAAAATTTTAAAATCGGTGCAGTATAATTTGAAAAATATCAGCAAGAATAATAAAGACGTCACCACACAATAACATTGTGCGGTAATGTCAAGGCGGAAAACCGCACAATAAAACTGAGGTGAATTAAAATGGACAACTCATACGCAAATCAGAGCATTGCTTGCACAGTAACAAACTGCAAGAATCACAACAGCACAAAGAACTACTGTTCACTTGAGTCAATCAAGGTAGGTACACACGAGTCCAATCCTACAATGTGCCAGTGTACAGACTGCCAGAGCTTTGTAGCAAAGTCAGACTGTAAGTAAGAGGTCGATAACCTCGACTGAAAGAAACACCCTCAACGGAAAGTTGGGGGTGTTTTGGCTCAGAGATACATAAATAAAGACAGGAGGCATAAAAATGAATATCTTTTCCTCGGTGATATTCCAAATAGCCGTAATGTTTTCGTTTATTTTAGTCGGATTTATCCTGTGCAGGGGAAATTTCATTCCGAAGGAGTCGGGAACGGTATTTTCAAGACTTGAAAACAAGATATTTATGCCCGCCGTAGTAATCAACACCTTTATGGCGAACTGTACAATTGAGAACATAAAGGAAAAATGGATATTCATTGTCTACAGCACAGCAATACTGGTTTTCTGCATTATCGTTGCATTTATAATATCAAAGTTTCTCGGGAAAACAGAGTATCTCCGAAAAATCTACAGGTATTCAATTTCAGTATCAAACTTCGGATTTGTCGGCACTGCAATGGTTTCGGGAATTTACGGGACTGGCAGTATAGAGCTTTTCGATTATCTTATGTTTACACTGCCGCTGAATATGTTCACCTATTCCATAGGTGTTGCTTGGCTTGTGCCGAATGGCGGAAAGGCTTTTTCGATAAAATCGTTCATTAACCCCATTTTCATTTCTCTGTTTATCGGAGCATTGTGGGGACTTTTGTCGTTGCCGGAATTTAAACTTCTCACCACACTGATTTCAGGTGCGGCAGACTGTATGTCGCCGATTGCAATGTTGCTCACAGGTTTTGTAATAGGAAGCTATGATTTTCGTTCACTGTTCAGACAGTGGCAGACATATGTCGTTGCAGGAGTAAGACTTGTCGGCTTGCCTGTAGTAATATGTATAGTGCTCAAACTTCTCAACACACCTGATGAGATAATCATTGCAACACTTTGCGCAAATGCAATGCCCCTCGGACTCAACACGGTTATTATCCCATCAGCCTACGGAAAAAATCCTGAAACAGGTGCAAGTATGGCACTCGTTTCGCAGTTATGTTCGGTGATTACAATACCTTTTTTGTTTTTTGTCTTTGGATACTCATAATTCATATTGAATTTGTAGGAATTATTTTTCAAAAAGCTATTGACAAATGAAAATAATGTGCTATTATATAGATATGATATTAATACCTATCAAAACAATAGGATTGATAGGAAAGGGGATTTTAATGAATTTATTATTTAGACGATGTTGTTTTGACACACGAATGTTTATGTGTTGTTGCAGATAAAATTTTATTATACTTATTACAAAATAACTAAATAACTAATTTGAAATTTTACATTAAGAAAGAGGCTATATAAATGAGCACATTAAAAGATAGAAAATTAAGATTTGAAACATTACAGTTACACGTTGGACAGGAGCAGGCAGACCCTGTAACAGATGCAAGAGCAGTTCCGATTTATGCAACTACATCATATGTATTCCACAACAGCCAGCACGCAGCAGACCGTTTCGGTCTCAGAGATGCAGGTAACATCTACGGCAGACTTACAAATCCTACACAGGATATTTTTGAGCAGAGAATCGCAGCTCTCGAGGGAGGTTCAGCAGCACTTGCAGTTGCTTCAGGTGCGGCAGCAATTTCATATACAATTCAGGCTCTTGCAAGTTCAGGTGATAACATTGTAGCCGCAAAGACTATTTACGGAGGAACATACAACCTTCTCGAGCATACTCTTCCAAACTACGGAATAACAACAACTTTTGTTGACCCTGATGAAGAGGGTGGATTTGAGAATGCAATTAATGAGAACACAAAGGCACTCTATATTGAAACACTCGGCAACCCTAACTCAAATCTTATTGACATTGAAAAGGTTGCAGCTGTAGCACACGCACACAACATTCCGCTTGTAGTTGACAGCACATTTGCAACTCCTTATCTTTTAAGACCTTTTGAATACGGTGCAGATATTGTTGTACATTCAGCAACAAAATTCATCGGAGGTCACGGAACAGCAATCGGCGGTGTAATTATTGAGAGCGGAAAATTTGACTGGAAAGCTTCTGGCAAGTTCCCTCAGTTCTCAGAGCCTAATCCATCTTATCACGGAGCAGTATTTACTGATGCGGCTCCGGGTGCAGCATTCGTAACATACATCAGAGCGATTCTACTCCGTGACACAGGCGCAACACTTTCACCGTTCCATGCATTCATCTTCCTTCAGGGACTTGAAACACTCTCACTTCGTGTTGAGCGTCACGCAGAAAATACTAAAAAGGTTGTTGAGTTTCTTGCGAAACACCCACAGGTTGAAAGCGTAAATCACCCGTCACTCAATGGTTCACCATATAAGGCTTTATATGACAGATATTTCCCGAACGGCGGTGGTTCAATCTTTACATTTGAAATCAAAGGTGACGAAGAAACAGCGAAGAAATTTATTGATAATCTTCAGGTGTTCTCACTTCTTGCAAACGTTGCAGACGTAAAATCACTTGCAATACATCCTGCTTCAACAACTCACTCACAACTTAATGTAGCTGAACTTAAAGAGCAGGGAATTAAACCGAATACAATCAGACTTTCAATCGGAACAGAACATATTGATGATATTCTTTTTGATTTACAGGAAGCATTTGACGCAATATAATATTAACGAGGTGATTAACTATGTCAAGAGTATATAAAAGCATTTCAGAATTAATCGGAAAAACACCTATTATCGAACTTACAAATATAGAAAGCAAACATTCGCTTTCCGCAAAAATTCTTGCAAAGCTTGAGTATTTCAACCCTGCAGGAAGCGTCAAGGACAGAGTAGCAAAAGCTATGATTGAAGACGCTGAGCAGAAGGGAATTCTCAAGAAAGGTTCAACAATTATTGAACCTACTTCGGGAAATACAGGTATTGGTCTTGCATCTGTTGCTACTTCAAAGGGCTACAGAACCGTACTTACAATGCCCGAAACAATGAGTATTGAGAGAAGAAATCTTCTTAAAGCATACGGTGCGGAAATTGTGCTCACAGACGGAAGCAAGGGAATGAGCGGAGCAATCAAAAGAGCAAATGAGCTTAAAGAAGAGATTGAAAATTCAGTAATCCTCGGTCAGTTTGTAAATCCCGCAAACCCGCAGGCTCATTTCAAAACAACAGGACCTGAAATATGGGAGGATACAGACGGAGATGTTGATATTTTTGTTGCCGGTGTCGGAACAGGCGGTACACTCAGCGGAGTAGGCAAGTACCTTAAAGAGCAGAAACCTTATGTAAAGGTTGTTGCAGTTGAGCCTGAAACTTCACCTGTTCTTTCAGAGGGTAAGGCAGGTCCGCATAAGATTCAGGGAATCGGTGCAGGTTTTGTGCCTGAAACTCTCGATACTGAAATTTACGATGAAATCATTAAGGTTGCAAACGAGTCTGCAACACAGACGGCAAATGAAATTGCCAAAACAGAGGGTGTTCTTGTGGGAATTTCATCAGGTGCGGCATTATGGGCGGCACTTGAACTTGCAAAGCGTCCTGAAAACGCAGGAAAGACAATTGTTGCACTTTTACCTGATACAGGCGAAAGATATCTTTCAACAGGAATCTATTAAGATAATACCTCATAATTATAGTGTGCGGATTGTACATTCAGTTTATGTAAAAATAACAAGGTCGGATTGCGAAAATGTCAATCCGACCTTGAATTTCGTATTTTTTCTTGAAAAAATCGTGCTGATATTGTATTATAGAATTTATAGTACGAGATGGGATGATTTTAAATGAGTCTTGAAAAGATATATTATGAATTGTCGCAGAATATGGACGATGAGTACTATGTTGAGTTTGCAGATAAAGAGTTTCTTACTGTTCCTGTGCTTATTGACATAATGCTGACAGAGAACAACAGCAGGGCTGAGTCTATTCTCGAGAAAATCAGCGAGAAAAATCCTTGGGCGGTGTATACGTATTTTGAGTACATAACCGATAAAATCAAAGAATGTGAGAGATTTCTTTGTTGGAATTTCTGGAAGATAGTTGCGAATATTTTGCCCTGTGATTGCAGAAATCTCTGGAGTAAAGTAAAGAACGATTACATAAAATCACTCAGCTCAACGCAGATTGCGGAGTTTTCCATAGCCTGTGACTGTGCCGAAAAAATTATTAAGGCGAAGCCTGAGGATATGGAAGAAATTCTTGCTGTTCTTGTTGATGCAACAAGGCGGGAGTTTAAAATTGCCGATGTTGTATCTTTGCAGTGCAACGAAGTTGCAAGGGAAAAGGTAGGCATTTTGCTTGAACATCTTAATAATTCTAACGCATAAATTAAGCGGTGCAGATAACTCTGCACCGCTTAATTTATGCGAGTGGGGTAAATCTTAAAACTTTTTTGCCGTTATGCTCAACAACATCGCAGAACATATCATAAGGTCTTGCCCATACCTTATCAGGGTTGTTGTTTTCAATGTAGATAACGAGCTTTTCGCCACTTTCGGTGTGCTTTGCAAAACCGAGAACTTCGTATTCCGTCCCCTTAAAATGACGGTATCTGCCCGGATAAACTTTTTCAAGTCTTGCGGGTTCTTTGTTGACTTCAGGTTCAACAATTCTTTCAGGTGCTTCAAAAGGTTTTGTCTTTACAGTCTTGTCAAAATCAACCTTGAAGTTGCCGTCATTCACAACAAGAATTCTTGCAGAGTAAGGTTTCAAGGAAATCTCATAGTAGCCGTTTACGTCAATAACCTCGTTATTATTGAGAACATCGGTAAGTTTAGCATTACAGCCTGTGTCAAAACCAATTTTATCATCGTGATTTGTCAGGTTGAACGCAACAAAAACTGTCTGATTATCGCTTTGTCTCTTGTATACGAGCCTTTCATTCTGAATATTTACATTCTCAAATTTTCCGTATTTTAAACCGTCAAGTGCAAGTCTGATTTTGCCGAGTTTTACAATGTGGTTAAACAGTTTATAGTTAGCATTCGGCACGTTGTTGAGGTCAAGACACGGGCGAAGCTCATAGTCGCTGAATTGACTTCTTTTGCCCTCAATGCCGAACTCACTGCCGTAGTAAATCGAAGGTACACCCGGCATTGTGTACATAAGCGTATAAATGTTCTCAAGGTGATTTTTGTCCTTGAGCATACTTGCAACACGGTTTACATCGTGGTTATCAACAAAATTGAATGTGTAGATATTCTGATAAATACCGCCGTTTGCAAACTGACGGTTGAGAGAATGTGCAATTTCAAAATAGTTGTGGTCATTGTGGCTTGAATAGATACCCTTGTAACATTCGTAGTTTGTGACTGAATCAAGAGTGTCATTGTTTGCCCAGCGGTTGTAATCACCATGAGTAATCTCACCGTAAAGCCAGAAATCAGGCTTTTTGGATTTGCAGACGTGCCTAAGCTTTTTGAAAAACTCAATGTCAATGCAGTCGGCAGCGTCAAGTCTGAGTCCGTCAATGTCAAACTCATCAATCCAGAATTTCACCGAGTCAAGAAGATAGTTCACAACATCTTCATTCTGCAAATTAAGCTTCACAAGGTCGTAATGACCTGCCCAGCCTTCGTACCAGAACGGATCGCCTTTAGGACTGTTTCCGCCGAAGTTTAGGTTCTGAAACCAACTGCAGTAACGTGAGTTCTGAAGATTTTTTTGAACGTCCTTGAATGCAAAGAAATCTCTGCCAACGTGATTGAAAACACCGTCGAGGATTATTTTGATGTCATTGGCGTGAAGTGCTTTGCAAATTTTCTTAAAAGAATTATTATCACCTAAACGACAGTCGACCTTTCTGTAGTCAATTGTGTCATAGCCATGACGTGAACTCTCAAAAAGAGGGTTAAAAACAAGAACGTTTACAGACATCTTTTTCATATGCTCAATGCAGTCATAGATTTTGTCAAGTCTGTAAACAAGCTTGCCGTCATTTTCCTTAGGTGCGCCGCAAAAACCGAGCGGATATATATTATAAATTACTGATTCGTTGATATAGCTCATAAAAATACTCCTTAATAATAAAATTCGTCTGCCAAATTATAGCAGATTCCCTTTATATTAGATTATATCACAAAATTGTATATTGTGCAACGCTGTAATTTGTGCTATAATAATATTATTACAAATTTTGGAGGCATATAATGTTAAAAATCCCTGAAAACAAAACAAGAAAAAAACTGAGAATTACACAGTGTGTGTTATTTCTTATGCTTGCTGTTTTTTGTTCATTCACTTTTATTGAAATACCAAATCCTGATCTGTCAGGTCAGAATTTCTACGCAACGGTGTTTGATATGCTCGGATATATGGGCGGATCATTTCCCGACACTGCTTTGAGCGAGTCATTCAAGTCAGTTCTCCCGTTCTATTTCGTGTTCATTATAATTCCTATAGTCGGATTTTTCTTCTGTGCACTTGACAAAGAGAGAAACCTGAAGAACATTGTTTCAATAATCTTATGTCTTGCAGGCGTATTCTCAATTCTCACAGTAGTATCACTCAATTTCATAAGCTACGGTTCATTGTTTTCACTTTTAGTTTATATTCTATTGAGTTTCA
>JBGUUJ010000020.1:0-4609 GCA_045133455.1 Ruminococcus sp.
TATATATCAAGTTAACAGTTGGGCACGAAATGATTATATCAACCTTACGGTCAAGCAATGTGGCAGTAATTTATATATCGAGTTGACAGTTGAGCACGAAACGTTTTATTTGGAAATAACCTATCTGCCCAAAGCTAAAAAATATTGGATTTTTTTGATTTGCGAAATTCTGTCGGGGTCTGATGTTTAAGTTTTTTGAAAACCTTTGAAAAATACATCTGGTCGGTAAATCCTACTGAATAGGCTACGTCTTTAATCGAAATCTTGTCGTCGATAAGAAGAGCCGAAGCTTTTGAAATTCTGCAATTGTTGATGTAATCAATAACAGACATACCTGTTTCTTCTTTGAAAAGTCTATACAGATATGTTCGGTCAATTTTTATATGGTCTGCAACAGATTTGACGTTGAAATCAGGTTTGCGGTAATTCTTTTCAATATAATTTCTTGCGGCTATGGCGTAATTATGAGTGTCTGTGCTTACACACGGAAAGAATTCAAGATAATATGAAAGCAATACAATAAGTTTTCCGCTTGCTCTGCACTGTTCAAAAGACCTGTCCGACTTGCACTCAATTATATCGAAAAAGCTCTCAAAGTTTTTAACAGGTATTCTGTCTGCAACGGGGTTTTTCTTGCTGAATGCAGTTTGATTCACAAGCCAGGCGGCGTCAAGACCACGAAACTCAACCCATTCATAAGACCAGTTTCTGTCGTTGTAAGGCTCTATACATACGTTTGAAAAGGGAAATGTCAAAAAAGACTGCCCTTCTTGTACAATGAATCCTATTCCGTCAATTGTTATTATACCTTTGCCTGAAGTTACATAGTAAAGTACATATGTTTCTCTTATAATCAGGCGACATTCGTTTTCAATATTATTATCCCGATTACCTTTGGTCACACACACGCAATTAATCACATTGTAGTCCAAATTAGCTCTCATAAACCCTCCGAACAACATCTGTCCATAATGTTCAAACAATAATACATAGCATTAAAGTTATTTTACGTTTATACTAATATTATAATACAACATATTTACAATTTTTTCAACATTCATTTAAGGGGAACTATCTATGAATTACAAATATGAGATAATAAATTATGACAAAAATATTCCGGCAAAAATAATGTATCTCGATCTTTCATCTGAAACTCACAAAACTGAGCTCCACTGGCACCGTGAGCCTGAAATTGTTTATGTTGTTTCCGGTCAGATTGAATGTCCGCACAACGGCACCAACGAATATGTCAACGAAGGCGATTTCATTTTCTTCAACAGTGAAGATGTTCATCTTGTTCGCCCTGTAAGCGGAGGAACTGCAAAGCTTGTGTGTATTCAGCTTTCATTTGAATATATGCGTATATTCTGCAAACCTATTGACAGCGTTATATTTGATATCAACAACAGACCTGAGGCAAAGCCTGAACTCATCAAAGTTCTTCAGGATTTTGCCGATATCAACGTCAATCACGATGACTATGCTTCACTCTTGCAGATTTCATATGTAAACAGAATTTACTACACTCTTATGAAGTACTGCATCTGTTTCAGAAGAGCATCAAACACAATGATAATTCCTAAGCGTGACTTTTCATACGCAAAAACTGCAATAGCTTATATCAACGAAAATTTCAAGAGAGAAATTCCGCTTGATGAAATTTCATCGGTAGTAAATCTTTCACCGTCGTACTTCTCGAAGTATTTCAAGAACGTGACACAGGTAAGCTTTTCTGAGTACCTTGCGAATCTCCGACTCGAAAATGCTATTCAGGATATGCTCACAAAGAACTCAACTGTATCAGGTGCGGCACTTGAAAACGGCTTTGCAAACGTAAAGTCATTCATTACACAGTGCAAGAAGATTTACGACTGCACACCTGCGCAGTATAAAAAGAAACTTCTCAACAGATAAAATACAACAAATTTACAAATTATTTTCTTATTATCCCCTCGCAAAAGAACCATACCACCCTCCTCGGTATGGTTCTTTTAATTTTGGGCAGATAGGTTGTTTTTATATGAATTTAACGTTGTTTCCAAATATTGTAGGGCAAGTGCTCTGCTCCTGCCTAAAAACGTAATCAATATAGCTATTCAACGGTTGAAAATATAGTTGTAAATCACATCAAGCGTCTGCCCAAAGATAAACACAAAAGCCCAAAACTAAAAGACTTGATTTTTTGGGGAGTTATTGTATAATGTTAGGTAGAATTATATTTTGCTGACGTTGTGATGTCAGCGTTGTGTTAAAGGTGGTTAAATATGAACAGTATGATAAAAAAATATGTTCCGTATACAGTTGCAATTTTTGCAATTTTCCTTTTGGCTCCTGTTATTTTCAAAAACGGTCCGATGGCAACACTCGTACCTGTTGTGTGGTATTTTATTTTTCCGGGTACTGCTATTGTCACATCGGCTCTTTACTGCTCAAAGTACGGACTTGATTTTCTTTTTGCGCTGATTGCTCCTATTGCATATATTCCGACAATGCTTATTTATTACGGCGGTTTCAATTTTGCAAATCTTATTCTTCTTGCTGTTTACCTTGCATCGGGAATCTTCGGACTTTTTGTTGGTGACATCGCACTCGGCGATAAAAGAAAGCAGAGAGAGCAGAAAGAACAGGCTAAAGCCGAGGAACTTATGCTTGAAATGAAGCGTCGAGACGAGCTTGTAAAGGAACAGGTTGCAAGCCATAAAGAAAAATCTGACGATGATTTTGACTACGACAAATATCTTTCGGATATCGACAAAACTTCTTCACAATCAGTGGAATCTGAAATTGACGATATTCTGAACGAGTTCGGTTCACACTAAAATAATTCAGGGACAACCTTCAATCGGTTGTCCCTTTTACTTTGTATGATATTTCTCTGAAACAGTAAAATGCCCCTGCTTATATACAATATAAATTCGTATCCCATGCAGGAATGTACGGGTGATGTCTTAGGTAGATTTTATATTCGGGATTGAGTTGGTCAATCAGCAGTGCAAGCCTGAAAATATCCTCAAACCTGTGATATGCCGAGAAATTCAGCTTAGGCTTGAAGTTCTCAAGCGTACTTTTCATTCCAAGCAGAGTTTCATAGTCCGCTCCCTCTACATCTGCCTTGATGTAGGTTGCAGACATTCCGCAAAGTATGGAATCAACAGACGCTACCCTTGTTTTTGTTCCGCTTTCGGCAATTGCGCTGTTGCGCCCTGCCTTGTTGTTGAACTCAAGCACAGTGTTGTAACTGTATGCTCCAAGCTCCCACATATCTATATTTTCAAGGTCTCCGCAGTGAGCCTTGAGTTTTGAAAAATTCTTAGAATTAGGCTCAAAAGCAATTATCTTTCGATAGTTTCCGCCACTGTAATGCAAAAACTCGTCGATTGTATCACCGTTGTATGCACCCAAATCGACGTAAACCTCGTTTTTACCGAGTTTTAAAATATTATCAAAAGCCTCGTTCTTATCAGTTGTTATCTCGTCAAGAAGCGTGATATCACCTGTGTAGTAGAATTTCAGGACGTTTTCATAGACTTTCTTCGACTGCTCATCGGCAAGCAAATCATACACTTTGCTGATTTTATCGAAGTTTTGATTTATAAAGTCATCGTCGAAGAGAACTTCTCCGAAAACAGGCACACTTGGCACAAGCACGGTGTGCTTTTTTGCAATGCTCCTGATGTTTTCCATAACGTCGTCAAGCTGGCTTGCAAAGCACAGAGCGATGTTGAAATCTCCGAACTCCTCCTCAATATCGGAGAGCTTTTTCACTGTAAAGTCGTGAAAACTCTGGCCACGCACAAACTCGTCACTCGCCATAACTGCACTTGCAGTTATCCCAAAACGCTCAAAGGCTCTGAGCACTTTATCAGCACCGTCACCCATCCCGTAGAGGACAACAGGCTTGTTATCATTTTTGAGTTTATGCCATACACTTTCAAGATTGTCAAAAATTCTGTGCATATTAAAATCTCCATAAAATGAAAACGCCCACCCTACTGGGTGGACACTTTATCGTGTTGGCATCTCCCTATTTTCCCGGGCCGTCACCAGCCAAGTATTTTCGGCACCACTGAGCTTAACTTCTGTGTTCGGTATGGGAACAGGTGGACCCTCAGCGTCATCAACACCACCTATTTTAGTTCGTTAGATTTCGTCATTGTATTCAGAACTTTCTTTCTCCACAATGATTTCATCTTTTTTGAACTTTTTAACTAATATATTAAAACTTTTCAGCCTTATTCTCTTCTGGTGACTCGTGCGGGAATCGAACCCGCGTTGTCGGCGTGAGAGGCCGAAGTCTTAACCGCTTGACCAACGAGCCATTTGTGTTTCACAAGGGGCTCATTTTTCCATTAGCCCCTTGCAAACCTTTGGTGCACCATCAGGGGCTCGAACCCGGGACACCCTGATTAAGAGTCAGGTGCTCTACCAACTGAGCTAATGGTGCGTTTGTACGCCTTTTTAAGCGCCCTGAAAACTGAATAAAGAGTAGCTGATAGAGAGAAGATAAGTTAATTCGATAAGGGTTAAAGTAAATACTACGTAGCTGACCAAAGAAATCTTGTGGTCAAGCCCTCGACCTATTAGTACTGCCAAGCTGAATGCCTCA
>JBGUUJ010000021.1:0-3203 GCA_045133455.1 Ruminococcus sp.
GCATCTTTAATCACCCCGTCTGAAACCGCAACCAATTCGTAGTTGCCACTCTGATAAATTTTCTTTGCATAACAATCCTTTAGGGTTGAATTTCCAAGCAATATCAACTTGTCTTTGTTCTTGAATTTGCTGTAAGGTGAAGTGATAATAGTAGCTCGTCCCATTGCTTTCTCGACCGTTGCATTGCCGTAAATGTACTTGACCGTTGCATTGCCACAAATGTACTCGACCGTTGCATTGTCGTAAATGCTCTCGACCGTTGCATTGCCGTAAATGTACTTGACCGTTGCATTGTTTTTAATAACCACGTTTTTACAATCTTTAATATAATGTTCTGCACCACTGCAAATAACTAAATTATCAACGCCGATATGTATATGAGTTTTCGCCCAATCTTTCACAGCGTCAATCATACGCTGTTTGTCATAATCTTTAACATACCAATCAGGAGTGATATTCTGATCAACTGTAAACTCCCAATTCTCGATATCCGAAAACACATCACCGTTTTTCGGGCTCAGCTCTGCACGAATGAACAATCTTTCAGCATTACGCCTGTTGTCGTCTATGCCTAACTCTTCAAGCATAGCAGAATGACTGTTATAATCAGGGATAAATACTCTGTCTTTTAATATAATTGCGCTTTTAAATCTGCACATTTTTCAAATCCTCCTTGACAAATCGTTCGAATTTGTCTACAATTTAAATATAAGTATTTTTTTAGACCGTTTGAGAATGGCAGTTCTCAGCGGTCTTTTTCTTTTTTCGGTTTGTAACAGTTACACACGACCTCACGGCTTCGTGACGGACATCGTCCGTAAAACCTGCAGGTCTTACAACTCACTTCTTATCACCTCTGCTTTCAAGGATTTTTACCTTAATCAACGTTACGATTAAGATCGCAAGTATCAGCATAAACAAGATGCAGACTGTATAGTTGATTGATTCGCTGTCAAAAGCGTTTGCGGCGGCTACCATACCGAGTATGCTTGCTACCATTAAAAGCTCCGTAGTGTGCCTTATAAGCCGCTTACAGACGTTTTTTAATCCGTCAAGTAAAAATAACAATGCTCCGGCAAAATAACGATATACCACCGTTTCAGAGCATTTCTGCTCCGCTTTGCGTAAATGTTCCATAATTAATCACTCCTTCGTAAGTAATAATAAACTTTGCCACCGATTTTTTTAGTTTCGACAAAATCAAACTCTGTGATTGTATTTAAGTCGTCATAAAGAGTTTTTCGGCTGACATCAATCTGATAATAGCTTGACAGTCGGTTTTTAATCTCTTGCAAAGTCAACATATAATTAACTTGTAAAATTCTGCGTATTGCTAAAATCCTGCGTTTGGTGTCAGCTTTACTTTTATTCATTATTCTTAATAGCCTCCTTGAGTTTCGGGCAAAGTCCGAGAGCACCGGGATAATATTCCCTCGGCAATCTCTGATAAAGGTTCTTGTACGGACAGTTTTCCGACTTTTCGCAGGCTTTACAATCACAATAGAGCATTTTTTCACCTGCCTTTCTTAACGCCACCGTATAAGTAACGCTCAACATCGTATTGAGCTTTTGTTTTAAAAAACGGGCAATTACCTGTCTTGCACATCATTTCTTTAAGTGCCACGCACCCTGATTTTGCTTTAAAATTCTCGGCGGGATAAGCAAAGCGCTTTCGATAATCAACCGCATTTTCAGCGGAGCTGTTAAGCTCTTTTATTTCGTCCATCTGGTATCACCTCTCTTTTTACAAGTAAATCCGCAACAGTTGTATGCAATCGTTTTGCAATTCGGAGCAGATTGTCGTATGTGTAGTTGCCGGGGTCCTTTCTGCGCTGTCTGTACTGATAATCGCTCAATCGAGCCGTTGCACTCAGGCTCTTTTCGGACACGCCCTGCATTTTGCAGAGATATTCGATATTTGACTGCAAAATGTTCTTTTCTTTATCCTCGGGCGGTTTAATGAGCTTCGGCATAATCTCACCTGCCTTTCGTAAATTTGTTGCTACCTCCGAATTTCAGTGATATAATCAAGCTGAAAGGAGGTATAGAAATGAGATTAAATTCCGATTGTGTTCGTGATATTTTACTTGCAGTTGAAAACGAGTGTGATTTTCATAATGAAATGAACTATAATAAAGACGAAAACACACTTGAACAGTTAAGTAAATATTCACACGAAGAAATCATTTATCACATTAAGCAATGCGAATTATCTAAATTGATTTTAGGCGTAACATACTGCGACGGAGGAACAAGCATTTTTATTAGTGACCTTTCTCCCGAAGGTCATAAATTTCTTGCAAATATTCGTGAAGATACTGTATGGAACGGCGTAAAATCAGTTGCTAAAAAAGTAGGCAGTACTTCTTTATCCGCTCTAACTCAAATTGCTTCAAATGTGGTAACAGAACTTATAAAATCTCAATTTGGAATTATTTAAACTTCAAGGTCTTGTCGGCGGCTCTTTTTGAGCAGTCGGCAATTTCTTTGTCTGTCGGTTCTCTGAACTTTTCCTTGCAGAAAAGCATTAATGCTCTTGTTGCAATTTTCCATTTAATCGAATTGACTATAGCTACTACTGCGATAACCGTAATCAAAAACGCATATATTCCCATTGTTCTCACCTGCCTTTCTTCTACGCTGTTTTGTTATTGTTGTGGGTTGTCTTATCAAGCAGACAAAAACTTACTGATAAAATACTGCTGACCTTTGCCCGTAACCTTTGTTGTTTTGGTAATTCTTACAGAGCCGTCGGGATTGCTTATTGTGCGTTCTTTAACCTCAAACAGCTTCATATCCATTGATTTCTGCGTTGGCATATTACGGCTGTTTCCGTTTTTAATTAAATAGCCATTATCACGAAGCCAATTAAACAAGCGTTTTTGTCCTATGTCCACGCCGTTCTGCTTAATGAGCTTTGCAAGGTCGCCTACAAGAATTGATGTATCAGCCGTTTCAACTGCATTTGCAAACAAAACTTTCGGCTTGTCCTGCTCGATTTTCTCGGAAAGCTGATAGTTTATGTTTTTTGATTTCATCAAGCTTCTTGTTGGCAAGCTTCAACGCCCTTGACATAACCGCTTCGGGAGTATTCCACTGTTCTTCTATTTTAAGAAAATACTGGCGAAACTCTTTGCCTTTTTCTGACCTCTGTAACATACAGATTTCTTTCGCCATTGGGATTGTGAGTTGGTGATTTGCGC
>JBGUUJ010000022.1:0-2933 GCA_045133455.1 Ruminococcus sp.
AGTAATCGACTCTGTAACGGAAGAAGCGAAAGAAAACGCAGAGAAAAATCTTAGTGACATTAATTTCACTAAGATGATTCAGAAAGCTGTAAAAGACGGTAACTGGAAAGCGGTCGGAAAACTTATCGGTAAATATATTACTTCAGGTCTTAAAAATATAAAGTGGTATGATATCAAAAAACAGGCAAAAAACATTGCCACAAATATTGTTGATTTTATTAACGGTGCAATTTCTGGCATTGAATGGGCAGATGTAGGAAAGACAATTGCAGAAGGCTTGAATACTGCTATTATTTTTATCAATACGTTTCTTTCAGAAATTGATTGGGACAATTTAGGGACATCGATCGCTATTGGTTTAAATTCGTTTCTTGACAATTTCGATGCCAAAGAATACGGTTCTACCGTAGCTAATAAAATAAATGCGATTTTTGAGTTTTTAGGAGGCTTTGCATACGAATTTGACTGGGAAAATCTCGGAAATAAATTAGGTGAAACGCTTTACAGTTATTTTGAAACACTTAATTTATATGACACTGAAGAGGGGCATTCAATCCCTGAAACGATTGCAAAAATGATAAACGGGATAATTGCGGCAGGTATTGAATTATTTACTTATATTGACCCCGAAACTGGTGAAAATATATGGGCATCTATAGGTACTGAATTAGGCAAAGGCTTACAGGTGTTTTTTGAAACATTCAAAATCAAGGACGCTGTAACTTTTATCAAAGAAGGCATCGGCGCAATTGTAAAACTTATTTATAATGTTTTTAAACAATTGAATTTTACTGAGTTGGGTACCGAACTTGCAAAAGGTGTAAATGGTTGGCTCGATGATGATTCTTGGTGGATTGAAATAGGGCAGATGATAAATGAGATATTCAATGATATTCTTGATTTTGCGATTGCTTTCATCAATGAACTTGATGTAAATAAAGTAACCGAGGCTTTAGGTAACTTTTTTGGTAACATTGACTTTAGCAGAATTGTAGGTAAGGTGATTTATTTATTTCAGACAGCATTATTAAAAGGTATTTCTTCTTTACTAAAAAGTTTATCAGAAAATCCGTGGTTTTCTGGGCTATGGGCTGGATGGAAAGGACTCTTAGAAAATAATTTTTTAGGGCTAAAGGATACCTACGGCGAAGATTATATCAATAATATTCTTGGAGAAAAAGTCACATTTATTAACGGTGGCGGAGGTCATGATTTCGGCTCTAATATAGGTGAGCAGATGGCAGAAAATGTTTCAGAGAGTTATTCAAATACGCTTGTCGCAAAAAAGATCTCAATGAGCGACTCAACTGTTGAAGTGGCTAAAGCTAATATTTCAGAGTTGGAAACTGCTATAAAAAGTGATACAACTGTAGCAACTGCATTCGATAATATGGGTTCAAACAGTGGCGATTCATTAAAGAGTGGTTTTAACAAAGCTTCAATAACTTCTCATTTTAAAGGCGTATGGGAAGGTATACAGAAAATTTTTTCAAATGTAAAAACTTGGTTTAGCGACACATTTGGTGGCGCTTGGGATAAAGTAAAGGCGATTTTCTCTGATAACGGTGGAATAAACAATATTAAACAATCTGTTGAGGATGTGTTCAAGAATACGCTCAATAAACTTATTGATGGGCTAAATAATGCGATTTCATTTCCGTTTGAGAGTTTGAATTCTGCTATCAGTGCATTGCGAAATTTTGAATTCATGAGTCAAAAACCATTCACTTGGCTGCCTACAATCACAGCTCCGCGAATACCGAAACTCGCTACAGGCACGGTTGTTCCTGCAAACTACGGTGAGTTTCTTGCAGTTCTCGGTGATAACAAGCGAGAGACGGAGGTTGTTTCGCCTTTAAGCACCATCGAGCGAGCTGTTGAAAACGCTCTTGTAAAAGCAGGCTTTAACAGCGGTAATAGTCAACCTGAGGAAATCAACATCTACATTGATGGTGACAAGGTTTTCAAAGTAGTCGTCGACAGGAATAACAGCTATAAGAAGAGCCACGGTAAATCAGCACTTGCGTAAGGAGGAGATATATTGGCTTTTAACGGGTACTTAATCAAATTTACAAAAACAGGGGAATATTTCCCTCACAAACTGATTGCCAAAAGCACATACAAATCCACTCCTTTGCAGAGGACTGAAATCAAGGCGTATCGTGACAGTACCAACACTCTGCGCAGGGTGACATCTCCGAATTACAAGACTAAGATTGAGTTTCAGACGCACGAACTCAACCTCAGCCAGATGACGGAAATCCGAAAGGTTCTCAACTCTGCCTTTGAGAACTCTCAACAGCGCAAGGTAAAGGTTACATACTGGGATGATGAACTTCTTCAGTACCGCACTATGACGGCATACATCCCCGATATAACTTACAACGTGATAAGCATAACATCAACGGATATAAAATATTCTGCTGTAACTTTTACGTTCATTGAGTATTGAGGAGGTTGTCTGATGATTGATTTTTCAGATAAAGACTATGTAATTAACGGTTCGTTGGTTCGCAATGAGCTTGTGATTACATTTCCTGATGGAGACGAGGAAACAATCACTGAGACGAATATGTCAAGTGAAAGTATGCAATTAAAACAATCTATCTGTGATGAGGATAGGTTAAAATTTGGCGGTTGCATAGCTTCCGAATTCAGAATCGACCTCATTAACACAGATGACAGAATATTCACGAGTGACCTTGTCGGAAAATGGATAAGCGTGAAACTGACACAGTATTATGTAGGTGATTCAGACATTCTTCCGGCGGAAACAATTTATCCTTCGTCAACAGTTTATCCGGGCAAAGAAGTGAAATCCAAAGAGTTTTACATCTTTAGCGGATATATAGACAGTGCGAAAGTTGACACCAATGACGAAAATATGCGAAATGTCGTGGCTTATGATGTGTTCGCAAAACTCTACGAACAGG
>JBGUUJ010000023.1:0-3938 GCA_045133455.1 Ruminococcus sp.
AAATAAATTTTTAAGAAAATTTTTTGATTTCTGTAATTTGATGTATTTTTTAGATGATAAAAATTGCAGTTTCATAAAGTTTGACTTTAAATTTGTTCGAGAAAAATTATTATTAAGCAACGATTTTAAAATTTTTCTTGCTTTTTTTCAAAGATTATTGTATAATAATTTTTGAAATTGCCGGTGTGATGGAATTGGCAGACGTAGTGGACTCAAAATCCACCGGTAGCGATACCGTACCGGTTCGAGTCCGGTCACCGGCACCAAAAGCCTTGTTCAATTTGAACAGGGCTTTTTTTTAATTAAACACTGATCTTCAAAGAAAGATTTCTTAATGAATTATTTGAGATTACAGAGCAATAATATTTAAACTGATATTCTGACTGAGGATATCAGTTTTTTTCTTTTAGTAAATCAGTTTTATTTCTTTTATATATATTAAAATTCGACTTATTTTTGGTAAAATAAAAAAAATCAATGAAAGCTGTGGTTTTATGTTTAACAAAAATATGATTGACCTTGAAGTTTTATCTCCTGAAAAGATTGATAAAATTATTAGAAAGGCCAAGAAAATCATGCAGAATCCTGCTGATTACAGACATGCTTGTGACGGCAAAATTCTTGCTACACTCTTCTATGAGCCAAGCACCAGAACTCAGATGTCATTTCAGACCGCTATGCTCAAGCTGGGCGGAAGAACTATCGGCTTCGACAATCCTATGAATTCTTCTGTTTCTAAAGGTGAAAGCTTAAAGGATACTACTACTATTGTGAGCAACTATGCTGATATCATTGCTATCAGACACCCTGTTGAGGGTACTGCCATGGCTGCTTCACTCTATGCAGATGTTCCTGTTATCAACTGCGGTGACGGCGGTCATCTTCACCCTACTCAGACTCTTACAGATATTGTTACTCTTAGCTGTGAAAAAGGCAGACTTGACAACCTTAAAATCGGTGTTTGCGGTGACCTTCTCAACGGAAGAACTGTTCACTCTCTTATAAAGACTCTTGCTAAATATGAAAATAATTCTTTTGTACTTATTTCTACTAAAGAATTAAGTGTTCCGCTTTATATCATTGACATACTTGAGAAGAACGGATGTAAATATGAAATTTCAAACAGTCTGGCCGAGGCTATCACTGACCTCGACGTTCTTTATATGACTCGTATTCAGAGAGAACGTTTCAAGTCAGAGGAAGAGTACGAAGCACAGAAATATGTATTTGTTCTTGATAAGGAAAAACTCGATAAAGCTAAAAAAGATATGATTATTCTTCATCCTCTTCCAAGGGTTAATGAAATCACTATTGACATCGACGATGACCCGAGAGCTTTATACTTCAAGCAAGCTCAATATGGTATGTACAGCAGAATGGCTCTCATTCTTATGCTTTTGCAGGACGAAGATTTTATTATTGAAAACAGAAAAGCTAAAATCGGTACTCATAAGTGCAATAATCCGAAATGTATTACTCAACAGGAAACTTATCTTCCTAATCTCTGCTACGACAAAAAAGATATGTTGATGTGCGATTTCTGTGATAAGAGAATCGACTGAGGTGACTTATATGAGTAATGAAAAGAAAAGATCCTCTGAACATAAAGACAGGAATACTGCAAGCTTTGTAATTATTTCTTCTCTTGCCTATCTTGTTCTCGGCTTTATTATGATTATTTTTCCGACTAAGATAAGCAGTGTGCTTTGCTATACTCTTGGCATAGTACTTACCATTTACGGTCTGTTCAATATTATTTCTTTCTTCGTCAACAAGGAAGCAAAGATGTATCTTGAACTTATTGTCGGTATTATTGCTACTGCTTTCGGTATTTTCACTCTATTTTCTCCGAAAATCATTGTTGACATTATTTTTGTCGCTATAGGCATTGTTATCATTCTTGACAGCCTTATGGATATAAAACATTCATTTCAACTCAAGGCTCTGGGAATGAAACGTTGGTGGATTTGTCTGATTGTCTCTGTTGCAATTATTCTTCTGGGTTTATCTACTATCTTCTTCCCTACATTCTTCGGCAATTTCCTGATTATCCTGCTCGGTATCATTATGATTTACGAGGGTATTTCAGGACTTTCAATCACAGGTCTTATCAGTCACTATGCTAAAAATTTCGGTAATGATAAAAAGATGATTGAGGCTGAAGCTACAGATAATTATTAAATTTTACAGATATTTCGGGCGTTTCACAAATTGTGAAACGCCCTGCTTTATTTATTCTGCAATTCTGTTACATCAAGAATATTTGATTTTTTATCTCCGTTGATATCGCTAGCAAATTTTAAATACTCCGCTTCGTCGCTATCGGAGTAACTCAGACTTTCAACAAGATATTCCTGTATATACTTTGCGTCACTTGCATCGGATTTTCCGTCAAAGTTCAGATCTTTCATCGACTCAGGAACACGTCCGTCCGACAGTACAAAATCAACATTCTTATTATCCATAAGTGATGAGCAATAATCTGCATCAGACTCAATAATATAAAGACCTGCCGTATCAAAGGCGTTAAGAATTTTTGCATCGGATTTCTGAATTTCTTCTTTCAGAATTTCCGCTTTCCCGTTGGTCACCCCCATAGATTTCAGATATCCGTCAAGTTTTGAAATCATACTTACCGCATAGTCGTTATCTGCCATTGCTTTGTCAAGGTCAACACCATTGGTGAAATAAAAAATACCGACTAAAGTTATTATATAAGGATTTGACACATCAAGCCCAGCGTACACGGCAGACTTTTCAAATGATGTCAAACCGGTTTTTGCACTCAGCTTTGAATAGCCGTTGATTATACTGTATCCAAGTTTCATTCCTTCCTCGCTAATGTAACTTGTATCAAAGGCTGAGGCTGTTATCGTTGCTGCCGAAATGGCTGAAAATGCAGTTGATATGGTTACAATTGTCGATATTATTCTTTTTGATAATTTTGATTTTTCCATAAATAAACCTCCGTTTCGATAATATTATCACCAAAACGAAGGTAAAAATTTATTGATTTAATTTTTAAAATTCTTCATATTTATGAATTAACCGCTTATGAAACAATAGCTTTTTTGGATTTCCGTTGCATCTGTAATATTTACTGTTCCGTCACCATTGTAATCAAAAACTGTATCTGAACCATTTCATGTATGTACTATTTTTTCAATAGCGAGTGATGCTTTCTGCACAAGGGTTGCATCTTTAATTGAAAGTACTCCGTCATTGTCAGAATCACCGATAAGATACATCGTAAATCCTAACCGATGTTCCTTTGCATAAGCATAAAGTTCGTCTTCATCAATCACCTGATTTTTAAGTGCTTCTTCAAGTTCAAGTACATCCCCTGTCTCAGGATTTATTACAAGATATCCTAAATCAGACGGCAAGTAATAGTTCACATCTTCATAGATATAACCATTTATTCTCTCTGTTAACAGCATTGGCAACTGAACATTTAAGCAGGCATAATATAATCTGTAACCGCCAAAATCTTCGAATATCGGCATTGTACCCAAGAAGTACTCATATGAACTCTCATCTTCATACTGTTCATCAAGATACGCTTCTGCAAGCTCATTTATTTTTATAACTTCTTCAACAGTAGGGATATCAGGATTTTCTGTAATTGGTTTTATCGTCTTTACAACTTCAACTATCTTATCAGTTGCACTGTAAAAATATTCCTCATTCTGCGGAAAAAGTAATGTAATCTGAGCGTCAGACTTTGTATCAGAAATCAATTTTCTTGTTTCTTCATCATAACAGTCATGGTTTTGTAGGTCCGATAGGTGCACTAACAGGATTTTTCGTATTATTTCCTGCTGAATCCCAACCATTCGGTGAGGTGTTAAGCACGTTATTTGAAGGGTTAACAGTCGGAATATGAATTCTGTTTGGCGTGGGTAAAATCTCATTTGTCTCAAACGGATTATCAAAGA
>JBGUUJ010000024.1:0-2381 GCA_045133455.1 Ruminococcus sp.
ATAGTAAAAGTGGAGTAACCGAAATTACTCCACTTTATTTTTCTTTTTTATTTTCGACAGGGGATTAGAATCAGATGCATTTTTTAGTTGTTCTGAACTGAGATGTGTGTATATTTCAGTTGTACCGAGGTTTTCGTGTCCTAAAACTTCTTTTAAAACTCTCACATCAACACCTCCGTGTTGGTACATAAGCGTTGCCGCAGTGTGCCTGAGTTTATGGCAGGAATATCCCTGAGCATTAAGACCGATTTTTTCCAGATATTTATATACCATAGACTGAATTGTTTTAACTGACATACGTCGGTTATTTCTGCTGATAAAAAGGGCATTCTTATCTTTTACTCCGTCAACAGGACGCACTTTCATATAATCTTTTACGGCTGAAATGCAAGCAGAGTTCAAATAAATCACACGTTCTTTATTACCTTTACCGACTACACGCATAGTGTTATCATTTCTTATGTCCATATAATTTAAGCCTGCCATTTCTGAAACTCGAAGCCCACAATTGAGAAACAAAGTAATAATCGCATAGTCACGCTCTTTATATGGACCTTCAATAGCATTTAAAAGTTCGATACTTTGTTCGAGCGTCAGATACTTAGGGAGCGCATTTTTCTTTTTTGGCATTTCAAGTTCAGCAATCGGATTCTTTTCAAGATAATGTTTCTTGGAGAAGAGGAAGTTAAAGTAGCCTTTCAGACTCGAACATTTCCTTGCACGAGCTGCACTCTGATTGTTACGCTGACGTAAAAGATAATCCATATATTCGTACGCATCATTTAATGTAATAGTTTTGACTAAATCAATTGTTACATCATCAATTTTAATCTTACTAAATTCAGAATCTTCAGGCACAAGTCCACGAGTGATTTTTATATATCTGAAAAATGTACGCAAATCAATATAATACTCATCAACAGTTTTCTGAGATTTATTTTTTATAGTCTGCATATAATACAGATATTCTTTTATAATCTGCGGAGCTTCATCACGAAAAGAAACTGCCATAAATACATACCTCCAGACATTTATAAGTAAATTATATCATAAAAAGAGAGGTTATTATTCTAATACAGAAAATTATACAAAATGAATATTTTGTATAATTGGGAGGAGAGGCTTAAAAAATTCAAAAAAATTATTGTAATTATTTTACTCATTTTAATCACCTAATAGCTATAAAAACCGCTCGAAATAAATCAAGCGGTTTTTTTAACTTAAAATATATTTTTATAATTTAGCAAACGCCCTGTGCGATCATTGAATCTGCAACCTTTTCAAAGCCTGCGATATTAGCACCAACAACATAATTACCCTCGTAACCATACTTCTTAGCAGCAGAAGATACATTGTTGTAGATGTTAACCATAATGCCTTTGAGTTTCTCATCAACTTCTTCAAATGACCATGAAAGTCTCATTGAGTTCTGACTCATTTCGAGAGCTGATGTAGCAACACCGCCAGCGTTAGCAGCCTTACCAGGAGCAAAGAGTAAACCAGCCTCCTGAATAAGCTTTGTAGCTTCAAGAGTTGTAGGCATATTAGCACCTTCGGCTACTGCATAACATCCGTTAGCGATAAGTCTCTTAGCATCTTCTTCATTAAGCTCATTCTGTGTAGCGCAAGGTAAAGCAACATCACACTTAACTGACCAATCAAACTTACCTTCGTGATACTCAGCATTTGGACGATAATTCTTGTACTCTGAAAGACGAGCTCTCTTAACTTCCTTGATTTCCTTAACCGCAGCAAGATCGATACCTTCAGCATCGTAAATCCAACCTGTTGAATCAGAAAGTGTTACAACCTTAGCACCAAGCTCTGTAGCCTTTTCTGTAGCATAGATAGCAACATTACCTGCACCTGATACACAAACAGTCGCACCGTTGATATCCTTACCGTTATCCTTAAGCATAGCTTCTGTAAAGTAAAGAAGACCGTAACCTGTAGCTTCTGTTCTTGCAAGTGAACCGCCCCAGTTGAGACCCTTACCTGTGAGAACGCCTTCATATACGTTTCTGATTCTCTTATACTGACCAAACATATAACCGATTTCACGAGCACCCGTACCGATATCGCCAGCAGGAACATCTGTGTCAGCACCGATGTGCTTACAAAGCTCTGTCATAAAGCTCTGGCAGAACGCCCTAACTTCGTTGTCACTCTTGCCCTTAGGATCAAAATCAGAGCCGCCTTTACCGCCACCGATTGGAAGACCTGTAAGTGAATTCTTGAAAATCTGCTCAAAACCGAGGAACTTAATTACACCGAGGTTTACAGAAGGATGTAATCTTAAACCGCCCTTGTAAGGACCGATAGCACTATTGAACTGCACACGGAAACCACGGTTAACCTGAACCTTGCCGTTATCATCAACC
>JBGUUJ010000025.1:0-4938 GCA_045133455.1 Ruminococcus sp.
TCCGTTCAAGAAGAAGACAGTTCGTTCAATCAACGTTCCAAATGCGGCAGGTCAGAGCAAAAAATGGTTCAAGAAGATGGAAGAGTATGCTCTTTCAATCGGAATGAAGGGTCTCGGTTATGTTAAGGTAAGAGACGACCTTACTTTTGATGGTCCTATCGATAAGTTCCTCAAAGAGGGCGACCGTGAAGAACTTATCAAGAGAAACAACTCTAAGGCAGGCGACGTAATCTACTTCATCGCTGACACAGCTAAGGATGCTCCTAAGCTTGCAGGTCAGATCAGAACAGAGGTTGCTAAGCGTCTTGACCTCATTGATACAAGCAGATTTGAGCTTTGCTTCATCGTTGACTTCCCGATGTTCGAGCGTGACGAGGAAACAAACCAGATTATCTTCACTCACAATCCGTTCTCAATGCCACAGGGTGGTCTTGACGCTCTTCTCAACAAGGAACCTGAGGAGATTCTTGCATATCAGTATGACATTGTGTGCAATGGTGTAGAACTTTCATCAGGTGCGGTTCGTAACCACGATATCGAGATTATGAAGAAAGCTTTTGAGCTTGCAGGATACACAGAGGAAGACCTCAAGGCTAAGTTCTCGGCTCTGTACAACGCATTCCAGTACGGTGCACCGCCTCACGCAGGTATGGCTCCGGGTGTTGACAGAATGATTATGCTCCTCACTGAAGAAGAGAATATCCGTGAGGTAATCGCATTCCCGATGAACTCAAATGCTCAGGATTTACTCCTCGGCTCACCGGGTGAGGTTACAGAGCAGCAGCTCAGAGAAGTACACATCAAGTTAAGATAATACTATGCGTTTCGGGACGTGTGGGAACCCGTCCCCCTACGGGAAATGTTTCTGCGAGAAATTGTAGGGGACGGCATCCCTGACGTCCCGTAATACTTTACAAAGGATGGTTTTTATGGTAACAAGAGAAGATGTTGAAAACATTGCATTGCTTTCAAAGCTTTTTGTTCCCGAAGAGGAGCTTGACAGCCTTACACAGTCAATGCAGGAAATTATAGATTTTGCAGACGAAATCAACAATGCTCCGTCAAGTGACGAGGCATTTGACAACATCAATAACCTTTCAAACGTTTTCCGTGAGGACGAGGTTGTTGAGTCATACAGCAGTGAGGAAATCCTCAAGAATGCCCCTGAGCAGGCTGAGGATCACTTCCTTGTGAGAACCAGAGAGTAAGGCGGTGTAATAATGGGTACAATTTCAAAAATTCACGAGATGCTTACCACAAAGCAGTGCTCATGCACCGAGCTTACAAAAAGCTATCTTGAAGAAATCGAAAAGTCAAACGGTGAGCTTAACGCTTATGTTAACGTAACAGGTGACGAGGCACTCAAAACAGCCGAAGCCGTTGACAAGAAAATCGCATCAGGCGAGGAAATCGGACTTCTTGAAGGTGTTCCGATGACTCTCAAGGATAACCTTTCGACAAAGGGTATCGAAACAACTTGCTGTTCAAAGATTTTAACAGGCTACAAGCCAATTTATAACGCAACCGTATGGGATATTTTACAGGGTCAGAACGCCGTAATGCTCGGTAAGACAAATATGGACGAGTTCGCAATGGGTTCTTCCTGCGAAAATTCCTGCTTTGGTGCGGCTACAAACCCGTTCAATACTAACCACGTTTCAGGCGGTTCATCAGGCGGTGTCGCAAGTGCAGTAGGCGCAAACATTGCGGCTTACGGTCTCGGTTCAGATACAGGCGGTTCTATCCGTCAGCCTGCGTCGTTCTGCGGTATCGTAGGCTTAAAGCCGACATACGGTGCAGTTTCACGTTATGGTCTTGTTGCTTACGCAAGCTCACTTGATCAGATTGGTCCTATCACAAAGAGTGTTGAAGATGCTTCAATCGTATTCGATGCAATTTCAAAGTATGATGACAAGGATTCTACTTCAAAGGGCTACAGCGGAGATACTTATTCAAAGCTCAACAATGACATCAAAGGAATGAAAATCGGTATTGCAAGAGAATATCTTGACGGTGTTCGTGATGATGTAAAAGAGGCTGTTCTGAAAGCGGCTGAGGTTTACAAGTCACTCGGTGCTGAAATTGTCTACTTTGACCTTCCTGCACTCAAGTTTGCACTCCCTGTTTACTATATCATCGCTTGCGCTGAGGCATCATCTAACCTCGGACGTTACGACGGTATTCGTTACGGCTACAAGACCGAGCACTACAACGGCACTCACGATATGATTTGCCGTACTCGTTCAGAGGGCTTTGGTGAAGAGGTTAAGCGCAGAATTCTTCTCGGAACTTATGTGCTTTCAGCAGGCTACTATGACGCTTACTACAAAAAGGCTCAGAATTTGAGAGGAACAATCGTAAAGGCTTTCAATGAGGCTTTCGAGCATTGTGACGTGATTCTTGCGCCTACAGTTCCTATGACAGCATTTGAAATGGGACGTGCAGTTTCAGACCCGATTGAAACTTATCTCACGGATATCTGCACTGTTCCTGTAAATATTGCAGGTCTGCCGGGTGTTTCAGTGCCTTGCGGATTCAACGCTAAGGGTATGCCGATTGGTATGCAGTTAATCGGCAAGAGCTTCGGTGAGGCTGAAATTCTCAATGCTGCTTACAAATATCAGCAGGCGGCAGGAGAAAACTTCAAGGATACAAAGTGGGGTGTAAAGCTGTGAAATATGAATTAGTTGCGGGTTTTGAAACCCACATTGAGCTTTCAACAAAAACAAAGATTTTCTGCGGCTGTACAACTCAGTTCGGCGGAGAGCCAAACAGCCATTGCTGTCCTGTGTGTATCGGACTTCCGGGCACACTTCCGAAACTCAACAAGCAGGCTGTAAAGTACGCAATTATGGCGGGTCTTGCCACTCACGGAGAAATTGCGGAAATCTCAAAAATGGACAGAAAGAATTACTGTTATCCTGACCTTTCAAAGGCATATCAGATAAGCCAGCTCTATGCTCCGCTTTCAATCGGCGGTTATGTGGAGCTTTCAAACGGCAGAAAAATCAGACTTCATCACATTCACATCGAAGAGGACGCAGGAAAACTTATACATCAGCACGGTGACACATATGTTGACTACAACCGTGGCGGTGTTCCTCTTATCGAAATCGTTTCCGAGCCTGATATCCGTTCAATTGACGAGGCAAGGGAGTACGTTGAAAAACTTCAGCAGGTTATGAGATATATCGGCATTTCCGACTGCAAAATGCAGGAGGGTTCAATGCGTTGTGACGTTAATATTTCCGTTCGTCCTGAGGGACAGGAGGAGTTCGGTACTCGTACGGAGATTAAGAATATGAACTCAATTAACAACATCTGCAAGGCTATGGAATATGAGTATGAGCGTCAGGTTGATCTCATTGAAAGCGGCGGAAAAGTTGTTCAGGAGACACTGCGCTATGATGATGCGACAAACACAACATCATCAATGAGAAGTAAGGAAGACGCACACGACTACCGTTACTTCCGTGACCCTGACCTTGTGACAATCCACGTTACAAAGGAAGAGGTTGAGGAAATCAAGGCTACACTTCCGGAGCTTCCTGCAGATAAGTGCAAGAGATACGTTGACGAGCTTGCAATTCCTGAAAAGGACGCACAGCTTCTTACGAAATACAGAAACATCAGCGAATATTTTGACAAGGCTTGCGAGGGTGTGAAGTCACCTAAGACAGTTTCTAACTTTATTATCGGACAGATTTTCAGCAGAGTTGAAACAGAGTCCGACAAGGAAATTTTCGATGTTGCAGTTTCGCCTGAACAGCTCAATGAGCTTGTAAAACTCCTCGACAGCGGAAAAATCCGCAACAATCTTGCGAAGTCAACACTTGAAAAAATGCTCGATACAGGCAAGAGTGCGCTTGAGTTTATCAGCGAAAGCGATATGGGCGGACTCGACGAGAACACAATGATTGAGCTTTGCAAGCAGGCAGTTGAAAGCAACCCGAAGGCAGTTGAAGATTACAAGAACGGCAAGGAAAAGGCTATCAAGGCTATGGTCGGATTTGTAATGAAGAACAGCCGAGGTAAGGCAGACGCAACAGCGGCAGAAGCTAAGATTAAAGAAATCATCGGCTGAATAATGTGATTTTTTCAAGGGGCGTACGGTGATGTACGTCCCTTTGCGTTATCGGTATATGAATGTTTCTGTCGGGACACAATCATAAATCTCATATCATTCTATCTGCTCGAATTGTGTGCGGTGTGCTTACATAAAATGCAAATATAATGGGCGAACTTACTCTCCCTATTTTCTATAAAATGAACCTATCTACATAGAGGTAAAAAATGAGAACTAATTTAAAATATGCTTCGGTGCTTGTGCTTGTAAGCATTGTTATTTCAGCTTTGTCGTTGTATGAGGATATTATGACAGTTATTCTGCCGTCGTGGTCATATCAGGGTGTAGACCTGTATGTTTACGTTGTGGCAGGAGTTACACTTTTATCAATAATACTCAAGGTGATAACAGGCATTATCGGACTGAGAGCACTCGGAAAATATGTGTATGAAAATACAACAGTCAAAAGATTGAAAATTGCCGAAAAATTTGCAATTGCACTTGTAGTAAGCGGACTTGCACCTGCATTCATAAAGTTTTACTACGGCAGTGGATTTTCAATATTCGCAGTATTCGATTTGCCATTCACGATTATTGCAGGTATTGTATTCTTATTCTGCTCAATGTATGTTCGTGCGGAATGTATGGCTAATATGGCGGATAATTAATACTAAACACCATAAAAAAGCGAGTGGCTCGCACGCAATTGGTGCAGACAGCTTCATCTTTTCAAAACTTCTGTGCTCGGTTACGTTCGGGCATAGAAGGCTTGACATAACTTTACCAACAGAAGTTGTTATTGTCGTGAAGTAAAGCTTTGATAAAACACCAACATCTGTAACAAAATAAAAATATCAAGTTGTCTGTACGAA
>JBGUUJ010000026.1:0-23098 GCA_045133455.1 Ruminococcus sp.
TGTGAAGATTGTGCCTGAACCCTTAACGAGTTCTACATTGATATCACCGAAGATTTCAACGAGATCTGAGTATGGCTTAAACTTAACTGTAAGACAGTTTGTGTTTACGTTATAGCTGAATGTGTATCTGCCGCCGGAAACATTGAGTGTTGTAGCAGACTTAAATTCTGAATAGTAAGGAATGTTGTAAATAACATCAGTAAATGCACTACCGTTACACATTTGTGTGCCGTTTTCATTTACTCTGAATGTGTATGTGCCTGCGTCGAGGTCAACATAACCGGTGTATATGCCTTCACCGTTATTTGTAAGCGGAAGGTCGATGTCACCCTTAATGCTAACACTGTCGGCAGATTCACCGATTACGTTAGCTTCTGAAGTGAACTCAAACTTATCGCTCTGAACTTCATCAAAATAAACAAGTTCAACGTCTTCTGCATTTTCAAGATTATCAAAAGAAGTAGCTTCTGTTGCTGTGAGGATATCAACACTGAGGTCAACAGATGTATCTCCTGAACCAACGATATCAAAAGTTACCGTAAAGTAAACACCTTTTGATGTGAAGTCAAAGAGATTGAGGTTTGTTGAGTTGAAGAGAACCTTGTCTGTGAGGTTAAAGTTTGTTATAGCACCGTCCTGTAAAATAGGCATAGCCGTTTTAACACCGGTGCCTTCAGCAAGCTGAAGAACTGAGCTGTCATAGTAGAGACCGCCCTGTGTGTTAAGAATCATATTATCTGACTGGAGATAATATGTAATCTCAACCTGCTTGTCATCTGCGTCATAAGTTACAGTCTGAGTATCGCAGAGATTTGATGTCACTGAAATTGTGCTTTCAGTTGTTTCTGCCGCACTTGCGCTGAATGAAGCAGTTGCAACAGTGCCAAAAGCCATCATTGTTGCAAGTAAAACAGAAACCTGCTTTTTGATTTTGTTCATTTTTGATTACTCCTTTTTGTTTTATAACACCGCATTTTTACGACCAAATGCGAAAAAGTCCGCTATTTTACTTCACCGCAATATATCATTGAATATTAAAATATATTGATATTACCACAGTTTTTGTGCAAAAACGTTACTTATCGAGCTTATTATATCATAAAGGAATTAAACTCGCAATTAAATTTATATTTTTTAAGTAAAATCTTTTCTTAGAATTTATGTACACTTTTACAAAACATACATCATTTTCCACAAAAAGGATTAATCGTACTTATTCAATATAACTCAAAAAAGCTTATAAAAACAATTCCGAATGCATTCTGCTATAATGGAAAATGTACTGCTGAGCTATCCCTGCCCACTCTCCGAAATCATCAGGAGTCATATCGGGGAACAACTTCTCCATAGCACGTTTCATCCACACATCAACAGGAAAAGCCTCTACTCTGTGCATTCCGAACAAAAGCGTACAGTCTGCAACTTTTACACCTACGCCCGTTATTTTCGTAAGTTCCTTTCTCGCTTCTTCATAATCGGCAGTTCTGCATTTTTCAAGGTCGACTTCTCCGCCCGCTACTTTTTTTGCCGCATCTATCAGATAGCGATTGCGAAAACCTGCTCTTAAAGGTGCAAGGTCCTCAGCTGTAAGCTGAGCCATTTTCTGTGCTGTAGGGAAAGCATAGGTATTTTCTTTAATTTTTTCCCCGAAGTTTTCACAAAGACGTCCTACTATGCCTTTGATTCTCTTTATATTGTTGTTCTGCGATATTATAAAAGTGCAGAGTGCCTCATATGGTTCCTGTCTGAGTATTCTGATACCCGGAGCATATTTTGCCGCCTCTTCAAGAACAGGATGTATTCTGCTTATCTCTTCACGGATTTTCCCGTAATCAAGCGACAAGTCAAAATAATCAAACCAGATTTTTTCAAAATCTTCTTTCGTTGCGTTTTCTATATATAAGTCGGTTCCGTCAAGCGACACGGTGACACACTTTCCGTAAGCCACGCCGATAAAACTTTTATCTTCCTGCTCAACCCATCTGAAACTCTGACCGCAGTCGAGAGTCTGTGCAAGGTCAAGGTCAGTCACACCGCTGACTTTTATTCCGCCGTCAAATTCCGTGCATACCATACATTTCACACCTTTGCGAATTTATTTCAAAATAATTATACCACAAAGCTGATTTATGTGATACAATAATCTCAATACAACAACGGAGGAAATTTTATGAAGGAAACAATTTGTACAATTCCGATTAACGATATATTTATGCCGAAGGACGGCTGTCCGATATGCCGAATGGAGAGTATGCTTGAGGAGCAGTATGTAAAATTTATTACAGGTGATTCGATGATGGTTCCCGATGTTCGCATTGAAACGAATAAAAAGGGGTTCTGTCACCGCCATTTTTCGCAGATGTTTGAAAAAGGTCAGAAACTTCCCAATGCACTTATTCTCGAAAGCCATTTGCAGGAAATTATCGACAACTATTTCCCGAAAAAAATCAAAGGCAAGCCCGACAAGAAACAACTTGAAGCTATTAAAACAGAGCTTTCTTCCTGTTATGTGTGCGACAGAATAAAATGGGATATGAAGCATTTTATGGCTACAATCTTTGTTGAGTGGGCAAAAGGCGAAGAGTTCAGAAAACTTTACAACGAACAGCCTTACATCTGCCTGAAGCACTACTCTTTTATAATGGAAACCGCAACTGCAAAAGACGGTATTGCGTCCAAGCACCTTGCAGATTTCCACACAGAAACGGCAACTCTCACAAAGAAGTATCTCGAATCACTCAAGGCTGACATCACACACTTCTGCTCAATGTTCGACTACAGAAGTCAGGGTCAGGACTGGGGAACTTCAAAAGACTCAATCGAAAGAAGTATTCAATTCCTCACAGGACTTGCACCATCAGGCAAAGAAAATTGAATTACAGCAAAACAACAGGGGACGAGCAATTCGTCCCCTTAATTTTATGCGCTTTCGGCTTCTGATTCAGTTGTCGGAGTATCTCCCCACACTGCAAAGACTGCATTTTGATATTCCTCAGGCAAAACGTTTATAATACTCTGTCTGCCCTCTTCGCTGTTGAGATAGGCATTTCTGATGTTTTCAGTATAGTAACGTTTTCCGTCAAATTCAAAATATCTTTTCTGAAGCACCGACACGCTGTCTGTTGTCAGCATATCAAGCACAAATTCTGTTTTAAGTTCCATTAATACACCTCTTTATGAAATTTTATATCTGAGCGAAAACGAAAGTTTTTCATTCTCTGTAAATGCCGATACATCGAACAGTAACAATGTAAGTCTTGCCGAACCCGTTACAATACCCCACAACATCTGCTTTTTTGCCGTTGTAATACACATTTCTCTCGGAGTAACCGAGTTTTTACAAACAAACGGCAATCCTGAAAGAGTAATGCTCTGCGATGAACTTGCAGGAGTAAAAGCCTTGAAGTCGGCATAGATATGGACATTCACATAGTTGCCGATTTTCTGATATTCAAACTCTGCCGAATTAATCTTATCGCTATTACCGTCATTTACAGTGAGAGTTCCGCTTCCTGTTTCAACATTCGAGTTGTCATACTTTTCGTCAAGCAAATCTTCCGTTTCAATGAAGTTATAGTAATACTCATTAAGATACGCAACCGAAGGATAGTTCTTATCAGCATTTGTAATATCTTCCTCAGTGTAAATCTTATTTGCAGTTTTCTCGTATGACTCAAGAGCTGTTTTATCAGCCTTTGAGCTTATCGTATTCTGTACCTCTGATGAAAGCTTATCAAGAGAAACCGAACCCACAACAATCTGGGAACTTGTTATAGCATTGCTTGCAATCTTGATTGAAGTTACGGCATTGTTTGCGATTTTATCTGTTGTTATGGCTTTAGTCGCTATATTTGATGTTTTGACCGATTCATCGGCATCATCAAGCTTTGACGAAAGGTCAGTCTGCTCAATGAGTGCAAGATTTTCTTCAATCTGCTTCTGCTGTTCGGTTATCTGCTCAAGTGCTTTGTACACTTCATCTCTGAGTTTCAGGGTTGCGGAGTTCGGATTTTCGTACTCCTTATCCTCAATCGGAATACTTTCATCGGCATAGAGTCTTATGATTTCGGTCTGAAATACGAAACCTTCCTCGTTTCTGCCCTCAATCTGAAGTTCAAAGTAGCCGTGCATAAAAATATCATTCTGCTTAACTACCCAGCGTATTCCCGTACCCTCACCGTCATTTTGAACCGAGTCGGGTGTGACGGAATTTACGCTTCCGTCTGCAAATCTGAGATGCAGGGTGTAGCTCAGCGTATCGTCCGACACATCTTTGATATAGAATTCCTGTGTGTGTGCAAGATTATCGCCTGTTACGCCCACACAATCCGATGTAAGCGACTCAACAGGTTTCTTCATCTGATATATAACCATTTTTTCACCTCCGACTACGGCGAAAAAACAAAAAAAGTTGCATAAAACTATGCAACTTTTGAAAAAATTTTATTTTTATATCTTTATATACGATTTAAAGCTCTTCACGGACTTTTTCGCCGTTACGTTTCACGATGTACGCTCTGCTTCCCACAACAACGCAGTTCGGCGGAACATCCTTTACTACTACCGCACCTGCGCCGATAACACAGTTATCTCCTACGGTTACGTCACCGATAATCTTTGCACCTGCAAGAATTTTTACGTTATTACCGATTTTCGGCTTGCCTTTTTCGTTGTGCCCGAGAGTTACCTGCTGATTTACCCAACAGTTACTCCCCATTGACTCAAGTCCGAGAATTGTCGAAAAGCCGTGCTGAATAAAAAGTCCGGGGCCGATATTTCTGCTGATAAGATAGAGCGACGCAAGCGGTTTGCAAAAAATTCTTAGAAAATACTTTGCGTTGCCCACTCTGAGGTAGAACAGATTTCTAAACTCCTTGAAAAAGCACATAACGTACAGAAAAAGATATGTATATCCGTAACTTTTTCCGTTGGGGCAGAATTCTCTCCACCTGTCGAGGTCAGCACATATAGTCTTGTGATTTTTACTGAACCTGAACGCTATAATATGAGGAAGTAAAAATATCGACCTGAATATTACAAATATTTTTCTGAACATTTTTAATTCACCTTTTCTCTGATATTAAAACAGCTTATAAATTTTCAGCAGTTTATTTTCCGTGTCAACTGTGCCAAGTCCGAGGAACTTGTTTTCACGATCCTTTACTCTGAAAATCTGACCGTTTTCAAGAGTGAGCTTTTTCAGATATGTACGCTCCGTGTCGAGTGCTCCTCCGTTTGAAAAACGTCTTGCCTGAGCCTCCGAAACGATAACATAGCCGTAGCTTTCAAAAAGACTCTCAACCGAGCTGATGTGCTTTTCAAACTCGCCGTTTTCGGCAAGCTCTCTTGCCCTGTCAAGTGTTATGCAATCGTCGATATTATAACCGCAGGCTGAAATTCTTCTCAGCCCTGTCATAATACCGCCCACACCGAGAACTCTGCCGATATCGTCAATTATCGTGCGGATATACGTTCCCTTTGAGCAGGAAATCTCAAGCTTTCCGCACTGAGTTTCTTCATCAAACTCAAGAAGTTCAAGGCTGTAGACTGTCACCTTTCTGCTTTCTCGCTCGACTTCAATTCCCTTTCTTGCAAGGTCATAAAGTCGCTGACCGTTTTTCTGAACGGCTGAAAACATCGGAGGTATCTGCTCAATTTCGCCCCTGAAATTAGGAATTACGTTGAGAATATCATCTCTTGCAACCTCAGATTTCTGCTCTGTGAGAACCTTGCCCCATATGTCAAGGGTATCGGTTGTGAGCCCGAGACGGAAATCTGCGATATAGGTTTTATCGTGGTTCACAATTAAGTCCTGCGCCTTTGTTGCACTGCCTAAAAGTATCGGCAGAACTCCTGTTGCGTTGGGGTCAAGTGTGCCTGTATGCCCTGTTTTGCGCTGTCCTGTTATTTTACGCACTACGGCTACCACGTCGAACGACGTAAAATCCGCAGGTTTATCAATTAAAATTACACCGTTCATAAGAATTCTTCAGCTGCCTTCACAAGCTTTTTCTTTACGGTTTCAAGATCGCCCTCAATTGTACAGCCTGCCGCCGCAGGGTGTCCGCCACCCGAAAACTTTGAACAGAAGTCAGATGCGTTGATATCATCATTTGTACGCACTGACACTTTGAAAAATCCGCCCTCTTTTTCTTTCATAGTGATACCGAGGAGGACGCCTTCAATCTGTCTCGGAATCGAGGCAAGACCTTCCATTTCGTCGTCGCCCACGTCAAGCTGTTTAAGCATATCGAGCGTAATGTAGATTATCGCACACTTACCGTCTGCACAATAGTCGATTGTGTTATAAACAGAGTGCTCAAGCTGGATTTTCTCCTTTGACTTTGTTTCAAACATCGACTTATTTATGTATGCGGTGTCACAGCCGTAGTCCATAAGACTTGCCGCAACACGCATAGTTTCAGCAGTGGTATTTGTGTATCTGAAACAGCCTGTGTCGGTTGAAATACCTGTGTAGAGGCAGTCTGCGATTTCCTTTGTGAACTTTACGTCCATTCGCTGGATAAGCTTATAGATAATCTCACAGTTTGCCGCTGCAAATCTGTCGACAAATTTCTCTTTTGCAGTGAAGGTATTTGAACCGTGATGATCGATACAGATATCGACCTTGCCTAAATATTTGCCCATATTTGAGCCTAAGAGACTGTCAGCCGCAACATCGGTGCTGATGATTGTTTCAGCCTCGAAATCCTGTTCCTTTACGCCCTTTGTGAGATACACAAACTTTGACGGAATGTTAGTTGTGATAACCCTTGCGTTCTTGCCTATCTGCTGTAAGGCCATACAGAGAGCAAAACCGCTTCCGAGGGTATCTCCGTCGGGATATGCGTGTGTGAGAATTTCATAATTGTCGTGTGCCTCAAGAAATCGGGCAATATCATAAAGATTCATCGCTATTTTCCTCATCAGTCGATATATCAAGACTGTTTAAAATTGTGTTGATGTGAGCAGAATATTCAATGCTGTCGGTAGCGTTGAATATAAGCTCGGGAACGTGGCGGAGTTTGAGTCTGTGACCAAGCTCTCTGCGGATAAATCCCGATGCGGATTTAAGTCCCTTTACAGCTTCCTTTGCTCTGTCCATACCCTCGATTGCGCTGACCTGAACCGTGCAGTAAGAGAGGTCGTTTGTAACCTCAACTCTCACAATTGACAGAAAAGTCTCGGCAACTCTGGGGTCTTTAAGCTCACGGAAAATAGCCGTAAGCTCTCTTTTTACATCTTCTGTTGTTCTCTCAATTCTATGTCCCATTTTTACCTCGAGATGACAGGTCGGTGCAATCATATAAATCTGTTGCCCGACCGTGTCATTTTGTTTTTTAATTACAATTCATATTGTTTCATAAACGTAACCGATATATATTTTATCAGTCGGTTTTTTTAAGTTGTAAATTATTCCAATCTGTCTTTTAGACTTAGTCACGGTATTCTTCGATTGTGTAAACCTCGAACATATCGCCTTCCTTGAGGTCGTTGAACTTCTCAAGTCCGATACCGCACTCGTAGCCCTCGTTGACCTCTTTTACAGCGTCCTTGAATCTCTGTAATGATGCGATTGTATCTTCTGCGATTACGATACCGTCACGGATAACTCTTACACCGCCGTTACGCTGAATCTTACCGCTCTTGACATATGAACCTGCAACTGTGCCGACTGACTTAATTTTGATAACGTTACGGCACTCAGCCATACCGAGTACAACTTCTCTTGTCTTAGGTGCGAGCATACCCTTCATAGCTGTTTCAATCTCGTTGATACAGTCGTAGATCACGCTGTAAAGACGCATATCAATACCTGAACGCTCTGCATTTTCAGAAGCAACCGCATCAGGACGAACATTAAAGCCTACGATGATTGCATTTGAAGCTTCAGCGAGCATTACGTCTGACTCGTTGATTGCACCTACGGCACCGTGAATTACGTTTACTCTTACTTCCTCGTTTGAAAGCTTTTCAAGTGACTGTTTAACAGCCTCAACCGAGCCCTGTACGTCAGCTTTAATGATTATCTGAAGTTCCTTGACTTCGCCTAACTTCATCTGGTCGAAGAGGTTGTCAAGTGTTACCTTAGTCTGTGCGTTGAAGATTTCTTCCTTCTTGGCAGTCTTTCTCTGTTCAACAAGAGTTCTTGCAAGACGTTCGTCTGTTACTGCGTCGAAAATATCACCGCCTGTAGGAACTTCGTCAAGACCTGTGATTTCAACAGGAACTGAAGGACCTGCCTCCTGAACTCTTTCGCCCTTGTCGTTTGTCATAACTCTTACACGTCCTACACAAGTGCCTGCAATGATTGTATCGCCCTTGTGAAGTGTACCGTTCTGAACAAGAACTGTTGCAACAGGACCTCTGCCCTTGTCAAGACGTGCTTCGATTACAGTACCTTTAGCCGCTCTGTCAGGGTTAGCCTTGAGTTCCTTCATTTCAGCTACAAGAGCTACCATTTCAAGGAGATCGTCAAGACCTTCCTTAGTCTTTGCAGATACAGGAATACAAGGTGTGTCACCGCCCCATTCTTCAGGGATAAGCTCGTGCTCTGTGAGCTGCTGCTTAACCTGATCAGGATTTGCGCCTACCTTATCCATTTTGTTGATCGCTACGATTACGGATACGCCTGCTGCCTTAGCATGGTGGATAGCCTCGATAGTCTGTGGCATAATACCGTCATCAGCCGCAACTACAAGAATTGCGATATCTGTAATCTGTGCACCTCTCGCACGCATTGTTGTGAACGCTTCGTGACCCGGAGTATCGAGGAATGTGATTGGCTTGCCGTCAATCTGAACTCTGTAAGCACCGATATGCTGTGTGATACCGCCTGCTTCGCCTGCTGTTACGTTAGCGTGACGAATTGCATCGAGAATTGATGTTTTACCGTGGTCAACGTGTCCCATAACTACAACTACAGGAGCTCTGCCAACGAGATTTGCATCGTCGTCCTCACTGTCGTCAATAATTCTCTCTTCGATTGTAACTACAACCTCTTTTTCAACCTTTGCGTGGAACTCCATTGCGATGAGTGAAGCTGTATCAAAGTCAATTGTATCTGTTGCAGTTACCATTGTTCCCATAAGGAATGCTTTTTTTACTACTTCGGCAACTGTAGCCTTGAGTCTGAGTGCAAGCTCTGAAACCACGATTTCGTCAGGAATTTCAACTGTGATAGGCTTCTGCTTACGCTCGAGAGCGATTCTCTTCAGACGCTCTGCTTCTGTCTCTCTCTTGCCCTGACGTCTGCCCTTCTGCTTCTGTGAACGATTGGCAAACTTCTGCTTTTTCATTGTCTGGTCTGTACTGCGCATCTTTGAGCTGTCATGCGCCATATCGTCGTACTTTGAGTTATAACGCTCAACGTCAACGTTGATTGCACGGGTGTCAATAACTCTGCGCTTGCGTGAAGTTGTTTCTTCTTCGCTCTTCACTTCAACAGGCTTTTCGGCTTTTTCTGCCTTTGCAGGCTTCTTCTCAGCCTTTGGCTTATCGTTATTATTTGCCTTTTCAGGCTTTTTATCAGACTTTTTCTTCTCAGGTTTTGCATTATTTTCAGCTTTCTTTTCAGCCTTAGGCTCTGACTTTGCTTCTTTTGTCTTGTCAATCTGAGCATTGCGCTTTGCAAAATATGATTCCAAGCTGTCAACGCTGTTTTCTTTTGTGATTACGCTGAAAATTACGTCGAGTTCGTTCTCATCAAGAGCTGTCATTGTCTTTTTTGTAACACCGCAGTGCTTCTCGAGTATCTCTGTGATTTTCTTGTTGGATACCCCCAAATCATTCGCTACGTCCTTAACCTTGTATTTTATCATATAATTCTCCTCCCTGTTCGTCTGTAATTAACTGTTCAAGCTTATCTGCAAAGCCTTTATCCTCAACGGACAATACTCCGCAAAGCTTGCCGAGTGCAAAGCTTATCTCATCTTTGCTTCTGTTTATGCAGTATGTTTTGATATTATTCTTGTGTGCCGTTTCAAGCACGGGCTTTGCGCTCGATTTTGAAAAGTCCTTTGCATAAATTATTATCTGCGACTTTCCTTTTGTTATAGACTCCACCGACGGATCTGCGCCGATGACAAGCTTTCCTGCACGTCTGCAAAGCCCGAGCAGTGATAGTATTCTGTCGTTCATCTGCTCCTCCTGTCGGGTTATTATGAATTATTTTTCGGCATTTGCAAGTTCTGCGCTCATCTGTTCATAAACCTCTTCGGGAATTTTACAGCTAAGCGAACGCTCAAATCGTCTTGCTTTCCTTGCCTTTTCAAAGCATTCTGCGCTTTTGCATACATATGCGCCTCTGCCTGATTTTTTACCTGTAAGGTCAAGCGAAATTTCTCCTGCCGATATAACGTTGCCGTCCTCGTCCTTTTTGTCAGGACCTTTGACAACTCTTATCAGTTCTCGCTTTTCCTTCATCTCTCCGCATCCTGTACATTTTCTCAGCGGAACCTTTTTCTGCTTTACCATATTTATACCTCGTGTCCGATTTCGCACGACCTGTAGTCGTCCCTGCGATTGACCGAAACGTATATATTATTCTTCAACAGCTTCTTCTGCTGTTTCCTCTACGATAACATCATCTGACTGTTCTTCGTCCTCGCCGTAGAAACCGCTTTCGGGACGAATGTCAATTCTCCAACCTGTGAGTCTTGCCGCAAGTCTTGCGTTCTGACCCTTGTTGCCGATTGCAAGTGAAAGCTGTCCGTCAGGAACAGTTGCCTTACAGCTTCTTGTTTCTTCATCAATGATTTCAACCTTGCATACGCTTGCAGGGGAGAGTGCTGCTGAAATGTACTTTTCAGGCTCTTCACTGTATTCTATGATATCAATTTTCTCACCGCCGAGTTCTTCAACGATTGCGTTAACTCTTGCTCCCTTAGGACCGATACAAGCACCGATTGCATCTACGTCAGGATTACTGCTTGTTACAGCCATTTTTGTACGGGAACCTGCCTCACGGGAAACTGACTTAATTTCAACGATACCATCGAAGATTTCAGGAACGCCCTGCTCGAACAATCTCTTTACAAAGCCGGGGTGTGTTCTTGAAATGATAGCGTGAGGACCTCTTTCGTTGTCCTTTACATCTGCGATGTATACCTTGATGTGGTCGCCTTCTTTGACGTTGTCACAGCCAACCTGTTCACTCTTAGGAAGCATTGCTTCGCTCTTGCCGATTTTGATTGTTGCGATACCGCTTTTCGGGTCGATTCTCTCAACAGTTGCTGTTACGATTTCACCGAGTTTGCTCTGGAACTCGATGAGTGTCTGTCCCTTCTCGCCTGCTCTGATGCCCTGTCTGATTACGTTTCTTGCAGCCGATACTGCAATTCTGCCGAGTTTCTTAGGGTCAAGAGGAATTTCAGCCTGATCGCCGATTCTGTAGATTTTTCTCTTGTTGATTTTCTCTGCATCATCTCTTGTGATTTCAAAATCAGGGTTTTCAACCTCTGCAACTACGTCCTTTACAAGCTTTACATCAAAAGTATTCTTTTCAGGGTCAGCCTTAAAGATTACGTTTTCGTTTCCGCCGTAGTAGTTCTTGCAAGCTATCACGATTGCCTTTTCAATCTGCTGAAGCATATAATCCATAGGGATATCTTTTTCCTTCTCAAACATTCTCAATGCTTCAAATAATTCCTTGTTCGTCATTTTCCAAATCATCCTTTTCTATAAATATTATAAATTATAACTTATATATCGAAGTCGTCGAGCTTTATCCAGGCTGCATCTTTCTTGTTGATAGTCATTTCATTTTCAGCACTGTGGTCGGTTATTGTCACCATTGAATCCTCGTATGCTTTGAGAACGCCTTTAAATTCTCTTCCGATACCTTCAATCGGACGTCTCATCTTTACCATAATATCAGCTCCGATGAACTGCTCAAAGTGCTCGTCACGGATAAGCTCTCTTTCTATTCCGGGAGAACACACCTCAAGACAATACGCATTTTCAATAGGGTCGAGTTCATCGAGAGGTGCGTTGATTGCTCTTGACACCTTTTCGCAGTCTGTAATGTCAACCCCTTCTTCCTTGTCGATGAAGATTCTCAGAAACCAGTCTGCGCCTTCCTTTTCATAGCGGACGTCCCAAAGTGAAAGTCCAAATTCCTTTACGATAGGCTCGCAAAGTTCTCTGACCTTTGTCACAGTCACTCCGCCCTTGCTTTTTGCCATAATATACCTCCCTTTTACAAATACAAAGGAGTGGGTTTACTGCCCACTCCTTACCTTAGGATATTTAACATTTAGATTATAACACTGTTTTTGCAATTTATCAAGGGGATTTATAGATTTTTTGTGTGAATAAATGTTTGTTTATCGTCGTTTTATAATGTTTTTAAACTTTTTTCAAAAAACATTTGAAATTGTAATACATATATGATATGATATTAAAAGGCGAGTGTCTCGAATATAGTTCGGGCAGTTTCCTGTAACGTAAAAAAATATAAGCTGATATAGCTCAGTAGGCAGAGTGCGTCCTTGGTAAGGACGAGGTCACGGGTTCGAATCCCGTTATCAGCTCCAAAAATAACCTATAGTCGTTAGACTGTAGGTTGTTTTTTTTGATAACGGGATTCGAAAGGGCGTTAAGAAAACAGTCCTGTGGACTGTTTTTAGCCCGTGGCGTTGATGATACGCAAAGACCGTACACACCGCAAAAGACGAGATGTGTTTTTTCATTGATGCACATAGTTATCAGCTCCATAAATAACCTATAGTCGTTAGACTGTAGGTTATTTTTTTGATAACGCCTTTTCAAATGCCAAAAAGCTCTTTGGATAAAACCAGGGAGCTTTTTACGTTATAGGGAATTGCTCGGTTACGCTCGGGCACATAAGGCTTGACAAAACTTTACCAACAGAAGTTGTTATTGTTGAGAAGTAAAGTCTTGATAAAATACCATCATCTGTAACGAAATAAAAATATCAAGCTGTCTACACGAATTGCGTTCGAGGCATTCGCTTGTTTATATTTTGAGCATAATACTGTATCAAATTTTAATTATGCAACTAAAATTAACATTTATTGTAAATACAAGTTGGTTGAAAATGCAGTAAACATCGTGTATCATAGACATCGAAAGGTGTGAAAAAGTATGATAAGTAAGAATTTGAAATACATGAGAAAGAAACTCGGACTTTCTCAGGAAGAGCTTGCCGAAAAGATTGAAGTAACACGTCAATCGGTTGCAAAATGGGAGAACGGCGAAACTCTCCCCGACATTATGAAATGCCGAGAGCTTTCAATTTTATTCGACACGACTATAGACAACTTCATCAACTACCCGTTTGAAGATGAAACTCTTGTTGAAAGCGAAAACGACGGAAAATACGTTTTCGGCATAGTTAAGGTCGGCGAAAAAGGTCAGATAGTAATTCCGAAACACGCAAGAACCGTGTTTGAAGTTGAACCCGGCGACAGGTTGCTTGTACTCGGAGATACAAAAAAGGGCGGAATTGCACTTACAAAAATGCCGAATTTTGACTTTAATAAACCACATAAAGAAAAGGAATAATTGAGATGGATGCTATAAAAACTGTCAATCTTTCAAAAAAATACAAAGACAAAACAGCGGTGAAGTCACTTAACCTCACCGTCGAAAAAGGCGAACTCTACTCACTTCTCGGAGTAAACGGTGCAGGAAAATCGACTACCATAAAAATGCTGTCGTGCCTTGCACCCATAACCGACGGAGATGCGTTTTTATGCGGCAACAGTGTTGTTACCGATAGTCTGAAGGTCAAACAGATTATAAATGTTTCACCTCAGGAAACAGCTGTTGCAGAGAAACTTACCGTTCGTGAAAACCTCGAGCTGATTGCGAGAATTTACGGTTTCAGCAAAAAAGACGCAAAGCAGAAAGCCGAAGATTTTATTCAGAAGTTCGGTATGGAGGAATATGCAAAAAGCAGAGCAAAAACACTGTCGGGAGGCTGGCAGCGCAGACTCAGCATTGCAATGGCTCTCATAACCGAACCTGAAATTCTTTTCCTTGACGAGCCTACACTCGGACTTGACGTGCTTGCACGAAGAGAGTTATGGAAAGTTATCGAAAAGCTCAAGGGTAAAATTACAATCGTACTTACAACTCACTATCTTGAAGAGGCTGAGGCTCTTTCTGACAGAATAGGCATTATGGCTAAAGGCGAGCTCAAGGCTGTCGGCACGGCTGACGAACTCAAAAAACTTGCAAAGACAGATAATTTTGAAGAAGCGTTTATCAGAATCGCAGGGGAGGAAATCTAATGAGAACACTCGTATTTGCATCACGCAACACAAAAGAAATTCTGCGTGATATGCTGACTTTATTTTTCGGACTTGGCTTTCCGCTTGTACTTTTGGTACTTCTCTCCGCAATTAACGCAAGTATTCCTCAGGAAGCTGCCGGAGCTACAAAGCTGTTTCAGATACAAAACCTTACACCGGGAATTTCAGTTTTCGGACTCAGTTTTGTTTCACTTTTCTCGTCAATGCTCATTTCAAAAGACAGATCAACAAGCTTCGTTCTCAGACTTTTCACATCTCCGCTGAAAGCTTTTGAGTTCATACTCGGATACACTCTTCCGCTTATTCCTATGTCAATTGCACAGACAGTAATCTGTTATCTTGCATCTATATTTCTCGGACTTGAAGTAAGTATGAATGTTGTGCTTGCTGTATTTGTAAACATTCCGATTGCGCTTGTCTTTATCGCACTCGGTCTGTTGCTGGGAACAATCCTCAACGAAAAGGCTGTCGGCGGTATCTGCGGTGCGCTGTTGACGAACCTCTCAGCTTGGTTTTCAAATATCTGGTTTGACACTGCACTTGTAGGAGGTTGGTTTGAGTCAATTGCAAATGCATTGCCTTTTGCTCACGCTGTAAATGCCGCAAGATTTGCCGTAAACGGTGAGTTCAGCGAAATTCTCCCCGAACTTGCATGGGTTATCGGATATGCTGTCGTACTTTTAGGTATTGCAATTTCCGTATTTACTGTTAAAATGAAAAAGGACAAGTAATTTTAACTTTGGGCAGACAGGTTGTTTTTAGCAGAAACGCAAGTTGCCCAACCGTATACTTGATATATCGGTTACTGCTACATTGCTCTGAGTTAACTTCATCAAGGAGTTTTATGTAACGCACCATATCATAACGCAACCGATAAATCAACTCAATCACAGGTAAATATGGATAACACTTTTTCAATAAACAAGACGAGATACCATCTGATTGACGCAATCCGAGGATTTGCACTCGTTAATATGGTGGTATTTCACCTGCTTTACGATTTATTTATAATATTCTCGGTCAACTCCGACTGGGCATTTCAACCGTTCACATCTGTATGGGAACGGTTTATCTGCTGTTCGTTCATAATAGTATCAGGAATTGCACTGAACTTTTCAAAACGCTCTTTCAAACGTGGCATAATTTTAAATGTTTTCGGCTTTCTGATTACAATTGTAACGGTACTCATCATACCCGAACAGGCTATATGGTTCGGCATTTTGAATTTTCTCGGTTGTGCAATGATGATTTTGCAACCACTGAGAGTTTACGCAGAAAAAACACCGCCCTTTGCAGGAGCAGTGTTATGCCTTATAATATTTATGATTTTCTACGGACTGCCCGACGGTTACATTGGCTTCGGAAGTCTGAAACTTTTTGAACTTCCTGATTTTCTCTACAGTTTCAAGTGGCTTGCGTTTCTCGGACTTCCGTCGGCTGAGTTTCATTCGACCGATTATTTTCCGATTTTCCCGTGGATATTTTTATTTGCAACAGGTTATTTTGCGTGGAGATTTATCCGTGATAAAGGATTTGACAGATTTTTCACGTTAAAAATCCCGATGATTAGTTTTATCGGACGGCACACTATGATTGTCTACATCGTTCATCAGCCTGTCATTATGGCGGTGCTGTATATCATAAGCTATACTATATAAGGAAAGGGCGGAAAATCCGCCCTTTTGTTATGTAAAAATTTCTTTTAAGAATGCAACTATTTCCTCAAAGTGCATTGAGTGTGATGCTTTTACGAGCACGGTGTCACCTTCATTGACAAGTGCAGGAATTGCGTTTGTGAGCTGTTCAACGCTTTCAAACCACTCTCCGTCTGCGCCTTTTGCAAGCTCCTGTGCAAGAGGCCCTACGGCTATGACTGCGTTAGCCTTTGACTTTGCGTACTCGCCTGTTTCGTAATGAAGCTTGAGTTCTTTTTCTCCAAGCTCCTTCATATCGCCTAAGATTGCAACCTTTCTTCCCGAAAAGTTCGCAAGCGTATCAAGCGACGCTTTTACGGAAGTCGGATTTGCATTGTAACAGTCGTCAATTATTCTGATTTTATCAGTATTAATCACATTTGCACGACTGCCGACTGTTTTGTATGCACCGACACCGTTTGTGAGTTCTTCGTCACTCAGCCCGAGAAGTCTGCCTACTGCTACAGCCGCAAGTGCATTACTGACCATATAATTTCCTATTGCAGGAATTTTTACATCAAGCCTTTTGCCTTCAAAGCAGAGGGCGCAACTTATTCCGCCCTCACCGTTATTCTCGATGCCCTGAGCGTAGTAATCGTTATCGCTTGCAAAACCGAAGTATATCGGCTTTTTGCCGTTTACATCAGAAACGGAATACAACTTGTCGTCGTCACCATTGAGTATGAACTCTGCATTTTCACGGGCATTTGCAAACATCTCTGTTTTTGCTTTGAGAACTCCGTCACGGTCACCGAGATTTTCAAGGTGACAGCAACCGATTATTGTAAGCACGCAGATTGTCGGCTGAGCCATCTCAGAAAGTCTTGTCATTTCTCCAAAGTCTGAAATTCCCATTTCGATTATTGCAACCTCAGTATCCTCCTCCATTGCAAGAAGTGTGAGAGGTACTCCGAGTTCGTTGTTCAGGTTACCTTGCGTCTTGTGGGTTTTGTATTTCTGCGAAAGCACGGCATAAAGCATTTCTTTTGTGGAAGTCTTGCCGACACTTCCCGACACACCCACTACGGGGATATCGAATTTTTCACGATATGCTTTTGCAATTTTCTTTACAGCCTCGAGAGTCGAATCAACGAGAATGTACGGCTTGGTCACATTCTCGGGTGCTTTCTCGCAGATTGCGCAGACTGCTCCGCTGTCGTAGCATTTGTTTATATAGTCGTGACCGTCAACACGCTCTCCCTTGATTGCAAGGAAAAGTGAACCGTCCTTAATCTGACGGCTGTCACGCTCTACAGATGTAATTGTTATGTTTTTATCGCTTTCGTTTCCGACAAATTTTCCGTTGCAGGAAACAGCGATTTCTTCAAGTGTAAATCTCTTCATATTTTTTACCTTTGGGAAGATAAGTTTAGATTAATTTAAAGGTTAGTTGCCCAACCGTATACTTGATATATTGGTTACAGAACATCAGTTATATTTTTCGAGTGAGATTTCGATGATTTTTTCGCAGAGGTCAGCATAGCCCAAGCCCTCTACAGCCGCCTCCTGAGGAAGAAGGCTTGTCGGGGTCATACCCGGCAGAGTGTTTGCCTCAAGGCAATATGTCTTGCCGTTTTCATCGAGCAGGAAGTCAACTCTTGCATAGCTTTCGAGATGGAGTGCGTTATATGCATCAACTGCCGCTGCTCTGAGTTTGTTATCTGTCTCTTCGTCAATTTCAGCAGGGCAGACTTCGATTGTAGCACCGGCCTGATACTTTGACTGATAATCATAGAAACCTGACTTAGGCATAATCTCGATTGGCGGAAGTGCCTTTCCTCCGAGCACACCGACCGAGAATTCTCTTCCCTTTACAAACTGCTCAACAACTACTTCGTTTTCATATCTGAAAGCATCTTTCACAGCTTCGTCAAACTCAGACTTATTCTCAGCCTTTGCAATCCCCACGCTTGAACCTCCTGAACAAGGCTTTACAACGCAAGGGAATATATTCCAAACTTCGGCTTCTTCAACGCTCTTGAAAATCTCACCGGCAGGCGTGCTGATTTTGTTCTGTCTGAACACGCTCTTTGTAAGCCCTTTGTTCATAGCAAGCGCCGAACCGAGATAGCCTGAGCCTGTGTATTTGATTCCGAGCAAATCAAGTGCCGCCTGAATCTGACCGTTTTCACCTTCACCGCCGTGAAGAGCAAGAAAAGTTATATCTGCTTCGGTGCAGATTTCTATAACGTTTGTTCCGATAAATCTGTCTGATTTGTCAAGACGGTTTTCCTTGACCTCACTGATATCGCAGATTGTTTCGCCGACCTTTGCATCGTCTGCAAAGCTGTAATTCTTCTTAAAAAGTGCGTCAATGTCGCAGATATTCTCTTCATAGCCTGAAAATACGTCAAGAAGTACTACATCGTGACCTTTTTCACGAAGTGCCTTTGCTACAAGAATTCCTGATGATATGGACACGTCACGTTCTGTACTGAGTCCTCCTGCAAGAACTACTATTCTCATTTATAAATACACCCCAACTATTCAAATTGAAAATTATATGTAAACCGATAAATTATTCTCCGATTATTTTTATTAAAGCGTGCTTGCGACGTTTGCCGTCAAGCTCGTAATAAAATATCTGTTCCCATGTGCCGAAGTCGAGTCTGCCGTCTGTGATTGCACAGACAACTTCTCTGCCCATTATTGTGCGCTTTAAATGCGCATCTGCATTATCCTCAAAGCCGTTGTGTGCATACATATCATACGGCTTTTCGGGCGCAAGCTTTTCAAGCCAGCGTTCGTAATCTCCGTGAAGACCGCTTTCATCGTCATTTATGAACACCGATGCGGTGATGTTCATTGCGTTGACAAGAACAAGACCTTCCTTGATTCCGCTTTCGTTGATAGCCTGCTGAACGTCCTCGGTTATGCGAATTATTTTTCTCCTCTGCGGTACATTGAACCACAGTTCTTTTCTGTATGATTTCATAATTTTTACCTCTGGGATAAAGTCAATATAACAACGTTGCTTTAATGCAAAGCATTAAAACATAAATCCGTCCATACCCCAATATTTGACTTCCTCAAATTTTACATAACAGTTGCTTCCTGCTACTCCTGCTTCTTCGCTGAGTATGTTACAGATTTCAGCCGTGAGGTCTGCGTAAGCGTCCTTCGTTGAACTGCCGAGTATTTTCACTTCAACAAAAGCTGTCGGCTCTGCCGAACTGCCTCTGAACATCATTGAAATATTGTCCTCTACCGCACACATAAGATATGCCTCACTTTTGCCGGGTATGAGTGAAATTGACTTTGAAATTCTGCTCTTTAATGTTTCTTTTTTTGCATCGTCAAGCACTGCGCTTGTCTTTACATTAATAAAAGGCATTTTAAAACCTCACAATCATTTTTACGATAATATTATCTTATATTATAATATTATCCTCGCCTTATTGCAAGAAGAAAATAAACGTCATTTTAAGCAGAATATTGGTTATTGTTGATATTAAATTAACTTTTTCTGCCTGAATACAGTTTCCTGTAAAGTAAAAACAGGACTTACCGCAAAAGCAAGTCCTGTCTTTATATAAGGTGGTTAGGTTAATCTGTATCGAGTTTGAGCACAGCCATAAACGCTTCCTGCGGTACTTCAACTGTACCGAGCTGGCGCATACGCTTTTTACCCTCTTTCTGTTTTTCGAGAAGCTTCTTCTTACGGCTGATGTCACCGCCGTAGCACTTTGCAAGAACGTCTTTACGCATAGCCTTTACGGTTTCTCTTGCAATAATCTTTCCGCCTATACAAGCCTGAATCGGAACTTCAAAGAGCTGTCTCGGAATCTTTTCCTTGAGCTTTTCAGCCATTTTTCTTGCTCTTCCGTAAGCCTTATCCTTGTGAATAATGAATGAAAGTGCATCAACAACTTCTCCGTTGAGCATAATATCGAGCTTTACAAGTTCACTCTGAACATACTCTTTCATTTCATAGTCAAATGATGCGTAACCTCTTGTGCGTGACTTGAGCGTATCGAAAAAGTCGTAGATTATCTCTGCAAGGGGCAGTACATAATGCAAATCGACTCTGTCGGCATCAATATACTGCATATCTATAAATGTTCCTCGTCTGTCCTGACAAAGCTCCATAATGTTACCTACATACTCCTTAGGGGTGTAGATATGTGCGTTTGTCACCGGCTCCTCAGCCATCTGAATGAGCGACGGGTCGGGGTAGTTTGTAGGGTTGTCAATCATCTCAACAGTGCCGTCTGTGCGTGTAATTCTGTAAATTACGCTTGGTGCGGTTGTGATGATGTCGAGCTGATGTTCACGCTCGAGACGTTCCTGAATGATTTCCATATGAAGAAGTCCGAGAAATCCGCAACGATAGCCGAATCCAAGGGCAACTGAAGTTTCAGGTTCGAAAGAAAGTGCCGCATCGTTGAGCTGGAGCTTTTCGAGAGCGTCTTTCAGGTCTCCGTATCTTGCACCGTCAACAGGATAAATACCGCAAAATACCATAGGCTGAGCCTCACGATAACCCGGAAGAGGTTCTTCGGCAGGGTTTGATGTAAGAGTTACCGTGTCACCTACTTTTGCATCTGCAAGAGTTTTGATTGAACCTGTGATATAACCTACCTCACCTGCATAAAGACCGTCAGTCTTTTCCATCTGAGTTGCGTGCATAAGACCGCATTCTACTACGTTAAACACACTGCCTGTAGCCATAAGTTTGAACTCATCGCCCGGGTGAATCTGTCCTTCCTTGAGACGGACGTAAATAATTACACCCTTATAGCTATCGTAGTAGCTGTCGAATATAAGTGCTCTGAGAGGTGCGTTGACATCTCCTGTCGGAGCAGGAATGTCTGTCACAACCTTTTCGAGTACGGAATGAATGTTGATATTTGCCTTTGCTGAAATCTTAGGCGCATCTTCGGCAGGTATTCCGATGATATCCTCAATCTCGTTTATAACCCTGTCCGGGTCTGCGCTCGGCAGGTCAATTTTGTTGACTACGGGCACGATTTCAAGACCGCTGTCAACTGCAAGATATGTGTTTGCAAGTGTCTGAGCTTCGATGCCCTGCGATGCATCGACAACTAAGATTGCGCCCTCACAGGCGGCAAGCGAACGTGAAACCTCGTAGTTGAAGTCAACGTGACCGGGAGTGTCAATGAGGTTGAAAAGATACTTTTCGCCGTCATCAGCTGTATATACAACGCTTACGGCACGAGCCTTGATTGTGATACCTCTTTCACGCTCAAGCTCCATATCGTCGAGAAGCTGAGCTTCCATATCTCTTGCAGATACCGAGTTTGTGTGCTCTAAAATTCTGTCTGCAAGTGTGCTCTTGCCGTGGTCGATGTGTGCAATTATGCTGAAATTTCGTATTTTATCCTGCGGAAAAGACAATGTAAATCACCTTTTTCTGAAATTTATATTTCCATATACTTAAATTTTATTATAGCATAGATTAATTTATTTAACAACTATATTTTTCACAACGAAAGTGCTATAATGCTAATAGAGAGGACGTGGATTTTATGACCAAGGGCGAACTTGCAAAAAGTCTTTTTGAGGACGGATATAACTGCGCTCAGGCAGTGTTGCTTGCTTTCTGCGAGGATTACGGAATGGACAAGGAAACTGCCATGATGATTTCCGCACCGTTCGGCGGAGGAATGGGCAGACTGAGAGAAGTCTGCGGTACTGTAAGCGGTATGAATATGGTACTCGGACTTGCAAAGAAAGGCTACAAAAAGGGCGATAACAGCTCAAAATCTCAGCTTTACAAAGATGTGCAGACCCTTGCCGAGAGGTTCAAAGAGGACAACGGCTCGATAATTTGCAGAGAGCTTTTAAATCTGCGGATTGAGGGAAAGGACAGCCACATCCCCGAATTGAGAACCGACAGGTATTATAAAAAGCGTCCGTGTTCGGAATTATGCCGATACGCAGCGGATTTGCTGGAAGAATATCTGAAACTGTAGTCAGGACTTTTTTGTGAATATTTATAAAATCAGTTGAAAATACTTTGTTTTATGCTATAATACAATCGAGGTAAAACTCTCTAAATAAGGAATAATGCCATTATTTAATGATTTTGGTTATATCACAATCGATGATGCTCGTATTGATGAAACTTGTAATGCGTATTTCAAGTGGAAAGATTTGAATACATATATTTCCAATAACAGCCACCGTGGTGTAAATATGCCTGATGCTATTAGTGAACCTATGGGTTGTTATTGTTTAGGTTTGCTTTGGAACAGAGGTTCTGAAGTTGGAGACGCTACAGACCCTAATACAGGAAAGAAAATTGAATTCAAGGCAACTTCTCGCTTTGAAGGGGATTTATCTTCTTTTGGTCCAAAGTGTGAATTTGATGATTTGGTCTTTCTCAGATTTAAGTTAGATGACAACTTGCTGTTTATTTATGACTTAAATATAGACTCTTTTGAGTTTGGTAAATATCCTGCAAACAAAAAAGAAACTATACAAGATCAGAAAGATCAAGGCAGACGACCTCATGTCAGTTTACAAGAACTTTTTGTAAACGCAGAAAATTTAAAACCAGATATTATCTTTGACATTAGAAGGTGCAAAGTTTATGACAAAACTTCGCCAATCTATGAAAGGATAATAAATATGCAAGCAGAAAGGTAGAGGTGTTTTACCTCTCTTTTTCATACTACAATTTTGCGGCACGCCGCTTTATTTTTATAAAGGGATGATTTTTATGTTAAAGTGTGCATCTTTTTTTGCAGGTGTCGGAGGTATAGATATTGGCTTTGAAAACACAAATGCCTTTAAAATAATTTATGCAAATGAAATTGATAAATATCCTGTAAAAACATATGAGCTTAATTCTAAATTATCTGTTGATTGCAGAGATATACATATGGTAAAATGTGATGAAATACCAGATTTTGACGTTATGCTTGCTGGGTTTCCATGTCAAGCCTTTAGTGTTGCAGGATACAGAAAAGGTTTTGATGATGAAAAAGGCAGAGGTACATTATTCTTTGAACTGGTTAGAATTTTCAAAGAAAAAAAGCCAAAAATTATTTTCTTAGAAAACGTCAAGAATTTAGTCGGACATGACAACGGAAATACTTTTTCTGTCATTATTGATGAACTGAGAAAAGAAAAGTACTTTGTTAAATATGCCGTATTAAA
>JBGUUJ010000027.1:0-4770 GCA_045133455.1 Ruminococcus sp.
TTCTTGTGTTCTGTGTTACAATTTGGATTGTCCATAGTGATGATCCTTTCGAATTGGTGTGTGGTAACTCAATTCTACTACAGAATCGTCACTGTGGACACTTTTATTTTATTGTTTCAACTTCATTTTACAATGTGCCAATAATATTTAAAATAATATATTTTTATTTAAAAAAGTTTAAAAAAAGTGTTGACAATAAACAAAAGGTGTGATATAGTATAAACAAGATAAATGATATATTTTAATTTATTAACTGACAACTTCCTTTCTATGTGCTTGATTACTCCATAAAATTACCTAAAAACCGACGGCTGCATACCGTCGGTTTTTACGTTATGCCGTAAATTATTAATCTTTTGAAATATTTATTGAAAACAGAAGCAAAAAGATATATAATAACGAGGTAAACTAAGATATAATGCGCATTTTGCGTTTAAATAGTATTATTTTGACGAGGAGCTCTGGTATGAAATCATTTGAAAAGCTTCCGTCGCATTTTCAGTGCGATGAAGTAAAAGAATATTACGATATTCTCTGCCAAAAAAGAGGAAGCTTGTTTTTGAAAAGAGCAATTGATCTGATTTTTGCAGTAATTCTTCTCATATTTCTTATTATACCCATAATTGTAATTTCTATTGCGGTAAAAACTACCTCAAAAGGTCCGGTTTTTTACCGTCAGGTCAGAGTGACGACTTATGGGAAGCGTTTCAGAATTCTGAAATTTCGCACAATGGTTGAAAATGCTGACAAAATGGGTTCGCTTGTAACAACAGACAGTGACAGCAGAGTTACAAAAGTCGGAAGAGTTTTAAGAAAATACCGTCTTGATGAACTTCCTCAGGTTTTCAATGTGTTGTCGGGAAGTATGTCTGTGGTCGGAACAAGACCGGAAGTTGAAAGATACGTTGAAAAATACGAGCCTGAATATTATGCTACACTTCTTATGCCCGCAGGAATAACTTCACTTGCATCAATAATGTACAAAGATGAAGAAAAACTTTTGAGCAACGAGGAAGATGTTGACAAGGTTTACATTGAAACGATTTTACCCGAAAAAATGAAATACAATCTGAAATACACTAAAAATTTTGGATTCCGTTCAGACATAAAGCTTATGTTAAAAACAGTTAAAGAGGTGCTGGGCGGATAAACAAGAGGTAATGTGATGATTGCTTTTAAGGAAAAATTAAAAGATTCGTCTTTATTCAGAAAAATTTATATAGCAGATTTGTTTTTCTGCAACATAGCTTTTCTTCAGATACCTGCATATGTATTGCTGGTATTCCTGTTTATATGGGGAGTAAAGCTGACAGCCTATAATCAAAAAAAGAACAATACATTTTTTAAATTGCGCTTCGGATTATGGGTAGGAGCATTTCTTATCTGTTCGCTTATTTCAATACTGATTAATTTTTCGGTAACAATACTTTATAGTATTGTGATGTTCCTTCATGTACTGATATGTTTTTTTGTATTTTACGGAATGCACACAGAGCCTGACTTCAATTTCAAAGATGAACTTTATGTAGTGGCTCGTTTTATTGTATATGCAACTACCATAGCCAACATAATCGGTATAATCTGCCTGATGTTCGGAATATCATTTGAATGGTACTGGATAAAGTTCACAATATATGAGAGTAGATTCACGGGTATTTACATCAACCCGAATCTCCTCGGTTTTGTATCAGTGGTGTCGTTTGTATGCTGTCATATGCTTTATAAAGAAAGGCTTCTCAGTGCAGTGGATCATCAGGGGGTCAGCAAAATATGGATAGTATCCTGTATTGCAACAAACCTGTTTTCACTTCTGTTGTGTGACTCAAATGCAGCTCTTGTGTTGGCACTCGGATATGCAATCGCTTATGTTGTATATATTTTCTTTGCTGATAAAACAGGAATATCATTCTCCAAAATTCTGCTCAAAATTGTTTGTCTGGTGCTTGTAGGAGTATTCCTTATAAGCTCAGCGCTGATGTTTAGAGAAATCTGTCAGGCGGGATTTTCTGTTGTTGTGTCAAAGACTCATTCCGTCATAGATTTGCTTACAAATAATGAAGAAATCACTACGGAAATAGTCGAATCTCAGGATAGTGCAGAAACATCTCAAAGAACAGAGTCCGAAGTAACTTTCGGACATGAAAATGAAAATCTTGACAGCGGAAGATTCAAGCTCTGGAAAGAGTCATTTAACCTGTTCAAAATTTCCCCGATTATAGGAATTTCAAACGGAAACATAGTTTTCTACAGTGAGGAATACCTCAACGGCACATTGAGTTATTCATATCATAAGAGCGATTTGCATAACGGTTTCCTTACAATTCTTGTATCAACAGGTGTAATCGGATTTATACTGTTTGGAATTTTCGGATTCAGGTTTGCAAAACATTCTGCGCAACACCTGTTCTTACAGAAGAAAACTTTCCGAAATGATGTTTATCCCTGTCTTTTTGCATTTCTGTTTGCATACCTATTTTACGCATTGTTTGAAAAGGCATTACTCTACGATGTGTCGTTTATGGTAATGTGGTTCTGGCTTATGATGGGATATATGAGTTGTTATATAGCAAAATTTGAACCGATGCTTGAAACACAGTATCTTTTCCACAAAAAACGTCTTACAAGAACACTGCTGTGATGCTTGTATAATTATAAAAAATGATGTATAATAACCGTAGGTGTATCTTTTTATGCCTGCGGTATTATTTTTATAAAGGATGATAACTTTGAAATATGGTTTTGTAAAAACAGCGGCGGTAACGCCGAGAATCAGAGTAGCTGATTGTGACTATAACGCAAATCAGATTATAGCTTCGGCAAAAGAAGCATCTGCAAATGGAGTATTGCTTGCAGTATTTCCCGAACTTTGCGTAACAGGCTTTACCTGCTCGGATTTGTTTTTGCAATCAACCCTTTTGAAGTCAGCCGAAAAGGCAGTAGAAAAGATAAAAAATGAAACTAAAGAGCTTGATATAATTGTGATAGTGGGTGCACCTGTTCCTGTAAGACAGGCTTTATATAACTGTGCAATTGTGATTAACAAGGGCGAAATTCTCGGAATTGTCCCGAAGGTGAATATACCAAACTACAGTGAATTCTATGAGGTGCGTCATTTCACAAGTGGAGATAGTATTTCGGAAGATATAGTGTATGCAGGTTGTGAATATGCATACATCGACAAAAATCAGATATTTCAGTGCAATGAGATGAATGATTTTTCATTCGGTATAGAAATCTGCGAAGACTTGTGGGTTGCAGACTCACCGTCAATCGGTCTTGCAAAGAACGGTGCATCAATCATATGCAACCTTTCATCATCTGATGATTTAATCGGTAAAGCTCAGTACAGACGTGACCTTGTAAAAATCCAGAGCGCAAAGCTTTGTTGTGCATATATTTACTGTGATTCAGGTTTCGGTGAAAGTACAACGGATATGGTGTTCTCAGGTCAGAATATTATTGCAGAAAATGGTACAATTGTAAATGAAAGTTGTCGTTTCAATAACGGAATCACCTATGCAGACATAGATGTTGAACGTCTTATGGGTGAACGCAGAAAAATCAACACATATAATTCTAATAAAGAAATAAATAACACTACCCGTTCATATTTTGATATGGGAGTCCGTGATACAGTTCTTGCACGAACATTCCCGCAGACTCCGTTTGTACCTACAGATAAAAGCGATCTTGAAAACAGATGTGAAGAAATTCTCACAATTCAGGCAACAGGACTTGCTACACGTCTTGAGCACACAGGTATAAAAAATGCAGTGCTCGGACTTTCAGGCGGACTTGACAGTACTCTTGCGCTCATAGTCTGTGTGCATGCATTTGATATGCTCGGAATCGACAGGAAGAATATTCACACTGCAACAATGCCATGTTTCGGCACAACAAAGCGTACAAAGTCAAATGCCGAAAAGCTTGCAGATGCATACGGAGTGTCATTTGAAGAAATAAACATCACAAACGCAGTGCGTCAGCACTTTGCAGACATCGGACACGATGAAAACGTTACAAATATAACTTACGAAAACTCACAGGCTCGTGAGCGCACACAAGTGCTTATGGACTTGTCAAATAAATACAATGCGCTTGTAATCGGCACAGGTGACTTGTCAGAACTTGCACTTGGCTGGGCAACTTATAACGGTGACCATATGAGTATGTATGGAGTCAATGCGTCAATTCCGAAAACTCTCGTGCGTTATCTCACAGCTTACGAAGCGCAGAAATCAAATGGTGAGCTCAAAGCCGTACTTCTTGATGTGCTTGACACACCTGTAAGTCCCGAGCTTTTACCTCCCGACAAAGACGGCAAAATCGCCCAGAAAACAGAAGACGTAGTAGGTCCTTATGAACTTCACGACTTTTTCCTGTATTATCTGGTACGTTTCGGATTTGCACCGAGTAAAATATACTATATGGCTAAACTTTCTTTTAAAGAAAAATACTCGGATGATGTAATCAAAAAGTGGTTGACGGTATTCGTTAAAAGATTCTTCACACAGCAGTTCAAACGTTCCTGTCTGCCTGACGGTCCGAAAGTAGGCTCTGTAACACTTTCACCACGTTCAGACTGGAGAATGCCGAGTGATGCATCAGTAAAAATGTGGCTTCAGGACCTCGAAAATGCCTGATTAATAAATAAGCGGTGATACTTATGAAACTCTTTATAAAGCGTGATAAATCAACAGGCGATTCAGGATTTACCGTGTTTGATGAACTGGGATATGAAAAATATTATGCCGTTTTTGTTAAATCAAA
>JBGUUJ010000028.1:0-10114 GCA_045133455.1 Ruminococcus sp.
TATTGACAAGTTTATGAACTACGATAGCACAATGATTGTGCAGACTTCGGAAATGTCATCAACTCTCATTGATGAGCTCGGAGATTTTGCTCAGAAGCGTGGAATTATTACAAACGGCAAGGTTGAAGAGTTTGCAAAGGGATATATGAACAACGGCGAGGACAAGGAACTCACTGACAGTATGGTGGCACTCAAAACTGACGAAAAGCTCGGCGGTCTTGATGAGGTGACAGTGTATATTTCACGCCTTGCAGACAAGGACAGCATAATTAAATACATCACTGAAAACACAAAATTCAAGAACTACGAACTGATTCAGGAGGATTATAGTTTCGAGGAGTTTTACAATTGGTATGACTACTTCGTTGAAACAGAGTCATACTGTAACGTTTATCGTTTTTATTAAGGAAACAGGTGATAATTTTGCAGAAAAAGGACAGAAAAGATTCAATCGGTATTGCCTTTTCGGGAGGCGGTTTACAGGGTATTGCCCATATTGGAGCGTACAAGGCACTCTGGGAGCTTGGTATAAAGCCTGATTATGTGTCCGGCACGAGTTCAGGTTCTTGTATGGCGGCAATCATTGCAATGGGCTGTACGCCAGATGAAATGGCTGTGCTTGCAAAGAAGCATTGGAAAACTCTTGCCGAAATTGACAACGGACTTATCTTTAAGGCACTTGCACAGTTTATACTCAACAAAAAAATTAAGAAAGACGGTATCAAATCGGGCGAGCTGATTTCTGATGTAATAAAGCAGATTATGGACGAAAGAGGAATCAAAGGATTTGAAGATTTACCGATAAATCTTTCAATTTGCACGGTTGATACGCTCACAACCGACGAGTGTATCTTTACAACCGAGGACGAACACCTCGAAAACGACCATATTCATTACATAACAGGTGCACCGCTTGAAATTGCAGTTCGTGCGAGTATGTCGTTCCCTGCAATCTACACAACATGCAATTACGATAAGTACAACTTCATCGACGGCGGTTCAAAGGACAACCTTCCAGTAAAAATCCTCAAGGATATGGGAGTCGGCAAGGTGCTTGCAATCGGATTTGACATTATCAACTACAACCCCGATGCAGGACTTGACGGACTTATCAAGGTGATTTGGAGAGCACTTGATGTATATTCCATTGACGGTACAAGAAAGTCAATGGAAATGGCTGACTACGCTGTTGAGATTTTTAACAAGAATACACAGCTGTTCAATATGGAAAATATGGACGAAACGATTCAGGAAGGCTATAATGCAATTATGGCTCACAAAGATGAGATTTTAAGGATTTTCGGATGAGAATAGCTCACAAATTCAGAAAATGAGTTTTATTTGTAGTATATACATTGATTAAGCGAAAATCCAATTATATGGAATGTAGTCAAGTACTTCGGCTACACTCTGAGGCGGACATTGTCCGCCTTTTATATTTTTATTTTTTGATTTGCTGTCGTGAGGGTATTGCTCAAATCAGGTGTCTTTACAAAATGACAAAAATTTTAATAAATTAACGGTCTTTCCATAAAATATAAATGATATTCAAAATTTTACAAATCTTTTATTGCAATAACTTTTCTTATAATATATAATAAAAGTAATATGGGGGAGTGTTATCCCTCTCAGCAATTATTCACAAAACAAAAGGACAAGATTATATGAGAAAAACTAAAATTGTTTGTACTATAGGACCTTCCTGTAACAACAAAGAGACTCTTCTTAAGATGATTGATGCGGGTATGAACGTAGCGAGAATCAATATGTCACACGGCACACACGATGAAATCGGAGAGCTTTTCGCTATACTCAAGGACGCTATCAAAGAAAGCGGAAAGAATGTTTCAATTCTTCTCGATACAAAAGGTCCCGAAGTGCGTGTGGGCACATTCACTGACGGTCCGGTTACTCTTGTTGAGGGTAAAGAATTTTCACTTTACAGAAAAAATATGGAGGGTGACGAAAACGGTGTGAGTATCTCGTTCCCGAAGCTCGTTGATATCTTCTACAGAGAGGGAATCATAGCTGTCGGCAGAGAACTTCTTCTTGATGACGGACTCATTTCACTCCTCGTAAAGGAAACAACTCCCGAGAAGATTGTCTGCACGGTAAATAAGGGCGGTGTTCTCAAAAACCGCAAGAGCATTAATATTCCGGGATATCACATCAATATGCCGTATGTAAGTGCGCAGGACAGACGTGACATTGAGTTTGGACTCTCACAGGGTGCCAATTATGTTGCGGCTTCGTTTGTACGTTCGCACGATGATGTGCGCACACTCAGGGACTTTATCGACAGTCTCGGTTTTGAATATGTTGAAATTATTGCAAAGATTGAAAATCAGAGCGGTGTTGACGACATGGACGCAATTATGAACTACGCTGACGGTATTATGGTTGCAAGAGGCGATATGGGCGTTGAAATTCCGTTCATCAAACTTCCCGAAATCCAGAAAACTCTTATCAGAAAGTGCGTTGCAAAGGGAAAATATGTTATCACTGCAACCCAGATGCTCGAGAGTATGACAACAGCTCCACGTCCGACACGAGCTGAAATCAGCGACGTTGCAAATGCTGTTTACGACGGCACAAGTGCAGTTATGCTATCAGCTGAGTCTGCTGCAGGAAAGTACCCTGTTGCAAGCGTGAAGGCTCTCGACGCAATCTGTACTGAGGCTGAAATGAACGGTGAGTTTGCGGCTCTCCACCATTATATTGAAACGCATGCCGTAAAAGATGAAAATATCATCAGAGAAAGCATATGCAAGGCAGCAAGGGATATCGCTCACGCTATAGGTGCAAGGGCTATAATAGTTGAGAGTGCCACAGGACGTATTGCAAGAGCTATGGTTCATTTCCGTCCCGAAGTACCTGTAATTGCTGTTGTAACTTCTCAGCTTGTATGCAGAAAGCTTAGCCTTAACTGGGGCGTTACTGCACTTATCGGTGAAGAAAAGCGTACTTCCGATGCTATCACAAGGCAGGCTATGGAAAAGGCTCTCAACACAGGTATTGTCCACAAGGGCGACACTGTTGTGGTGCTTTCATCAAACAGAACTTGCCCGACATCAAGCACAGACTCACTTAATATCAGGATACTTTAATATGGCAAATGTAATTTTAATCGGAATGCCGGGGTCAGGCAAAAGCACTCTTGGTGTTCTGCTCGCAAAGGCTTTAGGATATTCATTCGTTGATACGGATCTCATCATAAGCCGTAAGGCTGACAAACCGCTTCAGAAAATTCTCAACGAAGACGGACTTGACGCTTTTCTTGAGCTTGAAGAAAAGGTCGGCTGTGAGCTTGAGTGTGACAAAACAGTTGTTGCAACAGGCGGTTCAATGGTTTTGAGCGAAAAAGCTATGCAGAACCTTAAATCAGACAGCAAGGTGGTTTATATAAGAGTTCCCCTCGATGAAATCAAGCGAAGGGTGACGAACATAACCACAAGGGGAATCGCCTTTCATAAGGGAGAAACTCTCGATGATGTGTATCGTTTAAGAGCTCCGCTATATGAAAAATTTGCCGATGTTGCGGTGGATTTTGAAGATGCATCAAAGGATAATGCAATCGAAAATATGGTTGAAGCTATGGTCGAAAAGTTGATATAAAAGCAAGGGGCTGTTCGTGTGAACAGCCTCTTTTGTACTATTTTATAAGCACGATTTTACGCTTATCAGATGAAATAATGCCTTCCTCATTCAGCTTTTTAATTTCCCTCATCATCGCACTTCGGTCAACCGCAAGATAGTCCGCAAGGTCGGACAGCGGAAGCGGAAGTGTGAACTTTTTGCTTTCTTCCTCTGCGCTGAGATATTCAAAAAATGCCATAAGCTTGCTACGCAGGGTGCGCTGACAGAGAACATCAATATGTATAAGAGATTTTCTCGCAGTTGTCATAACCATATGGTCGATAAGTACAACGTGCTTTGCGCAGTGCTTTTCGCAACAGGTGATAAACTTTTTATATTTAATGAACTCGACAGTACAGTTTGTCTTTGCCATTACATAAAAAAGATTTTCCTCTGTGTCCGGAAGAAAATGCTTGCCGAAAACATTTCCCTTCTGATAGTAGTCAATAATCCTTCGCTGTTCTTCTGAGTTAAGCGTGGACAGGTACGCAGTACCGCTTGTGATTATTCCAATTGTGTCATTTTCAGGTGAACATATTGTAATAATTTCGCCTCTGTTGTATGTTCTCGAAACAGGGGCAAAACACTCCCGAAGCCCGATGAAATCTGCATTTGTGAGTTGTGAAAGTGATGAATTTACGCTCATTTGAACCACTCCATAATGTGTGTTAAATTTTATCTAAATACAATATATAGTTATTATACTATAAAATAGTTGCTTGTGCAACAGTATAATAAAACTTTTTGTTGTATAATAAATCCTGCAACGCAAATTTTATAGAAAAGGAAGGGAAATATATGAAAATTATCAAGCGTAACGGCTCTGAAGAAGATTTTAATTTAGACAAAATCATCAATGCCGTAAGAAAAGCGAATAACTCGTCAGAACCGAGATTTCTGACAGATGAGCAGATTAATGACATAGCAGACTATGTTGAATATAGATGCAACAAAATCAAGAGAGCAGTATCCGTTGAAGAGATTCAGGATATGGTTGAGGATCAGCTCATGGCAAAGGGTGCGTTTGAGCTTGCAAGAAGATATGTGAGATATCGCTACAACCGTTCTCTTATTCGTAAGGCTAATACAACAGACAACCGTATTCTTTCACTCATCGAGTGCAACAATGAGGAAGTAAAGCAGGAGAATTCAAACAAGAACCCGACTGTAAACAGCGTACAGCGTGACTATATGGCAGGCGAAGTAAGCCGTGACCTCACACGCAGAATGTTATTACCTCCTGACATCGTTGAGGCTGACAAGCAGGGAATTATTCATTTCCACGATTCAGACTATTTTGCTCAGCATATGCACAACTGCGACCTCGTAAACCTTGAGGATATGCTCCAGAACGGAACTGTGATCAGCGATACTTTAATCGAAAAGCCTCACAGCTTTTCAACAGCCTGCAACATTGCAACTCAGATTATTGCACAGGTTGCAAGTAACCAGTATGGCGGTCAGAGTATCAGCCTTTCGCATCTTGCACCGTTTGTGCAGATTTCAAGAGAGAAAATCCGCAGAGAGGTTGCAGAGGAAATTGCAGATCTCGGTATTGAAATTACAGACGAAAAGATGACTGAAATTGTTGAAAAGCGTCTCCGCAAGGAAGTAAACAGAGGTGTTCAGACAATTCAGTATCAGGTTGTAACACTCCTCACAACAAACGGTCAGGCTCCGTTCGTTACAGTGTTTATGTACCTTAACGAAGCAAAGAACGAGCAGGAAAAGCAGGACCTTGCTCTTATCATTGAAGAAACCCTCAAACAGCGTCATCAGGGCGTAAAGAATGAGGACGGTGTGTGGATTACACCTGCATTCCCTAAGCTTGTGTATGTTCTTGAAGAGGACAACATCACAGAGAACAGCAAATACTGGTACCTCACTGAGCTTGCCGCAAAGTGCACAGCAAAGAGAATGGTACCTGACTATATTTCCGAAAAGGTAATGCTTGAGACTAAAATTGACAAGAACGGTGAAGGTCATTGTTACACCTGTATGGGTTGCAGAAGTTTCCTTACGCCTTATGTTGATGAAAACGGCAAAGCAAAGTATTACGGCAGATTTAATCAGGGTGTAGTAACAGTAAACCTTGTTGATATCGGCTTGAGTGCAAACCGTGATATGGTGAAATTCTGGAGAATTTTTGATGAACGTATGGAACTTTGCCACCGTGCACTTCAGTGCCGTCACGAGAGACTTGAAGGCACACTTTCCGATGCTGCTCCTATTTTATGGCAGTACGGTGCTCTTGCAAGACTCAAGAAGGGCGAAACTATCGACAAACTTCTCCATGGCGGTTATTCAACAATTTCACTTGGATATGCAGGTCTATGGGAGTGTGTTTACAGCCTTAACGGCAAAAAACTCACTGAGGAAGAGGGCAAACAGCTCGGTCTTGAGATTATGCAGAAACTCAACGATTACTGCGCAAAGTGGAAAAAGGAAGAGAACATCGACTACAGCCTTTACGGAACACCGCTTGAAAGTACAACATACAAGTTCTCAAAGTGCCTTCAGAAGCGTTTCGGTATAATCAAGGGTGTTACAGATAAAAACTACATCACAAACAGCTACCATGTTCACGTTACAGAGAACATCAACGCATTTGAAAAGCTCAAGCTTGAATCTGAATTTCAGGTTCTCTCACCGGGCGGTGCAATCAGCTATGTAGAAGTACCTAATATGCAGGATAATATCCCTGCAGTGCTTCAGGTTATCAAGTTTATCTACGAAAACATTATGTACGCTGAGCTCAATACCAAGAGTGACTATTGTCAGATTTGCGGATATGATGGGGAAATCGGTATTGTTGAAGAGGACGGCAAGCTTTTGTGGGAGTGTCCAAAGTGTCATAACCGTGAGCAGGACAAGATGAATGTGGCAAGAAGAACCTGCGGATACATAGGCACACAGTATTGGAATCAGGGAAGAACTCAGGAAATCAAAGAGAGGGTGCTTCATCTCTGATGAATTACGGTGAAATCAAAAATTTTGACATTGCAAACGGCGAGGGAGTAAGAGTTTCGCTGTTTGTGTCAGGATGTACTCATCACTGCAAAAACTGCTTCAATCCCGATACATGGAACTTTGATTTCGGAAAGCCTTTCACAAAGGAAACCGAGGATTACATAATCGAATGTCTCAAACCTGACTATATTGATGGCTTATCATTACTCGGGGGAGAGCCGTTTGAACCGCAGAATCAGGGTACTTTGCTTACGCTCCTCAGAAGAGTTCATAATGAATTTCCCAAAAAGACAGTCTGGTGTTATACGGGCTATCTCTTAGATGACGAACTTCTGTCGGAAAGCCGTGCGAGATGTGAGCATACAGACGAAATGCTTTCGATGATTGATGTGCTTGTTGACGGTGAGTTTGTGCAGGAACTGTACGATATAAGTCTTTCGTTCAGAGGCTCATCAAACCAGCGGATAATCGACGTAAAAAAGTCGCTTGAAACCGGTCAAATCACACCATACATACTCACAAGCAGAAATTTATAACAAAACCCAAGGGGTTATCCAAAACGGATAACCCCTGATTTTATTTATTAAGTGTCTTTCTTGACATTGCTTCGGTCAATGCTATAAATATAATGAACAGCGGTGTTGTAATCGGTTGAGCGATATTTACAAAAGCCTGAACCGAGTAGCAGATAACAACCGAAACGAATACAATAGCAAGAGGATTTTTCTTTGCAGTCTTTACGGCTCTTGTAATACAGCTTCCCACAACAGCAAGGTATGACATAAGACCTGCAAGTCCGATTGTTATCAGATAGTTGATATACTCATTGTGAGCCGCATTTGTTGAAGAGTCGCCAAACTTCATAAGCTCACTGAAATACGGGCTGAACGGGTAATAGAAGGTGTCGGGACCCGTACCGAAGAGCTTTTCGACAAAGCTGAAATCGCCAAAAATTTCAAAAGATTTAATCCACATAAAGCCTCGGTGAGTACCCCATTTTTCATTAAAGCGTATCAGAGTTGCAAGATTTCCGAGGTCAGTTTCAGTATCGACAACACTGAAGTAGAACACAACACCTAAAATTCCGATTGCAACAAGTCCGAAAAATACACCGAGAATTATCGGTACAGCCTTTGAAAGTACAATTTCAGGCTTTTTGTAATCCACAAAAAACAGAACCGCTGTAATAACTGCAAAAACAATAATTAAAACAAACCCGATATTTGACTCAACGAAAATCTTCTGAAACTCGTCAATTGTTTTTGTTTTACAGCCAAAAGACGACGTAAGAACAGACGTAAACAGTTTCAGAATTTTTGCAGATGCAAGCATAATAGTGATGTTAAGAAAATAATACTTGAGTCGCTGAATTCTTCTTGAATACCAGACAAGATAGATTACAAGGAAAACTCCCATACCGAGAATACCCGAGTCGCTGTCGGCTGTCATAAGAGCCATAAATCCAAGACCTGAAACAGCCATATAAACAGCCCTGTACAGAGCCTTTTTTGTATGTACTGACATCGCTATGAATACAGGCAAAGAAACGCATATGTAGCTTGAAAGAAGGTTTTTATTGCCTATGGTAGATGTGAAATCATCAACGTAATGTTCTGCGAGTTGTTCATACATACCGAGGGGGTCTATGTAATGAAAGTTAAGTACCGATAGCAAAAATACAACAGCAGAGCCAGCTGCAAAGGCGAGGAAAACGTAGTCCATACAGTAGAAACAACGTGTAATCACGAAATATATGCCGACATAGAATACTATCAGCATTAAACCGTTGTTACGTCCTGCCGTACCGAAAAGATTATCATCCAAAGAGTGAGGGGACAAAATCGTTGAAATAATGCACGATACAAGAAAAGCAATCACTGCCCAGTCGGTGAATGAAATGTCATTTAATGGGTCATTTTTTGATTCAACAGTTTTCTGCTTCTTGTTCTTTTCGGTGTAGGTTAAAATCAGCAGAAACTCTGCAATCAGAGCCAGTCCCGTAAAAATAAGAAAGATATAGTATTTATCATGTCTTATGCTGAAATATCCGTTGTCAAAGTGGATAAAAGGAAAGCTTATATTTACATAAAAATTCACGAACAGCGGAAAAACTGTAAACATAAGAAGCAGGTAGTAGTTTACAAGAGCGTTCCTTATGGTGTATCTGTCTTGCGAAGATTGAATTTTATTATTATGTTTATTAGTGCTCATTTTTCTTACCTTTCATTAAATATTGCGTTGCTTTAATTTTATACCTTACTTAATATATTGTCAATTGAAAAAAGGTATTGTATTTATATAAATAGAGTGTTATAATTAACTAAAAATACTTATGTTTTTTTAGACTAAGTGTTGAAGTTAGTGTATTGTGTGTTATATATTGGGTGATTAATATGAAAAAATTAATTGTTTTCGGTTTTGACGGAACTATTGCAGACACATCTCCGGGAATTTTATATTGTTTTAACACCGCCGCAACAGCAATGGGTTATCAGCCTGTTGACCACGAGGCTTTGTTCGGAGTAATCGGAATTTCGCTTGAAGAAGGCTTTGAAAAGCTCTTCAAAATGAAGGAAGATGAGATTGAATATGCGGCAAAAAACTACAGCAAGCTTTATTCTCAGAAGGGTAAAGAGATGGTTACTTTTTACAAGGGAATAGAAACCTCAATTAAAAAGTTGAGGGAACTCGGCTGTAAAATTGCGATTGCCACGCAGAAACATAAGATGTTCACATCAGATATCATTGAAACGCACGAAATTGCAGGATTGTTTGATGCAGTGTGTGCAACAGATGTTGGCACAAACCTGACAAAGAGCGATCTGCTTATGCAGGCTTGCGAAACACTCGGAATTGACGTAGCTGACAGTATTTTCATAGGCGACGGCGAAGTTGACGCTGAAGCGGCAGAGAAAGTAGGAATGGACTTTGCAGCGGCACTTTACGGCTGGGATTTCAGAACAAAAGAAGATGCAGAAAAGTACAATTGTAAAGCATACCTGAACTCTGCGGCGGAGATTTTTGATAAGATTTCAGTATTGTAATGCAAAAGCAAAAATAAAAAAGTAATTTTTTTAAAAAACATATTGACAAATAAGAGAAAGTAATATATAATAATAAAGCTGTCGCAAATAGTGACAGATTTCGAGGTGTAGCTCAGTTTGGTAGAGTGCTTGGTTTGGGACCAAGATGCCGCAGGTTCAAGTCCTGTCACCTCGACCAAAAAGGTGGTTTTTACAACCACCTTTCTTTTTTGCCATTTTTTCTTAAAGTTAATTTACTGTCATTTTCCCAGTAGTTTACTGGCTTTTCTAAAATAATTTACTGTCAATTACAGAAAAATTCAAAAATACTATTAACCAAAGCACAAAATGATTTTATATCTTAAAAAGCAAGGGCAGAAAGAATCTCATTATTCTTCCAACCCTTTTTTACTTTATAGACTAACTTTTCTAAAAATGCAAAAAACTACAGCAAGCTTTATTCTCAGAAGGGTAAAGAGATGGTT
>JBGUUJ010000029.1:0-3287 GCA_045133455.1 Ruminococcus sp.
TGTTTTTACATTTCTGTCAAAAACATAATCATCTACCGTTTCATTTGCATTAACTTTAATTTGTTCAGTCTCATTAGTGTTATACAAAACTCCAATCGGCTTTTTAAAATCAAGGATTGCTGAAAAATCATTCTTAACATATTCAGAAACACAGATAGTCTTACTATATCTGTTATAGCATTTCTTTGCCTCTTCAAAACTCCTGAATGAACGTGATAATTCTTTCGAAGTATGTTGTTCCACATGTATCCAACTCACAAGTTTTGTTTTTTCATCCGTGCAACCACTCACTATTCTTGCAGTAGGACCTTCTAAATAGGAAACAATTATATCATAATGCTCCTTAATAAATTTTTTGTAAAGATGTTTCGGAGAAAATAATTTAAAATAATGAATATTACCGCTAAAAGTTTTTTTATAGCAATACTTATACTTAATATCACTATTCAAAAATTGTTCATTAACACCACCTGCAAACAATACCTGTACCGTAACATCAAACTTACTTTTGTCCATATTATTTACAAGATTCACAAGAACTTTTTCGGCTCCGCCTTGTGATAAATTCGGTATAAAAAATAAAACTTTAATCATTTATTTAAATTCACCTTATGTAAAATTTTGTATATAGGTGTAGGCACAAATCCAAGAATGATTGGTCTGTATGCCCTCATTTTATATTTAAAGGAAAGTTTAAAAGTATTCACTATTTTTTTTCTCAGTTTATACTCAGTCAATCTGTATCTGAATTTTCTGCGATTTAACGCATTTCTGTCATCCCTCATTGAATATAAAATCTCCTGAATATTATAACCTTTATATCCCTTCTCATATAATCTAAACCATAAATCATAATCCTCAATGCGCTCCGCATCGGAAAGTTCTGAATATCCATCAAGATCTCTTAGTACATCTGTTCGTATCATACAACCTGCATGACAGAAAGGCGTATGTATTGCAAAATCCTCATAAGTTGGATTTTCCGGAAACTCTGATTTGCCAAATACGCCCTGATCATCATAATGATTCATAAACACACTCACCACAGCAAACTCAGGATGGTTTTCCAGTACTTCATATTCTTTTTGAAATCTATCCGGAGAGCATACATCGTCACCATCCATTCTTGCACAATACTTACCTTTTGCCTCTTTTAAACAACGATTCAGTGTAGGTGCCAGAGTAATATTCTTATCATTTTTTATAACTTTTATACGCTCATCTTTTTTGGCAATTTCACACGCAATTTCATATGTATTATCGGATGAACAATCATCGCACATAATAAGTTCCCAGTCAGTAAAGGTCTGTTTAATTACACATTCAACAGCCTCTTCAAGTGTATTTGAACAATTATAAATTCCCATCAAAACAGATATTGCAGGTTCTTGCATATTAATCATCCCTTTATCATACTTTCCAGTATATGTAAATATTTTTTTTCAACATTCTTGATCTGAAAATCATCAAGCTTTTTAAGATTGTTAGCTGACATTTCTGCACGCAACGGGGCATCATTTGCAAGCAAATCAATTCCATTTGCAAAACCTTCGTCATCATACTTATCGTATGTATATCCGCCTTTGCCGTTTTCAATAAGGTCAACGTTTCCTCTTACATCCGAACAAAGAACGGGAAGACCGTTTGCCATTGCTTCCATCAGTGCAACAGGTAATCCTTCCTGCAATGTCGGGAAAATAAAGACATCGGCAGCATCACACATCTGAGGAATATCTTTGCCATAACCAAGTAAAAATACTTTATCCTCAAGATGATTTTCCTTTATCAAAGAAAGCAGGTACTCCTTCAGCTCTCCTTCACCACGGACAAAATATTTTACATTTGTGCTTTTGATCTTAGCCATTGCCTTTATTGCAACCGCAAGATTTTTTCTCTTGGTAAGTTCGGCAACCGAGAACAACATTATTTCGTCGTCCTTTACACCGAGTTCTGCACGCTTCTGCTTTCTTGACTCTTCATTTCGTGCAAATCTTGAAGTATCAATTCCTATTCCGGGCAGATAATATGTATTCTTTGCCTTGAATTTCCTATTTGCTCTGTCATAATCCTCTGTGTTGATTGTGACAAGCGCATCGGTATAGTGCGCAAGCCACTTTTCAATCGGATAGAATATCATCCAGTTGAGTTTCGGTGCACCTGTGAAGAAGTGAAAACCGTGCGCTGTATAGAACACTTTTGTACCTTTTTTGCGGTATTTCTTTGCCACAAGTCTTGTCACAACGCCCATTACAGGCTCATTTGTCATTATGATATCGTATTCTCTTTCGCTCAGCAGTTTCTTCATCTGCTTATAGCCGTTTATATTCGACGGTTTGAATGGCGACCTTGCAAGGTCAACGATATCAATTGATACAGGCAAATCACCGAGTTTCTCTTTCAGAATATCAATCTTGTTTGATACGTTTGAGCAGATGATATCCACCGTATATCCGTTATTTATAAAATTTTCAATATGCGGTACCCAGAACTGATGCAAATGCAGTTCTGTCGCTGTAAGCAAAATCTTCTTACTCACTGAAAACGCCCTTTACCTTATTTGTTATCCCCTCTGCATTGATTCCTACCTGCTCCCTGAGGTAGCTCTGGCTACCCACTTTAATGCAATAGAAATCGTCAATGCCTATTCTGTGAAGCTTTGCTTTACCCTCGCACTCGGCAAGTATTTCTGCAACAGCTCCGCCGAAACCACCGACGATGTTGTGCTCCTCAACGGTAAAGATATGGTCAAATCTCTTTGCGCAGTCCTCAATAACAGCCTTGTCAATCGGCTTTACTGTCGGAAAGCTGTACTGCTCAACTGCAATACCCTGCTCTTCAAGCATATCGCAGGCTTTTGCAGTTTCTTCGAGAATTGCGCCTGTTGAGAAAACTGCAACTTTTTTCGGCAAATCTTTCGCATCTCTGAGCTTGTAAGCCTTACCGATTTCAAACTCTTTGATTGTCGTATTAACGTTTTTCTCTCCGCCTCTGCCGAGTCTTAAATAACAGGTTCCGTCTGTCTGGGCGATTTTTCTTGTTGCAAGTTCAGCTTCCACAGGGTCACCCGGACAGATTACAGTTACATCGGGCAAAGCTCTGAGAATCGCAATATCCTCAGTTGCATGATGACTCATTCCGAGTGAGCCGTATACATATCCTCCGCCTACGCAGATGACATTTACATTTGCATTGTGATATGCACAGTCGTTTCTTATCTGTTCAAGACAACGGAGTGTAGGGAAATTTCCTATTGAATATGTAAAAACCTTTTTGCCCTCAAGTGCCAT
>JBGUUJ010000030.1:0-23945 GCA_045133455.1 Ruminococcus sp.
TTGCCGCAGAATATCTGGAAAGCAAAAATATCGTTCGTGCCTCTAAGTTTGCGGTCATCGTGAGTCTTCTTACCCGCGCCAAATTCGGCAACCTTGAAAAGGTGCTTTCCCGCGCGGAGATCGAGCAATACGCCCAAGAACACGGCATCGACCTTTTCCGATAAAGAGGTGTCATGGTGGCAAAGAAAATACTCGGTGTTGACTACGGCGAAGCGAGAACGGGGCTTGCATATTCCGATGCGCTCGGTCTTTACGCCGTCGGTATGGGAAACGTCAAGGGCTATAACCTTGAAAAGGCGGCAGAGGAGATCGTGAAAAAGGCAAAAGAGATCGGTGCTGAGCTGATCGTCATCGGTAAGCCCTTTAACATGAATTTCACCGCGGGTGAAAAGGTGGAAAAGGTGACGGAGCTTGCGCGCATCATCGGCACGCTTTGCGATATTCCCATCGATTTTTATGATGAACGCCTGACGACCGTTTCCGCGCATCAGATCTTGCAGACGAGCGGTGTCCGCGCAAAAAACAGAAAGGGTGTCGTTGACTCCCTCGCAGCGGAGCTTATCTTGCAGGGCTATATGGACAGACAAAAAAATATCACAAAATAACAATATACATCAATCATAAGTTTAGAAAGAGGAAAATATCATGGAACAGACAAAAAAGACAATGGAAAAAATCGTTGCTCTTTGCAAAAACCGCGGTATCGTTTACCCCGGTTCTGAAATTTACGGCGGTCTTGCCAACAGCTGGGACTTCGGTCCTCTCGGTGTTGAATTTAAGAACAACATCAAAAAAGCATGGTGGAAGAAATTCGTTCAGGAATCCAAATATAACGTTGGTCTTGACAGCGCCATCATCATGAACAAGGAAACATGGGTCGCATCCGGTCACCTCAAGGGCTTCGCTGACCCGCTCATGGACTGTAAGTCCTGCAAGACACGTCACAGAGCCGACAAGCTCATCGAGGATTACGCGGCAGAAAACGGTCTTGACGTCAATCCCGGCGGCTGGAGCAATGACGAGCTTCTCGCTTATATCAAGGAACACAACATCGCTTGCCCCGATTGCGGCAGCCATGACTTCACCGATATCCGTAAGTTCAACCTGATGTTCAAAACATTCCAGGGCGTAACCGAGGACTCCACAAACGAGCTTTATCTCCGTCCCGAAACTGCACAGGGTATCTTTGTCAACTTCAAGAACGTAGCGAGAACCACCAGAAAGAAAATGCCCTTCGGTATCGCGCAGATCGGTAAATCCTTCCGTAACGAAATCACACCCGGTAACTTCATTTTCCGTATCCGTGAATTTGAACAGATGGAGCTTGAATTTTTCTGCCGTCCCGGTACAGACCTTGAATGGTTTGCATACTGGAAGGATTACTGTGCAAACTTCCTTTATTCTCTCGGCATGAACAAGGAATATCTCCGTCTTCGTGACCACAGCCCCGAGGAGCTTTGCTTCTATTCCAAGGCGACCACCGACTTTGAATATCTCTTCCCGTTCGGCTGGGGCGAGCTTTGGGGCGTTGCAGACAGAACAGATTACGACCTTACACAGCACGGAAACACCTGTGGTAAGCCGATTGAGTACTTTGACCAGACAACAAACGAGAAGTATGTCCCATATGTTATTGAGCCTTCACTTGGTGTTGAGCGTCTTTTTCTTGCACTCGTTGTTGAGGCTTACGACGAAGAAGTTATTGACGAAAAGGACACAAGAGTCGTGCTCAGACTTCATCCTGCACTTGCTCCGTTTAAGGCAGCAGTTCTTCCTCTTTCTAAGAAGCTCAACGACAAGGCTGAAGAGGTTTACGAAATGCTCACAAAGGACTTTATGGTTGATTACGACGACGCAGGTTCAATCGGTAAGAGATACCGCCGTCAGGACGAAATCGGCACACCGTTCTGTATCACATATGACTTTGACTCAATCGAGGACGGTTGCGTAACAGTCCGTGACCGTGACACAATGGCGCAGGAAAGAGTTGCAATCGACAAGCTCAGTGAGTACATCGCAAACAACATAAAATTCTAATATTTTTACTTTTGGGTAGATAGGTTGTTTTTATATGAAACGTGAGTTGCCCAACTGTTGACTTGTTATGTTGGGAACTGCTACATTGCCGAGTACCTTTGTTCGTAATTCGAGAATAGAGGTCGGTGTATTTCACACATCAGTTGCCCGCCTGTAAATTCAGTTTATAAATGACAATGGCTAATCTTGCATTGATGTTGAGATTAGCCATTTTTAATTTACTGGAAATTGCTCTGATTGTATGCACAAAATTAAAATTTTCGACAATCCTCTGTACAATAGGGGGAGATTTGTGATAAAATATTTAAGATAGGGGGGCGAACCGAAATGATTATTCACGATATTTCCAGGGATACTATGACTTCACCTGTTTATGAGGGTGATCCCGAAACAATTGCTGAACGAATAAAAGATATGGAAAACGGAGATTCATACAATCTCACAAAGCTGTCAATGTCAGTTCATACGGGAACTCACATTGATGCGCCGTTGCATTTTTGCGCTGACGGAACTTCGATTGAACAGCTTCGCCTCAACACATTTTACGGAAAATGTACAGTAATTTCAGTTGACGGAATTCTCACGGGTGAGGATATGGAGCGACTTCTGCCTTATTGCAGAAAACGAGTTCTATTTCACGGTGAGGGGAATACATTTCTGTCGCATTCAGCGGCAATTGTCCTTGCAGAAAGCAGGGTTGTGCTTGTGGGCACAGATGCGCAGTCAATTGCCCCGTCGTTTGACGAGGAGTCAACCCACAGAGAACTTGCAAGAGCAGGCATAGCTATACTCGAAAATTTAAATCTTTCGGCTATTGATGACGGAGAATACGACCTTTGCGCATTTCCCGTAAAACTCGGAGGACTTGAAGCCTCCCCTTGCAGAGCAATAATTTTTGAACAGGAAAAGGGGCTTAATTAAAATTTATGATAAAGATAGCAGTATTTGACCTTGACGGAACATTGGTAAATTCTCTCACAGACCTTGCACAGAGTGTAAACAAAGGCCTTGTAAAAGCCGGTCTTGATGAGAAACCTGTGGAAAATTTTAACCGGTATGTCGGCAACGGCAGAGAAGTTATGGTTAAGAGGGCAATGGGTAAATTTGCCGATAATGAAGAGCTTCTCACTATTGTTAGAGACACATTTAATGCGGAATACAAGATTCATTGCAATGACAACACAACCTCATACGAAGGTTGTGCCGAGCTTCTTGAGAAACTCAGAAAAGACGGAATCATCACAGCTGTTCTGTCAAACAAACCCGATGAATTTGTAGGAAAAATTCTCAAAAAAGTTTATCCCAATCATACTTTTGAGGAAGCATGGGGTAAAAAGCCTGAGTATAAAACAAAACCCGATAAGCAGGCACTTATTGCAATGTTGGATAAGCATAATATCAAACCCGAAGAATGCATTTACATTGGGGACAGTGACGTTGATGTTCAGACGGCGCAGAATTCAGGTGTTAAAATGGCAGGCGTAGAGTGGGGGTTCAGAGGAAGAGAAGAACTTATCTCAGTCGGCGCACCTTTTGTGGCAAAAACCGCAGAAGAACTTTATGATTATATAAGTGGTTGCAATGAATAAGATAAATTATCAGAAAGAGCTTGAAAAGGTAATCGCCAAAAATCAGGCGGAAAACAAAGTGCCCAAGCTTTTGCTTCACGCTTGTTGTGCGCCATGTTCAAGCTATTGTCTTGAATATCTTTCTCAGTATTTTGAAATTGCGGTGCTGTATTTCAATCCTAATATTTCTGTAAAGGAAGAATACGAATACAGGCTCAGTGAAGAAAAGAGACTTATATCTCTTATGGAATTAAAAAATCCCGTGAAGATTATCGACGGAGAATACGAGCCTAAAGATTTTTTCAGCGCAGTAAAGGGACTTGAAAACGAGCCTGAAGGCGGAAAACGCTGTGAAAAATGTTTCAGACTGAGGCTTGAAGAAACTGCAAAAAAGACAAAAGAGCTTGGGTTTGATTACTTCACGACAACGCTCACAATAAGTCCGCTGAAAAACGCACAGTTACTTAACGAAATAGGCGAGGAGTGCGGAAAAAAATACGATGTGAGTTGGCTTTGCAGTGATTTCAAGAAAAAGGAAGGCTACAAGCGTTCAATAACTTTGTCGCAACAATACAATCTCTACAGGCAGAATTACTGCGGTTGCATTTACAGCCGAAACAATAATATAAGGGACAGTTCAGATTAAACGAACTGTCCTTGTTTTACTTTATGGAAACTGCTCGGTTGCACTCGGGCAGAGAACGGCTAAAATATGAAGCTGTCTGCACGAAATGCATACGAGCACCCTCTTTTATATTTTGCAGATATCCTTGATAACCTCACCTGCGATGATAAGTCCCATAACCGACGGAACAAATGCAAGGCTTCCCACGGTTTTTTCACCTTCGATTTTGTAAGGCGGATTTTTAGGTGTTTCCTTAGAATAAACAACCTTGAGTTTTTTTATGCCAAGCTTTTTCAGTTCACGGCGCATTATTCTTGCAAGAGGACAGACACTTGTTTTGTAAATGTCGCTCACCTCAAATTTTGTGGGGTCAAGCTTGTTTCCTGCACCCATAGCTGAAATTATCGGAATGTTCAGTCTGTCTGAAATTTCAGCAATTGCAAGCTTTGCTTTTATGTCATCAACTGCATCAACAATATAGTCAAATCTTGAAAAGTCAAAATTATTAGCGTTTTCGGGCTTGAAAAATATGTTGTTAGCTTCAACTTCTGCATTCGGGTTGATATCGAGAATTCTGTCTTTCATCACCTCAGCCTTGAATTTTCCGATAGTTGACGAAAGTGCAATTATCTGTCTGTTGATATTTGAAACAGCAACTGTGTCTCCGTCAAACAGAGCAAGTTTTCCGACACCGCTTCGAGCGAGAGCTTCACAGACAAAACCGCCTACACCTCCTACGCCAAAAACGGCAACCTTGCAATTACTCAGCTTATCTATATTATCCTCACCTATGACAAGTGAGGTTCTGATAAAACGTTCATCCATAAAATCATTCCTTTTCCTATACATTTTATTATAAAAAATTTTAGCAGTCAACATAATTTGCAGAATTATGCAGATACTATTACGAACTATTGATTGACTTTGCCGATTCATATATTATAATCTAATTATAAAAGGAAATACTATCATACAGGAGGCAAAAAATGATTTACACCGTAACGCTCAACCCGTCAATAGATTATATTGTAAGGCTTGATTCTCTGAAAACAGGAGTGACCAACCGTACAGTAAGCGAGGAGTATTATTTCGGCGGTAAAGGAATAAATGTGTCATGCGTGCTTGCAGAGCTTGATGTTGACAGCACAGCGTTCGGATTTGTGGCGGGATTTACGGGCGAAGCTATTGAAAAGGGAATACGAAACGACAGAATCATAACCGACTTTATCCCCCTTGAAAACGGTATTTCAAGAATAAATATCAAAATTAAAGCTGAGGAAGAGACGGAAATAAATTGTCAGGGACCAAAGGTCACAGACGGCGAACTCGAAAGGCTGTTGCAGAAAATCGACAGAATTTCGCATGGAGATACTTTGATTCTGGCAGGAAGTGTTCCTGCAACTTTGCCTGATGATGTGTATGAAAGAATCCTAAAAAGGCTTGGAGATAAAAAAGTCAGAATAGTGGTGGATGCAACAAAGAAACTTCTTATCAATTCGCTTTCATACAAACCGTTTTTGATAAAACCAAACCAACAGGAACTTTCCGAAATCTTTGAAACAGAGATAAACAGCGAATATGATGTTGAAAAATACGCAAAACTGCTTCAGAAAATGGGTGCGCAGAATGTGCTGGTGTCACTCGGGAAAGACGGTGCAATGTTAATTGACGAAAATGGCGAAAAACATAAATCAGGAACGCTGGAAGGTGAAGTAATAAACACCGTAGGTTCGGGTGATTCAATGGTTGCAGGATTTATAGCAGGATATGAAAAAGAGCGCAGCTATTCATATGCAATGAAATTGGGAACTGTATGCGGAAATGCAACAGCATTTCTCAGCGGACTTGCTACAAAAGAGAAAATCAATGAACTGATTGAGGAGATATGAAATGCGTATTACGGATTTGATAAAGAGCACAGGCATAGCTCTGAATGTAAGCGTAGATGATAAGAATGATGCAATAAATAAGCTCGTTTCACTTCATAAGATAAGCGGAAGTCTTTCAGATGCAGATAAATTCAAAGCGGAAATTCTCAACAGAGAAGAAATGGGAACAACCGCTGTAGGAATGGAGGTTGCAATTCCTCATGCAAAGAGCGAAGCTGTAAAGTTTCCTGCACTTTCAGCTATTACGGTTCCTAACGGAGTTGATTACGGTGCACCTGATGGAAACCCCTGCAAGCTGATATTTATGATAGCGGCTACAACAGACGGAGATGTGCACCTTGAAGTGCTTTCAAGGCTGATGCAACTTCTTATGGACGAGGAATTTACATCAAAACTCAAGACGGCGAAAACAGTAGAAGAATTTCTGTCAATCATAGATTCAAAGGAAACAGAAAAATTTCCCGATAAGGCGAAAAAGTCTGAAGCATCAAGAGGTTACAGAGTACTTGCTGTAACAGCCTGCCCAACGGGAATTGCACATACTTATATGGCGGCTGAAGCTCTTGAAAAAGCGGGCAGAAAGTTAGGGATAACCGTCAAAGCTGAAACAAACGGTTCAGGCGGCGCAAAAAATGTGCTAACCGCAGAGGAAATCGCAAACTGTGACGGAATAATCATTGCGGCGGATAAAAGCGTTGATACAGCAAGATTTGACGGTAAACCTGTTTATTCTACAAAGGTTGCAGACGGAATCAACAAGCCTGAAGAGCTTATCAATAAAATAGTAAACGGTGAAGCCCCGATTTTCCACGCTGACCGCAAGGATACTGCACAGGTCAATGAAAACTCAAACGAAAGCTTCGGCAGACAGATTTATAAGCATCTGATGAATGGTGTGTCGCATATGCTCCCGTTTGTGGTGGCAGGCGGTATATTTATCGCAATTGCATTTCTGATTGACTCGGCTATGGGAGTTTCAGCTGAGGGCAACAGCTCATTCGGTACAGTTACGCCTGTTGCAAACTGGTTTAAGACGATAGGCGGATATGCATTCAACTTTATGCTACCGATTCTCGCAGGATTCGTTGCAAAGTCAATCGCCGATCGTCCCGGTTTACTTGTTGGTTTTGTCGGAGGATTTCTTGCATCAAACGGTGCAACCTTTGCTGATCCGTCGGCAGTTGATACCGTTCCGTCGGGATTTTTAGGTGCACTTCTTGCAGGTTTTGCAGGTGGGTATTTAATGCTTTTAGTTGAAAAACTGTGCGATTTCCTCTCCGATTCACTTGAGGGAATAAAACCAGTGCTCATTTATCCTCTTGCAGGACTCGGAATTATCGGTGTTATGATGTGCGCAGTAAATCCCGTAATGGGTATGGTCAACACAGGACTCAACAACGGTCTTAACTGGCTTAACGAGAATAATCTCGGTATACTGCTCGGCTGTATTCTGGGTGCGATGATGTCAATTGATATGGGCGGTCCGTTCAACAAGGCAGCTTACACCTTTGCATCAGTCGGTCTTGCAGGAGCGACAACCGCCAATTATCAGATTATGGCTTCCGTAATGATAGGCGGTATGATTCCTCCGCTTGTAATTGCGCTTTCAACAACATTTTTCAAAAACAGGTGGACTGCTGATGAACGTAAAAACGGTGTAGTAAACTATATTATGGGATTTTCGTTCATCACAGAGGGAGCAATTCCTTATGCGGCATCGTCGCCGTTGACGGTTATTCCGTCGTGTGCAGTCGGTGCGGCAGTTGCAGGAGGTCTCTCGTGGCTGTTCGGTTGCACACTTATGGCACCGCATGGCGGAATTTTTGTCGTTGCAACAATCGGAAATCCGCTAATGTATCTGCTTGCATTGGCAATCGGTGCAGTAGCGGGAATGTTAATGCTTGCAATTCTCAAAAAGCCACTTGACGTAAAAGTGTCAAAGTAATATAATATTTGTATAATTTTGTAAAAAATTCCGCAACTGCCTTGTGTATGTTGCAATAAACAGATAAGGAGAATAATTATGGTATCAAAGAAACTTACACTCAAAAATGCACAGGGATTTCATATGCGTCCTGCATCTGTATTTGCATCATCAATGGGCAAGTATTCCTGTAGCGTAACAATTAAATTTAACGGAAATGACTATAACGCAAAGAGTCTGCTCAATATAATTGCGGCTTGCATTAAGTGCGGAAGCGAGATTGAGGTAATCTGTAACGGAGCTGATGAAAACGAAGCACTTGAAGAGGCAACAACACTTATTGAAAGCGGACTCGGAGAATAAATTATAATGAGTACCATTTGAGGTGACTATTATGTTGAAAGGAACAGGCGCATCTGACGGTATAGGAATCGGAAGAGTAATGCTTATCGAGGAAACTTCACTTGAATACACACCAAAGGCGGTGAAAGATCCCGATGAGGAATCAAAACGATTCAGAAATGCAGTGAAAATATTCTGTGATAACACAAAAGCACAGGCCGATGCACTCAGAGAGTCAACAGGTGAAAAGGAAGCCGAGATTCTTGAAGGACACATTCAGATGATAAGCGACCCTTATCTCAGCTCGGAGATTGAAAAACTCATCTCTGACGGTCAATGTGCCGAATCTGCGCTTGAGCATATGTGCGATATGTTCATAACTATGTTTACTGCAACCGATGACGAGATAACTCAGCAACGTGCGGCTGATGTCAGGGATGTAAAATCAGGTGTGCTAAGCATTCTTTTAGGAGTCAAGGAAATAAAAATCGGCGCCGCCCCAAAGGGTACGGTTATCGTAGCAAAAGAACTAACACCGTCAATGACGGCAGGAATCAACAAGGATAATATTGTGGGAATTGTAACCGAAACAGGCGGAAAAACCTCACACTCGGCAATCCTTGCAAGAGCTCTTGAAATTCCTGCTGTACTCAGTCTCAGCGGTGCTGTAACAAAGCTTTCTGCCGGAGAGCAGGTTATTGTTGACGGAAACACAGGAGAGGTTATTGCTTCTCCGAACGATGATTTAATAAAAAAATACGGGCAAAAGCGTAAAAAATTCCTTGAAGAGCGAAATGAACTTGAAGCGTACAGAGGCAGAAATACGGTTTCAGCAAGCGGGGAAGAGTACGAACTTTTCTGCAATATTGCACAGCCTGAGGGTGCCTTGCGTGTCCTTGACTATGACGGTGAGGGAGTAGGACTTTTCCGCACTGAATTTCTGTTTATGGACAGGAACACCGTTCCCTCAGAGGAAGAGCAGTTTGAAGCCTACAAAAAGACGGTAATTTTACTCAAAGGCAAACCTCTCATAATGAGAACTCTCGATATAGGCGGAGATAAGGCAATTCCGAGTCTCGGAATGGAAAAGGAAGAAAATCCGTTTATGGGTTTTAGAGCAATCAGATTTTGCCTGAAAAACAAGGATATTTTTACTTCTCAGCTTAGAGCGATACTCAGGGCAAGTGCATTCGGAGAAATAAGAATAATGTTTCCGCTTGTGACAACCGTTGAAGAACTCGGAGAGGGCAGAAGAACTGTTGAAAAGATTAAAGACGAACTCAGAGAAAAGCAGATTGAGTTTGATGAAAATATAAAAATCGGTGTGATGATTGAAACGGCATCATCGGCGGTAATTGCAGATTTAATTGCAAGAGAAGCCGACTTTTTCAGTATAGGTACTAACGACCTGACGGGATATATTATGTCGTGTGACAGAGGAAACAGCGAGGTTTCGTATCTGTATTCGCCTTTTCACCCGAGCGTTCTCAGATTAATAAAATACGTTATTGAATGTGGCGTGAAAAATAAAATTCCTGTCGGAATGTGCGGAGAAGCAGCGGCAAACAGTATGATGATTCCTCTTCTTATGTCATTCGGACTCTCTGAATTCAGTGTTTCTGCACCCTCGGTTCTGAAGGTGAGAAAGATAATTTCTCAGTGGACAAAGAGTCAAGCTGACGAGGTAGCAGAAAAAGTGATGTCGATGACTACTGAAAAAGAAATCTGCGACTACCTTACAACTATAACAAAATAATTTTAAATAAAGCCTTTCGATTCGGAAGGCTTTATTATTTGAACAAAAGTCAGAAAAAGTCGAAAATATTTTAAAAATGAGAATACGAGAGTATTCGGCAGAAAATCAAAGAAAATAAAAGATTAGATATGATAATTTGACTTTTATTGACTTTGACTTTATCTGACTTTAAAAATATAATAAAATCAAAGGTCAGGAAAGGACAAACTAAATCCTGAAACTTATAAACAAAAGAGGCGATAAAAATGAGAATGAGCGATTTAGTAGCAAAATATATACTTGAAATGCTCGATGAACAGAACGGAAGCGCAGAAATTCAGCGTAATGAGCTTGCGGGAAATCTCGGGTGTGTGCCGAGCCAGATAAATTATGTAATCACATCACGATTCACTCCCGAACAGGGATATATAGTCGAAAGCCGACGTGGGGGCGGAGGATACATCAGAATCAGCCGTGTGAAAATGGATAGAGGAACAGCCATTATGCATATAATAAACTCAGTCGGCAAATCACTCGACAAGGCTACTGCAGAAGCGATGCTCAACAATATGCTTCAAAGACAGATGATGGAAATTCAATCTGCAAAAATCATTGCAGCTGCATTGTCAGACAGAACTTTGTCAAGAATAGAACAGGATAAACGTGATATGATTAGAGCAGATTTATTTAAAAATATGCTTCTCACACTTGAGTAATTGGAGGTAATATTATGAAATGTCAGAAATGCGGATCAAATAATGCCACAACGCATGTAAAAACGATAATCAACGGTGAACTCAGAGAATATGACCTTTGCAGTGAATGTGCCCGCAAAATGGGATATACAAACGTATTCGGCGATATGGAAAACGAGTTCTCAAATTTCCTCGGTAGCTTTTTCGGAAATGTACTTCCTGCAAGGACACAGGCTACAAGGTGTGAGTTCTGCGGAAGCACATATTCGGACATTGCAAAGTCCGGTCATGTAGGCTGTGCAAAGTGCTACGAAATTTTTGCTGATGAACTTTATCCGTCAATCAGAAGAATTCACGGCAACACAACTCACTGTGGAAAGAACAGCTCGGTTGCAGAAAAGTCAAAGCAGACAAAAACTAAGGTTGAGACAAAAGAAGAAAAAATCAGGAAACTCAAAGTACAGCTTGAAAATGCAATCAAGGAACAGAATTTTGAACTTGCGGCAGAGCTGAGAGATAAAATCAAGGAAATGGAGGCATAATAATGGACAGCAAAGTAGTAATTTCAACCAGAGTAAGACTTGCCCGAAATCTTAAAAACTTTCCGTTTCCCTGTAAGCTTAATTTACAGGGCAGAGAAAAAGTAGTTGAAAAGGTTAAGAATGCAATCACAAACAGTAACAGTTCAATTGCCTCGGATTTTTCCTTTATAAAAATGAACGAGCTCACACAGCGACAGAGTGTATCACTCGTTGAAAGGCGACTTGTAAGCCCTGAATTTGTCAATGATTCCGAAGGTGGTGCATTACTTCTCAGTAAGGACGAGAGTCTCAGTATTATGATTAACGAGGAGGATCATATCAGACTTCAGGTAATCACTGACGGACTTTCACTTGAAGATGCATACGACACAGCCGATAAACTTGACACACTTTTAGATGAAAATCTTGAGTTTGCGTTTGACGAAAAGCTCGGTTACCTCACCCAGTGTCCGACAAACCTCGGAACAGGAATGAGAGCGTCAGTAATGCTTCATCTTCCTGCACTTGAAAAAAGCAAGGCGATCGGCAGAATTGCCGGAAATCTCTCAAAACTCGGACTTACAATCAGAGGAGCACACGGAGAAGGCACTGAGCCTTACGGAGCACTTTATCAGCTTTCAAATCAGGTAACACTCGGCATATCCGAGAAAGCTGCAATTGAAAATCTCAAGAATATAACTTTACAGCTTGTTGCGCAAGAAAATCAGGCGAGAGAAAGACTCTGTGCAAGTATAGAAATTCAGGACACAATCAGCAGAAGTCTTGGAATTCTCAGGTCGGCACTCGTGATATCACACGATGAGGCACTTAAACTATTGTCAAACGTCCGTTTAGGCATCGTGTCAGGACAGATTAGCGACGTGACAACTGAAACCATCGACAAACTTATGCTTGCAGTAGAACCTGCAACATTGTCTGTAAATATTAACAAGAATTTATCATCACATGACAGGGATATCGAAAGAGCGAAACTTTTAAGAACAACTCTATAATAAAAATATAAAACTCATAAGGCGGATTATCCGTCCGAATTCAGAAGAGGTGGGATATTTATGTATGAATTCAGAGGCTTTACTCAAAAAGCAAACAAGGCTCTTAATCTTGCACTTGAGGGTGCACAGGAGCTCGGACAAAGCTATGTAGGAACAGAACATCTTCTCCTCGGACTCATTAGAGAGGGCACGGGAGTTGCGGCAGTGGCACTTGAGCAGTGCTCTGTATCTGAAAATGAAATAGTAACGAAAATCGGCAGGGAAAATCAGACAAATATTCAGCTCACTCCGAATGATTTCACCCCTCGCACAAAGAGAGTTCTCAAGGCGGCAATGCTTGCGTCATCAAGAATGGGTAACAGTTATGTAGGAACGGAGCATATTCTCCTTGCAATCGTTTCGGAAAGCGACAGTTATGCAACTGCATTCCTGCGTGAAATGGGAGTGACCGAAGATGCGATATTCAGGGCTGTGACAGGCTGTATGCAGAACGGCAAGGCTGAAAACTCATACAGCGACAGTGAAAGCGGATTTTCGGAAAATCACGATAAACAAAATGGCTCAGCACTTGAAAAATTCGGCAGGGATTTGACCAGAGCCGCAAAATCGGGTGAAATCGACCCTGTAATCGGACGTGAAAAGGAAATTGAGCGAGTAATTCAGATTCTTTCACGTCGTACAAAAAACAACCCTGTTTTAATCGGTGAACCGGGTGTTGGTAAAACGGCCGTAGCAGAGGGACTTGCGCTCGAAATCGCAAACGGAAACGTACCTGAAATTCTCAAGGATAAAAAGGTTGTAAGTCTTGACCTTACGGGAATGATTGCAGGTGCAAAGTACAGAGGTGACTTTGAGGAGAGAATCAAATCTGCAATTGACGAAGTCAAGAAGTCAAAAGATACGATTCTATTCATTGATGAACTTCACACAATTGTAGGTGCAGGTGCGGCTGAAGGTAGTGCAGATGCCGCGAATATCCTCAAACCTTCGCTTGCAAGAGGCGATTTTCAGGTAATCGGAGCAACAACGCTTAACGAGTACAGAAAGTACATTGAAAAAGATGCAGCACTCGAAAGACGTTTCCAGCCTGTAAAAGTGGGCGAACCTACACAGGAGCAGGCAGTTGAAATCCTCAAGGGACTTCGTGACAGCTACGAGGCGCATCACAAAGTGAAAATTACAGATGAGGCTATCAATGCGGCTGTAACGCTTTCGTCAAGATATATTGCTGACAGATACTTGCCTGACAAGGCAATCGACCTTATAGATGAGGGCGCATCAAAGGTCAGACTTGCATCTCTCACATCACCGCCTGATGTTAAATCTCTCGAGGATAAAATTGCCGATTATGAAAAAGAAAAGGCGAGTGCCGTAAATGAACAGGATTTTGAACGTGCCGCAAAACTCAGAGATGAGCAGAAAGAGGTTCAGGCACAGCTTGATAAGGCGAAAAAGGAATGGCAGGAAAAGCAGAAGGATGCAAGCGGAGAAGTAACCGCCGAGGATATAGCAAAAATCGTGTCTGATTGGACAGGAATTCCTGTAGTTCAGCTTACAAAAGAAGAAAGTGAGCGACTGCTCAATATGGAAAAAGTGCTTCACGAAAGAGTAATCGGACAGGACGAAGCAGTTTCAGCGATTGCTAAGGCAATCAGACGAGGCAGAGTGGGACTTAAAGACCCTAAACGCCCCGTAGGCTCGTTCATCTTCTTAGGACCTACAGGTGTCGGTAAAACAGAACTGTGCAAGGCTCTCGCACAGGCGATGTTTGGTGACGAAAACGCAATGCTCAGACTCGATATGAGTGAGTATATGGAAAAGCACACCGTATCAAAGCTTATCGGCTCACCTCCCGGTTATGTTGGTTTTGAAGAAGGCGGACAGCTCACCGAAAAGGTGAGAAGAAAGCCGTATTCAGTAGTTCTCTTTGACGAAATTGAGAAGGCACATCCCGATGTGTTCAATATGCTGTTGCAGATTCTCGAGGACGGACGTCTTACAGACTCGCAGGGCAGAACGGTGGATTTCAAGAACACCGTAATCATAATGACATCAAACGTCGGTGCACGTCTTATCACCGAAAAGCAGAATTCACTCGGATTTACAACCGAGAAGGAAAAGGTACAGGAAAACACAAAGGAACTTGTGCTTGGTGAACTAAAGAATGTGTTCAGACCTGAATTTCTCAACCGAGTTGATGATATAATCGTGTTCAATAAACTCTCGCAGAATGAAATCAAGCAGATTGCAACAAAAATGCTTGATACTCTTGCAAAACGTCTTACAAAGCTGAACATCTCAATCACCTTCACAGATGAAGCGGTGACAGCAATTGCAGACAAAGGCTTTGATGAAAGCTATGGCGCACGACCGCTGAGAAGAGCTATCCAGAGCCGAATTGAGGACACACTTTCCGAAAAAATGCTCGATGGTAGTGTAAAGGAAAACTCAGCCATAGTCTGCGACTATAAAGACGGTGAGTTTGTATTCACAGGGTGATTTCGTTTACAAATTGGGCAGTCTTGACTGTTTTCCGATATAATTAAAATGAATAGGCAGGTGCGCTGTGATTGCGTACCTGCCTATAATACTTTATTGAAATTTGTTTGCAGTGGTCGGGCAAAAAGTGTTATGATAAACAAACCTTTCTGCTCGAACTGTTAGGGTCACCCCGCAGAGTAATTATGTGCCTTGTCCAGCAACATATCCTTGACCTTCATCAGTCGTGTTCGACTGCTTCGGTCGTTTTCCTCAAGTTTCATTGATATATATTTTATTGTGTCACGATAGCGTGGAATCATAACGTGTTCAAGCGAATTTACACGTCTGCGTGTCTTTTCGATTTCTGCCGACATCATTTCACAGCTCTTTTCAATCTGGGCAAGTCTTATCATATCGGGCAGAATATCGCCAAGTGACATTACAGCATCGTCAAGCTCGAAGGACGTAAACGCAAAGCCGTAGGGGAAGATGTCACCCTCATCATTGGTTCGTGTTGAGGAGGTGAACACAGGTGTTTCAACACTCATAACGTTCTTTGAGCCAACCTCAATGCTGACCTGCTGTTTCGGTGACATCAGTGATGCGTCAAGCGCCTGCTTCGACATTACCGCACTTGCATTCACAAAGTGTGCGTTACATTCTTCAAGCTCTCTCTCAACCTTTTCACGAAGCTCTCTTGTCTCTTTTATAAGGTCAAGGAACTGTCGCATGAGCTCATCTCGCTTGTCCTTAAGCATTTTGTGTCCACGCACGGCAGTTGTAAGTTGCTTTTTCAGCTTCTGCAATTGCATTCGTGTCGGATTTACATTCATTATAGCCATAGCTTTTACCTCTAATCAAAGGTTTGATAGGGAAATGTGAAGTTATCTGAAAAATCAAACTTCAGTTCGCATAACTGCGACATATTTTATTTCGCCGAATTTAAGTCCGCAAACTAAAAAATCTAAGTTTGTGAATTATAAAATTCATCAAGCATATCGTCCTTGATACGTTTCAGTTCACTTCTCGGAAGAATTTCAAGAAGTCTCCAGCCGATATCGAGGGTTTCTTCAATCGAACGGTTGGTGTCATAACCCTGAGAAACGTATTTTTTCTCGAAGGCTTCGGCAAATTCAGCGTATTTCTTATCCATATCGGTAAGAGCCGCTTCACCGAGGATAACCATAAGTTCTCTTGCGTCCTTACCACGGGCGTAGGCAGCAAAAAGCTGGTTCATCGTTGCGGCATGATCCTTTCTTGTACGGTCAGGACCGATACCTTTATCTTTAAGTCGTGAAAGTGACGGCAGAACGTCAATCGGAGGCATAACACTCTTGCGGTAAAGTTCACGGGAGAGGATAATCTGACCTTCGGTAATGTAGCCTGTAAGGTCAGGAATTGGGTGAGTTTTGTCGTCCTCAGGCATTGTCAGAATCGGAATAAGGGTGATTGAACCGTCTTTTCCTCTGAGTCTGCCTGCACGTTCGTAAAGTGTTGCAAGGTCGGTATACATATAACCCGGATAGCCACGTCTGCCGGGAACTTCCTTTCGTGCGGCTGAAACCTCACGGAGAGCATCGGCATAGTTAGTGATGTCAGTCATAATTACAAGAACGTGCATACCGAGGTCAAATGCAAGATATTCAGCGGCTGTAAGAGCCATTCTCGGAGTTGCAATACGCTCAATTGCAGGGTCGTTTGCAAGGTTTACAAACATTACGGTTCTGTCAATAGCACCTGTTTCCCTGAATGACTGAACAAAGTATTCTGATTCCTCAAAGGTGATACCCATTGCGGCAAATACAACGGCAAACTGCTCGTTTTTGCCTCTGACTGTAGCCTGACGTGCAATCTGTGCCGCAAGCTGTGCGTGGGGCAGACCTGAAGCCGAGAAGATAGGGAGTTTCTGACCTCTTACAAGTGTGTTGAGTCCGTCAATTGCAGAAATACCTGTCTGAATAAACTCCTGGGGGTAGTTGCGAGCCGCAGGGTTCATCGGTGTTCCGTTGATATCAAGACGTTTTTCGGGAATGAGTGCAGGACCATCGTCGATAGGGTTTCCGAGACCGTCAAATACTCGTGAAAGCATATCGGGGGATACGGGGAGTTCCATTGAACGACCTAAAAATCTAACCTTGGATTCTGCAAGATTGATACCTGCGGCAGATTCAAAAAGCTGTACAAGAGCGTTGTTGCCGTTTACCTCAAGAACTTTGCAACGACGTGTTTCACCGTTGGGAAGTTCAATTTCACCGAGTTCGTCGTACTTTACGTCCTCAACGTCGCTTATCATCATAAGAGGGCCTGCAACCTCTCTTATGGTACGGTATTCCTTAGGCATCAGTCATCACTCCTTTTAAGAACGTCATTAATTTCGCTGTCGAGCTGAGCTTCTATCTGCTCATATTCGGCATTTATCTTGTCCTCAGGTTCGTATTTAAAACGACCGATGCGTTCACGAACAGGGATATTTACAAGCATTTCGATGTTTGCGCCCTTGCCCAAAGCCTCAAGTGCCTTGTCATAATAGCTTAAAATAGCACGCATCATAAGCACCTGCTTTTTCAGCGAGGTGTAAGTGTCTGTCGGGTCAAAGGCATTCTGATGCAAATAGTCCTCACGGATTGAACGGGAGGATTCAAGTTTTAGTCTGTCAGGTGCGGAAAGTGCGTCCATACCTACAAGATTTACGATTTCCTGTAACTCTGATTCGTCCTGAAGAAGTGACATAAGTCTGCTTCTCAGCTCCATAAAGTCAGGAGACGCATTTTCTGCAAACCAGTCCTTGAGCTGGTCGGTGTACAGAGAATAGCTTGTCAGCCAGTTGATTGCAGGAAAGTGACGTTTGTATGCAAGGTTTGCATCGAGTCCCCAGAATACCTTAACAATTCGCAGTGTAGCCTGAGATACAGGTTCTGAGATGTCACCGCCGGGAGGCGATACTGCGCCGATAACCGAGAGTGCGCCTTCGGTGTCATCAGTTCCGTTTACAATAACACGTCCTGCACGCTCGTAGAACTGAGCAAGACGGCTTCCCAGATAAGCAGGATAACCCTCTTCGCCCGGCATTTCCTCAAGACGACCTGACATTTCACGCAAAGCCTCTGCCCAACGTGAGGTTGAGTCAGCCATAAGAGCAACCGTGTAACCCATATCACGGAAATATTCTGCGATTGTGATACCTGTATAGATCGAAGCTTCTCGAGCCGCAACAGGCATATCGGAGGTGTTGGCAATAAGAACAGTACGTTCCATAAGTGAATTACCTGTTCGAGGGTCTTTAAGTTCAGGAAATTCGTTGAGAACGTCGGTCATTTCATTGCCACGCTCACCGCAACCGATATAAACAATAATATCGGCTGCTGCCCACTTTGCAAGCTGATGCTGAACAACTGTCTTGCCTGAACCGAAAGGTCCGGGTACAGCCGCAACACCGCCCTTTGCAAGAGGGAAAAGTGTGTCGATAGGTCGCTGACCTGTTGTAAGAAGAATATCGGGAGAGAGCTTTCTCTTGTAAGGTCTGCCCACACGGACAGGCCATGTTGTGAACATTTTAACGTCAGCACTACCCTTGTCGGTTTTAATAACGGCAACGATTTCATCAATAGTGAGGTCGCCCTCGGAGATTTTCTCTACAGTACCGTTTGTCTTGTTAGGAACAAGGATTTTGTGAAGTACGGCTTTAGTTTCCTGAACTGTGCCGAGAGTGTCGCCTGATTTTACAACATCTCCGACTTTGACTGACGGAGTGAAATGCCACTTTTTATTGTGATTAAGTGAAGGCACATCGACACCTCTTTTGAGGTTTGTGCCTGCAACCTTCATAATTTCGTTGAGAGGTCGCTGAATACCGTCGTAGATTGAACCGATAAGTCCGGGTCCTAACTCAACTGAAAGTGGAGCACCTGTTGATTCAACCGTTTCACCCGGTCCTAAACCTGAGGTTTCCTCATAAACCTGAATTGAAGCCTTGTCACCGTGCATTTCTATTATTTCGCCGATAAGACGCTGACTGCTTACACGCACAACGTCAAACATATTGGCATCACGCATTCCCTCAGCAATTACAAGAGGTCCTGCGACTTTTGTTATTATTCCTGATTTCAAATTATACACCTCAATCGTTGAAGATTATATCAGAGCCGACTGCCTGTTCAACAAACGATGACAGACGTTTAATTCCTGTTCCCGAATTCCCTTTAACGCCCGGAATAGGAACAATTGCAGGTGTCAGCTTTTCTTCATAGCGACTGCGTTCTTTTTCCACTGAATTGAAAATTTCTTCGGTCAGAAAAATAATTGCGTAGTTGTCGCTGTCTGCAATTCTGCGCAGAAGTCGGGAAGCGTCCTGAATATCGTCACAGGGATAAATATCAAGACCTATTGCGCAGAAGCCCTTGATGCTTTCCGAATCTCCTATGACGGCAATGTTCTTAGCCATAGATTTCACGCAGCCTTTCCCTGATTGTGTCAGTGTCCGTGCCTGTTTTAATACCGCTTGCTATGATGTGTATAACCTTCTTTTCAGCTTCACAGCCGAGGTAATATCCCAGAAGCGGTTCGGCGCCTTCACTTGTACGCTTACAGCTTTCCTTAGCCATTCTGATGAGCTTGTTGTCAACAAACCTTTCAAATGCAGACGGAGAGTTTTTGTATTCTTCAATTGCAGTTTTGCAGTCGTATTCGCTGTATTTTGAAAGCTCGTCTTTGAGAGCGTCAATTCCTTTCAGCGAAGCTGATATTACGGACTCTTTTCTGAAATCCGCAACATCGCAGAGTGCCTTGAGCAGATAATCTTTGCTTGTGCCTGTGCGTGAACTGCGAAGAGCAATTTTGATGTTGTTATAAAAAACAAGTGTGTTGAAATAGTTTCTGAGAAAATTCGATTTGAATTTCTCTGCCGATGAAATCATTTTTTTCATAACAGCTTTGTCGATAATTGCGTCACTCAGCCTTGCGTCACCCGTGTGAGCAAGAGTGTCGTAGGCTTTGTCGGCAGACTCTGAGAGCCATTCGGGAAGAAGTGAAAATTTCCTGTTTTCAACTGCTTCTTTGAGAATTTCAGCTTCAATTGTGCAGGGGTTCATCAGAAGATGCGAATACTCTCTGTCAGCCATTGTGCCTTTGAGTACGACTTTTAGGTTGTGCGCATCATTCTGATAGAAGAACGGTGCGAAGATGTCAAAGTCAGGTGCAATACTTTTGAGATAATCCCACATTGAAACAGTGTGATTTTCAATGATTTCATCAATAGTTTTTCCGTCACCATAGCCTTTTGTATTGAGCATTGAGCAGAGTGAGGAAGTATCTTTACAGGCTAAAAGCTGTTCGATATCGGAGTTTGTGAACAAAGAATTTTCCTTTGCACGCACTGAGCCGATTGAAAATTCATACGATAATGACATCAAACGCCTCCTTACTCAGAAAACAGCTCACGGTTTATCAGATCTTCGATACCGTCCTGCTTTGCGGAAATAAGGGCTTCAAAGTCCATATTTTCCTCAATGTCACCGCATTTCAGGATAAATCCCCCTGAAATGTCCGCAGGAGCTTTGCTCACAACAGCATCGAGTCCGTTTAATTTGAGTTTTTGCTCAAAATCGGAGGGGAGTCTTGAAATATCATTTGCGTTGAGGAAAATTTCACCCTTTTTGCCGTTAAGTCTTGAGGCAAGCCTGTATATTATGTCAAAGTATTCCTTGTCACCGAGGTTTACAAGGTAATCAAGTAATTTGCCGAGAGTTATATCAATTTCTTTGCGACGTCTTTTGAGAAGTGCATTTCTTGTTTCAAGTTCTGCACGGCTCTTAGACATTGCGTTAATCTGAATAACCTTGGCATCAGCATTTTTTGCAATATCAGCGGATATTTTTTCAGCCTGAGTCTTGCCTTCCAAAATAATTTGTGAGCAGATTTCGGCTGATTTTGCTTCAATTTCCCTGATATTACAGTCGCAGTCTGATTTTATGCGGTCAAGAATTTTTTCGCCGCCGTTCATACAGACCCCACCTTTCTGTTCAAATTATTATCAGATATCGAGTCCCGGAACTGCGATTACAACGAGAAGTGAAACGATGAAAGAAAGGAGAGCGTAGATTTCAACGAGAGTAACGGAAACCATAGCTTTTGAGAAGTTTCTGTCGTCCTTTGCGCTGAGAGCGATACCCGAAACGGCTGCCTTACCCTGAGCAAAGCCTGAAATCATACCGCCGATACCGATTGCAAGAGAAGCGCCGAAGTAAGCAAGACCCTGACCTACAGTAGGAATGTCACCGCCGAGAACACCGCAGGAAGCAAGAATAAGGAATCCTACGATAAAGCCGTAAAGACCCTGAGTACCCGGAAGAAGTGTGAGTACGAGCATTTTACCGAACTTTGACGGATCTTCTGATAAAACTCCCATCGAAGCCTGTGCAGCACCGCCGACACCCTTGGCTGAACCTATACCTGCGAATACAGTAGCAATTGATGCACCTAAAAGTGCGAAAAACAATCCATTCATTATGATTTATCCTCCTGAATTTTGATATATTTACTTTTCAGCGAGAACGGTTCAAATTCCTGTCCGCCGCCCTCGTAGAATTTACTGAACATTTCAACGTACTGGAGTCGCATTGTATGAACATATGCTCCGAGTGCGTTAAGACCGATATTGATTGCGTGACCTGCTATCATAATCACGATAAGGAATATCAAGCCTAAAATATTTGTGCCGAACATCGTAGCCAGCATATTGAACACCTGAGCCATAACACCCGTTGTAAGACCGAGTGCAAGCAGACGTGTGTAACTCAACAGGTCGCTGATGTAGCTTGTGATGTCGTACAGAGAAGCAAGACCTCCGATAACTTTGCCGAAGCCTTTTTTGTGTCTGCCCTGAGTGAGTACAAGACCGACTGCACATGCTATTGCAATTCCTGCACCAATGTAAGTGACAATTTCACTTGTGAAAATTCCTGCTGCAAGAACGGCAATTCCCGTGAGAAGAAGCATCCATAGTCCTGTATCAAAGAATGCACCGCCAAAGTCTTTTTGCTTTAAGCAGATGTAGAACTTACAGCCCATACCTACAAGAATATGGATAAGACCAAATGCTATGGAAATTACCATAAGCGTCAGTGCATCTTTCTGAGGGTCAAGTATCGGCCACGGGAGAAGGTCAGCCATTGTAACCGATGAGCCTGTAAAAAGGTTATACAGCACGGCAGGGGCGTCACCGAAGATACTTCCGAAGATCAGTCCCCATATCAGGGTTGAGATACCGCAGTATTGAAACAATTTCAGGTTATTTCTCATCTTTTCATCGGGCTTAAAAATCTTGATTACAATGCCGATTACTACAGCCATAAGAAGTCCGTATCCTGCATCTGAGAACATCATTCCGAAGAAGAAGTAGAAAAAGAATGCAAGTATAGGGGAAGGGTCAATGTCGCCGTGTGACGGTGTTGCGTACATACTCACGATTCCCTGTGCAGGCTTAGCAAACTTATTGTTTTTGAGTTTTACCGGAGCGTCATCTCCGGCTTCGCCGAATTCAATGTGACAGGTTGCAACCCTATTGCAAAGTGCTTCAAGTTTTGCACAGTCCTCCTCGGGAATATATCCTGAAATTACGAAAACGTGTCTTGAATGGTCAAGCTCGTTTATTACATTATACTTGTCGGCACGGATTCTGAAATAATCCTGAGTGTCACGAATTTCACTTCGCTTGTCGGCATAGGTTGCAATTTCCTGTTTAGCATTTTTGGTTTCTTCCGAAAGTTTACGGCTTTTTTCTCTAAGTTTTTCAGCCTTTTCCTTAGGAATACGGCTTGTAGGGCTCATCGGCTTAGCAAATCCTATATTTCTTAGCACGTCTTCAGCCATTGTTTTCTGACTTATCGGTGTAAATATCACTACACAGGTCATATTGTTTGCCGATGACTGGATTTCAAATTCAAACTCAAGTTTCGGGTTCTGCTCTGCAATCGTCTTTGAAAGCCTCTCTTCCGAATATTCCTCAGGAAGTGAGCCGATGAATATTGCAGTGGATTTTGTGTCTGAAGTGTTTAGCGGAATGTCGAGCTTTTGCCACGCTTCAAGCTGTGCAAGAGAGGTGTTAATTCTCACCTGTTCGGTTGCATTGTCAACGCATTCTTTTTCAAGCTCGGTAATCCTTGTGCAGATGTTTATGACTTCGCCTGCGTTCGATGCGATTTCCCCGATTTCATCAGGGTCAATTTCACGTCTGCCCTTGAAAGAGGAGAGTAGTCCTTTTTTCTCGGGCGAAATCTCATCAAGCACCTTGAGAGTCTGTTCAGTGAGAGTGACATTGCGCTCAAAAATCTGCATCTGCGAAGTCAAATCAACCTTTGCAAAGCCTTTTGAAGATTTTTCATTTCGGCTTATCTGAATGAGTCCGCTGTCCTGCAAATGTTCAAGCAGTCGCTTTCTGTCCTGCCTGAGTGCGATAATCTGCACCGTTTTCATTTTTAGTTTTGACAATTTTCTATCACCACACTTTTTTGATTGGATAAAATCAGCCAATCAGGTAATTTACTGCGTTTGTTATTACTTTTGTGCGATTTTTTTCTGCTGTTGCGGAAATTGCCGAGCATTTCTTTTCAGCATCGTTCAATGCCTTTTGAAGTTCAGCTTCGCCGCTTTGCTTTGCTTTTTCAAAAAGAGCCTGTGCGTCTGCATTTGCTTTTGCTTCGGCATCTTTTATCAGCTTTGCACAGTCTTTTTTTGCTTGCTGTTCTGCCTGAGAAGCCTTTGATTTTGCTTCAGCTTCACGCTGACGACATTCTTCTTCGGCTTTGTAAACAGCGTCTAACATATCTTTTGCCATACTTCAACCCTCTTTCATTGTTAAACTTACGGCTTAAAATAAGTATTGTGTACAAATATTCAAATACTTATTTTCTCCAATATACCATATCAAACACTAAAAATCAATCAATAAAACTATAAATTTGTCTAATATTTAAAAATAGGTCACTGACTGCATACAATATATATTATTGTATTTTTAATGCATTTTATAAATTGTAGCAAAGTTTATTGACTTAAAGTGAATTCGGCATTAAAATTAAGCAGAGGAATGGTGATTTTATGGCAGAATTTAAAACAAATG
>JBGUUJ010000031.1:0-7492 GCA_045133455.1 Ruminococcus sp.
AAATTCTGTCGATTTGATGTCAGTGAAGTATATGTTAAAAGCGAAAACTTAAAACTTATAAGTATTAATTATATTAAAAATGCTTTTGAACAGGAGAACGGATATGCGTTTTTTTGATTTGCATTGTGATACTTTATACAAAGCCGTTACGGAAGATATCCCTCTTAACAGCGAGAAATTGGAGGTAATACCTAATTTTAATAAGGGTTTGCAGTGTTATGCGGTATGGCTTCCGGATGAATACAGCGGAAGTATGGCTGAAGAGATTTTATTTAAAGCAGTAATGGTTCTTCAATCGGAGTCAAAACGACTTGGAATAAAACTTGCAGATAAGTCGGATAATCTAAATGAAATTTTTTCAAAAAATGATTTTTCTGTTTGTCTGACTGTAGAAAATTCTCTCGCACTTAATAATAAAGTTGAAAATGTAAAAAAATTTGCAGACCTTGGTGTCAGAATTATGACTCTGACGTGGAACGGAAGCAATCCTGTCGGTGACGGTGCAGAAGTAAAAAATCCCATGGGCATTACGGAATTCGGAAAAAAAGTTTTATATGAAATGGAACGTTGTAATATAGTTGTGGATATATCGCATGCATCTGATAAGTTGTTCTTCGATGTAGCAGAAATTGCAAATCGCCCTTTTATAGCAACACACTCAAACTCGAGAGCTGTAACTTCACATAAGCGTAATCTGACTAACGAGCAATTTGAGTTAATTAAGAATAAAGGTGGAATCGTAGGGCTTAATTTTCATAAAGATTTTTTATCAGATGAGCCTGATAAAGCATCTAAATATGATATATTGAAGCATACAGAAAAATTTCTGTCTTTAGGAGGAGAAAATACAATAGCAATCGGCAGTGATTTTGATGGTTGCACATTGCCCAATGACATACATGGAAGTATATCAATGAATGAAATTTATGAAATGTTTCTCAGACATAATTACAAAGAAAGCCTTATCAGAAAGATTTTTTACGAAAATACGCTTAAATTCTTTGAAAACTTTGACAAAGAGCGAATTATGTAGTAAAATATTTGATGTTTAAAGTCATTTGAAAGGAAGATTTCAATGTTATACAACAGCACACAGAATGCTGCTGAGGTAGTTTCTTCAGCACAGGCTATTGCACAGGGAATTTCCAAAGACGGAGGTTTGTTTGTTCCTCAGGAATTTCCTAAGTACGATCAAAGTACTTTAAAAGCTCTTCTTAAAACCGATTACAAAGGCAGAGCAAAGAAAGTATTTTCAGATTTTCTCACTGATTTCACAGAGGAAGAAATTAACGACTGCGTAGAAAAAGCTTACACAGCTGAGAAGTTTGATGGTGAAAATCCGGCTCCTCTTGCTTTTTGTAATGTTGACGGAAAAACTCTTAATATTCTTGAACTCTGGCATGGTCCTACTTGTGCATTCAAAGATATGGCACTCCAGATTTTACCTCATCTCCTTACAAAGTCACTTAAAAAGACATATGACGGCAAAGATGCGGTAATTCTCGTTGCAACATCAGGTGATACAGGTAAAGCGGCTCTTGAAGGTTTCAAAGATGTTGACCATACAAAAATTTTAGTATTCTATCCTGTTGACGGTGTAAGTCCTATGCAGAAGCATCAGATGAACACTCAGGAAGGTAATAACGTAAATATCTGTGCTATCAAGGGTAATTTTGATGATGCACAGACAGGTGTTAAGAAGATTTTCACAACTACTGAGGTTGCTTCAAAGCTTGCTGAGAATAATATGCTTTTCTCATCAGCTAACTCAATTAACTGGGGCAGACTTCTTCCTCAGATTGTTTACTATGTTTCAGCTTACTGTGATATGGTAAATGCAGGCAAGATTGAACTCGGGGATAAAATCAATGTTGTTGTACCTACCGGTAACTTTGGTAACATCCTTGCTTCGTATTATGCAAGTCTTATGGGACTTCCGATTAACAAATTTATCTGTGCTTCAAATTCAAACAACGTTCTTTCTGATTTTATAAAGACAGGTGTTTATGATAAGAACAGACAGTTCTTTACAACTATTTCACCTTCAATGGATATTCTTGTGTCAAGCAACCTCGAAAGACTTCTCTACAAACTTTCAGGCAACAGCGATACAACAACAAAAGAGTGGATGACAGCTCTTAAAACTGAAGGTAAATACGAAGTCTCTGACGAAGTAAAGGCTGTTATCAACGATAAATTCTACGGCGGTTACTGTGATGATGTTCAGACCAAGGCTACGATCAATAAGCTTTTTGAGCAGGATAAATATCTTTGCGATACACATACAGCAGTAGCAGTTAATGTTTATGAGCAGTATGTAAACGAGACAGGTGATGAAACACCTACCGTTATTGCATCAACTGCAAGCCCATATAAATTCTCAAAGGCTGTACTTGAAGCTGTTGCTCCTGATACAAAACTACCTGAAACAGAGTTTGATATGGTTGATAAACTCAATAAAATTACAGGAATGTCTGTACCTGCTCCTCTTGCAGGACTCAAGAACAAAACTGCACGTTTCTCTGATGTAACAGAGGTTGATAACATGCAGAATTATGTGCTAAGTGCACTCGGAATTGAATAATGTCTTTGTTTGCTATTGCTGACTTGCATCTTTCGCTCGGCGAAGATAAGCCTATGGATATTTTTTCAGGGTGGAACGATTATGTAACAAGGCTTGAAAACAACTGGAAAAGTATAATAACTGATAATGATACGATAGTTATTGCAGGAGATATTTCCTGGGCAATGAAGTTGGAGGAGACTTTTACAGACTTCAAGTTTATTGATGCTTTACCCGGAGAAAAGATTTTTCTTAAAGGCAATCACGATTATTGGTGGGGAACAAAGAGTAAAATTGACAAATATCTGGAAGCCAATTCATTTAATACAATTTCAATATTATTTAACAATTCATATATTTGCGATGAATATGCTGTTTGCGGAACAAGAGGTTGGTTTCTTGAAAACGATTCTCCCGAAGATATTAAAGTTCTTAATCGTGAGGTTGGCAGGCTCAGGACGTCAATTGACTCTGCGATAAAAACAGGGAAAGAACCTGTAGTATTTTTGCATTATCCGCCTGTCTATGCAGGGATGGAATGTAGTGAGATAATGGATGTTCTTGTTGAATATAACATAAAAAAATGTTATTATGGTCATATTCACGGACATAGGAATATCAGAAATGCTTTTGAGGGTGAGTATAAAGGCGTAGATTTCAGATTGATTTCTTGCGATAAGGTGTCATTTGCACCTGTTCTTGTAAGATAAAATCTTGATTTTTACTATTGGCAAATGCAAATTAGTATGATATAATAAGATGATATTTTAATTTTAACTTATAAATTGGAGGAAATTTAAAATGGCATTAAAAGAATGTACAAAGAAAGAACAGGCTAATTCATATGAATTAGTTGTAAATGTTGACGGTGAAACTTTTGAAAAAGCAGTAAATGCTGTATATAAGAAGCAGGTTAAAAATATTCAGATTCAGGGTTTCAGAAAAGGTAAGGCACCAAGAAGAGTTGTAGAGAAAATGTATGGCTCAGAAGTATTTTATGAGGATGCTATGCAGGATTGCTATCCTGACGCACTTTATGAAGCTGCAAAAGAAGCTGATGTAAAGATTGTTAAGGTTGAAACACTTGAAGCAGTAGAAGTTGGCAAGGATGGATTTACATTCAAGGCTGAAATCGTTGTTGAGCCGACTATGGAAATTAACAATTATCTCGGTATTGAAGTTACAAAGAAATCAACAGAGGTTACTGACGAACTCGTTGATGAAGAAATAGAAAAGGTAAGAGAGCGTAACTCAAGAATGGTTACCGTTGAAGACAGAGCTGCTCAGGACGGTGACGTTGCTGTTATCGACTTTGAAGGCTTTGTTGACGGTGTCGCTTTTGAAGGCGGTAAGGCTGAAAATTATAACTTAAAGCTTGGTTCAGGTAACTTTATTCCAGGTTTTGAGGAGCAGATTATCGGACATAATACTGACGAAGAGTTCAGCATTAATGTAACATTCCCTGAAGAATACCAGGCTGAAGAACTCAAAGGTAAGGCTGCTGAGTTCAAGATTAAGCTTCACGAAATCAAGGCTAAGGAACTTCCTGAAGTTGACGATGATTTTGTAAAGGATGTTTCTGAGAAAGAAACTCTTGCTGAGTATAAGGAAGAACTTAAAGAAAATGTTGCTAAGCGTCTTGTTGAAGAAGCTGAAAAAGATGTTGATGATCAGATTGCAAACAAGCTTATGGAACTTCTTGAAGGTGAAATTCCTGAGGCAATGTATGACAATCAGGCAACTGAAATGGTTAGAGAATTTGAGATGCGTCTCCGTGCACAGGGTATGGATATGAATACATATATTCAGTATATGGGTATGGATGTAAATGGTCTCAAGGGTATGTACAAGGATGAGGCTGAAAAGAGAGTTAAGCTTAGACTTGCTCTTGAAACAGTTGCAAGAAAAGAAAACGTTGAAGTAACTGAAGCAGATCTTGACGAAGAATACAACAAGATGGCTGAAGCTTATAAGATGGAAGTTGAACAGGTTAAGGCTGCAGTTCCTGCTGAGTCACTCACAGAGGACGTTAAGGTAGAAAAAGCACTTAAGCTTGTTAAAGACAGTGCAGTTATCAAATAATCTGAATATATTTGAAAAAACTGTCAATCATTAATTTAAGAAAGGTTATGATTAAATGGCATTGGTACCATATGTAGTAGAGCAGACCAACAGAGGCGAGCGTTCCTACGATATTTATTCTCGTCTTTTAAATGACAGAATAATTATGTTAAACGAAGAAGTAAACAGTGCCAGCGCAAGCGTTGTTGTTGCACAGTTACTTTATCTTGAAAGTCAGGATCCTACTAAAGACATCAGTCTTTATATCAACAGTCCTGGCGGAAGTGTAACAGACGGTTTCGCAATTTTTGATACAATGAATTACATCAAGTGCGATGTGTCTACAATTTGTATGGGTATGGCAGCAAGTATGGGCGCATTCCTTCTTGCAGCAGGTACAAAGGGTAAGAGACTTGCTCTTCCTAACAGTGATATTATGATCCATCAGCCTTCAGGCGGGGCACAGGGTCAGGCAACTGATATGGAAATTCATACAAGACATATTCTTGATATGAAACAGCGTCTTAATCAGATTCTTGCCGATAACACAGGTCAGCCTATTGATGTAATTGCAAGAGATACTAATCGTGATAACTTTATGACTGCACAGCAGGCTCTTGAATATGGTCTTATTGACAAGGTAATTGAAAGAAGATAAGGTGAGGATTGGCTGATGGCTAATAAAAACAACGATAAGGATATTTACTGTTCTTTCTGCGGTAAACCGCAAGATATGGTCGGCAGACTTATTGCAGGCACAGGTGCCTATATCTGTGACCAGTGTGTTGAACTTTGTATGAATATTCTTGAGCAGTCTGATGAAATTGAGAGAGAAAGCGAAAACAGGAAAAAGCCTGTTGCTCCGGAAGAGTCAACTGCTTCAATCGCAGAGCTTTTAAAGCCTAAAGAAATCAAAGCTATTCTTGATGAGTATGTAATCGGTCAGGATGAAGCTAAAGTTACATTGAGTGTAGCTGTATATAATCACTATAAGAGAGCGTTTTCTAACGATGACAGCATAGATTTTGCAAAGAGCAATGTTCTGTTACTTGGACCTACAGGTGTGGGTAAAACATTGCTTGCGCAGACTCTTGCCAAAGCTCTTGATGTTCCGTTTGCAATTGCAGATGCTACAACACTTACGGAAGCAGGATATGTAGGAGAGGATGTTGAAAATATTCTTCTCAAACTTATTCAGGCTGCCGATTATGATATCGAAAAAGCTGAACACGGAATTATCTACATTGATGAGATTGACAAGATTGCAAGAAAGTCTGAAAATCCTTCAATCACCCGTGACGTAAGCGGTGAAGGTGTTCAGCAGGCACTTCTAAAAATTGTCGAAGGAACCGTTTCAAACGTTCCTCCTCAGGGTGGAAGAAAACATCCGCAACAGGAATTTTTACAGATTAATACAAAAAATATTCTGTTTATCTGTGGCGGTGCTTTTGACGGTCTTGAAAAGATTGTTGAAAAGCGTAAGGGCTCTTCTGTAATCGGCTTTGAATCTCTTGTTCAGTCAAAGGTTGAACTTGATGAAACTGATTGGATGAAAGAAGTTACTGCTCATGACTTAGTAAAATTCGGTATCATTCCTGAACTTATCGGAAGACTTCCTGTTATTACAGCTCTCAGCGGTCTTGATACGGAAGCTCTTGTAAAAATTCTTACTGTTCCGAAGAATTCAATTGTTCAGCAGTATAAAAAGCTTTTTGAACTTGATGATGTTGAACTTTATTTTGAAGAAGAAGCACTCAGAGCTATAGCTCAGAAAGCACAGGAACAGCGCACGGGAGCACGTGGACTTAGAGGCATTATGGAGGGAGTTCTTACGGACCTTATGTTTGAAACCCCGTCTGATGATTCAATTGAGAAAATTATTATTACAAAAGATGTAATTACAGATGGAGCTCAGCCTCAGATTACACACAAAAAGGATAAAAAATCCTTACCTGCAAGTAATTTAACAAAAAAAGATGCAACGAAGCGTCAGAAACGTAACACAGCGTCTTAATATGTAAATTATAGCTGTATTGCATTCTACAATACAGCTTTTAATTTTTCATGAGCATATGACTCTGAAAGGATAAAAATATGGATTTTGATACACAAGATATATTAACTGTTCCTGTTTTGCCGTTAAGAGGATTGGTTGTATTTCCAAAATCATTGATACATTTTGATGTAGGAAGACAGAAGAGTATTGCGGCTATAAATAAGGCTATGAAGAATGACCAGCTTATTTTTCTTGTAACTCAGAAAGATGCAGTTGAAAATGAGCCTTCTATTGTAGATTTATATACTACAGGTGTAATTGCCAAAGTTGTGCAGGTGTTAAAACAACCTGAAAATACGACAAGAATAGTTATTGAAGGTCAATGCAGAGCTAAAATAGTTTCACCTGTATTTGATGAAAAATGCCTTACTGCTGAAGTTCGACCGATTCCAGATGAAAAATTACATATAACTTCAAGAGATTCGGCTTTGATGAGAACTGTTAAAAAGGAATTTGAAAAATATATGGAGGTATCGCCTAAAATGCCTCCTGATATAATTTTCAAAGTTGCTCTATGCAAATACCCCGGAGAACTTGCTGACTTCATAACATCAAATCTGATACTCGATTATCATATAAAGCAATCTATACTTGAAGTGCAATCGGAAACAGAGCGACTTGAAGAAGTTCTTGATGTACTTGTAAATGAAAATTTTGTTCTGAGGATTGAAGCTGAAATATCGCAAAGAGCAAGACAGAGAATTGATGAAAGTCAGAGGGAATATTTCCTTAGAGAACAGAAAAAGGTGATTGAAGAGGAACTTGGCGAAGATGATAATCCTTCAGCTGAAGCTGAGGCTTATGCAGAAAAA
>JBGUUJ010000032.1:0-2051 GCA_045133455.1 Ruminococcus sp.
TGGCAACGTGACAAATTTAGGCAACTGGAACGATACCGTTGCAAGCGATTATTTTTTAGCTGATAAACTGCACCCTACTTTAGAAGCATACAAAAAGTTTTATTTACCATATGTCGAAAAAGCATTGACATTTGGTGGATATATAAACACATAAAATAAAAGGATAGATAAAAACGAAAGAAAGCATTTTATATGCGAGGTGATTTAATATGTCTGTAGTTTACATAGACAGGAAAATCGACTGTACTAAAGACAATTACAAGTGCGAAAAGGTAACAGGCTACGAGCACGGGGTTAAGGTCTTTAGATTCAAACCTTTAAACGGCAATATTCCGATTGATTTATCCGACTGCACAGGTGCGGCTTATGTAGGCACAAAATCGGACGGTAAAATTATCGGAAATGCTTGCGAAATCAAGGACAATAAAATCCTCTTGCCGCTAAGTCTGCAAATGACTACGGCGAGAGGGTATTTAAAAGGTCACATTGAGGTTTATTTTGCGACTGGTACACTTAAATTTTTCGGAGTGGATTTTGAGGTTTTTCCCAGTCCTGAAACGGCTGAAATCGAAAGCAAGGACGAATTTACTCTGCTTGAAAGTAAAATTGCAGAAGTGGATAAAATCATTGCCGAGGGTATCGAAACCGCACAAGGCAAGTCAGCGTTTGAAATTGCGGTTGAAAATGGCTTTGTAGGAACAGAAACAGAGTGGCTTGAAAGTTTAAAAGGCGAAAGAGGTACAGACGGTATCAACGGTAAAAACGGCATTGACGGTCAGAACGGAACAGACGGAATAGGGATTACAAGCACCGAAATCAACGCAAGCGGTGAACTTGTACTGACTTACTCTGACGGCTCAACGGCTAATGTAGGTGTTGTTGTCGGTGTTAAAGGTGAAAAAGGTGATGATGAACCAGAATTAATCAATACAATTACTCTTACAGAAGATGTAGCGATGATTGAATTAGGAAACGACAATACGGATTTTGTTGTTTACAAAGAACTATATATTATCGCTACGATGCAAGGTGCATCAACTAATACAACTCAATCATATTACATAATTTATAAAAACGAAGATATTGCGTATGTTGAAAATAAATTTATGGATTGTGCTACGTCTACTTTTAAGATTCAGACTCCTAAAACTGCGACTCGACGAGAAAATTGGCATATTAAAATTAACGAAAAATTAAAAGGTTTTGAAATTTCTCGAGGTTATATAGAGACAAGTGGCTATCAAGCAACCGAAAAAACCAATGGTATGTTTTACGCATCGGAAGGTTATGGCTCGGTTGTTCGTGACAAGGTCGTGTTCCCCCGAAAATTAATTTTAACAACTCAAGCTCCCACACAATGGAATTTTGGTGCAGGAACAACAATTGAAATTTACGGAGTGAGAAAATGAAAAAATTTATAAATGGTAATTATTTTGACGTGAACGAAGATGAGATTGAAAAGATTAAGCAGTCAGAATCTGAGCAATCTGTTGAATTATCATCAGACGAAAGATTATCAAATCTCGAAAATGCTATGCAAGACTTAATTTTAATGACATTTGGAGGTAAATAAAGTGGCTGAATTTTTAGCATATAGAGTTGTGATTGGAAAACTTACAATTGATAAAATTCCGTTAATTTTAAAAGATAAAGTTAAACAAGCTATTGTTAATTTAGATTATACAAAGCCTGCAGAAAGCGAGGTAACATAAATGATAGATGCAATCATCCTGTGGGGCGGTGTGGCAGGGGCAATCACGGCAATTATCACACTTATTGGTATGGTGTATCACACTGTTCGAAAAATGAGCAAGGAATTTGTTGAGATGAAAGAACATAACAAAGAGAATTATCTTAATAATCTCCGCCTTGTGATAATGTCGCCCGATATGCCAATCGGCGAAAGGCTCAGCGCAGGCGAAAAATACATAAACGCTCACGGCAATGGCGAGGTTAAGGCATTTTATAAAAAGCTACAAAAAGAATATTTGGAAAGCGAGGAAATTTAAATGAAAAAGATTTTTACAAAAGAATGGGCGAAAGCTACGGCT
>JBGUUJ010000033.1:0-21459 GCA_045133455.1 Ruminococcus sp.
ACAGTCTTTGCCTTAAACTGGTTTACATCAAGCTTTGCGCAGTTACCTGAAATATAAATTTCGAAGTCGGTCTTTGAGGTAAGCTCAAGGCTTCCTTCTGTGTCACGAATATAAACTTTCTCGGAGTCTCCATCGTATTCAAGTCGGCTAAGGCGTAAGTCTTCGATAAAAAGCTCCTTAACACTTGCACTCACCTCGCAACGCTCGGTAAATTTCTCAGGAAGCAAGAGTGTGATATCCACGCTTTCCTGTGCCTCAAAACGACTGACACCTTTTTTGTTTACTAGCTCAACGTCCAACTTACCTCTTTTTTCGTCAAGCTTAATCTTAAAAAGAGAGGCAATTTCTTCAAGGGCATCTGAAGAAAGTCTTATACGGATTTTCTCATCGACGCTTGTTTTAAGTGTAATTTTTCTTGCACTACCGAGGTTTATGTCAAAGTGCTTTTGAGTATCAATATCATAAACAGTTTCACTTTCAAAAACCAAAGACTTGTTTTCTTGCTTTTTGACCTCCTCAAGCACCAGCTCATCAAGAGTAAGCTTAAAAAGCTCTGCAAGGATAATCATATTCTCTACATCAGGAAGTCCTCGCTTGGTCTCCCACTTTGTAATAGCCTGACGGGAAACACCGATTTTCTCGGCAAGTTGTTCCTGAGAAAGACCTTCATTTAATCTATACTGTTTTAATTTATCTCCAAAATCCATTTTCATTTCCACCTTTACTCTTTAATTAAGGAATATGCCGATATTTTTCTTACAGGCATACATAAAATAACACTTATAATCAAATTTATAATTATCTGAATCAATGCAAATATCATTAAAAATCCAAAGGATATTTCCATATTGTTTCTCACTACACCTATTGCCTCAAAAACGAACTGATATATATAAGGCGTATAGAAAAGTGCCGCTGTTGATGACAGTAATATCGCAACTACTGACACAGGCATAAATGAGCCTACTGTCTGAGCTATAAGCTGTAGGTTAGAATACCCCATCGCCTTGTAAACGCCCAACTCCTGTTTTCTCTTTACAAGCAGGGATTTTATTACTATATACAGAATAAACAGCACAACCAAAACTGTTACCGCAAAAATCAACACAACGAGTATAACGGTTATTCCCATATACATATCCTGTGCTTCTTTCTGTAACTTCTGAGAATTTACGATGTCTGTTATATCACTCGAATATTCTTTCTCAAAAGTCTCAACAAATTTTTCTGCATCTGCTGTGTCCTTAAGATACACATACAGCGACGGCACCTGCGTTTCTCCGCATAAAGCTTCATATCCCTTAAACGAAAGCTCACAAAGCTCGCCCTGAAGATTTACACTTTGAGCAAAGCCTGTCACTTTAAAACTCTTTTCCTTTTCGTCAATGCTAACCTTTACTGTGTCGCCGATTTCATAGCTTTCTTCAAAGGCACTGCCAAGTGCGATTTCGTCTGCCTGCTCAGGATTTTTACCTTTATAACAAATGTCATTAGTCACCTGAGAGAAGTCCTCGCAAGCAAAAGCGGTAACTGTGCTCTCTTTAATTTTAACACTACCTGTAGTATATTGCAATGTGTTTTTGACAGAGGAATCTTCTTTTAAAGCGACCTCAAGCGAACTTTCACTTTGCTCATTCGGTGTGATAATAACATCGGGAGTTTCCTCGGATAAAGCTGACATAAAATTATCAGGCTTAACTACTACATTATAGAATAATGTTCCCGAAAAAGCGATTAACACAGTCAATACAAAGGACACCAAAAAAAGTAATACATTCTGCTTTTTAGAGGCAAAAATCTGCTTCATAATGAGCAAAAACTGTGTGTTGCCTTTAGTGCTTGCGAGAGGAAAATAATTTTTCTTAGCTTTCTTTGAACCGGTGTTTCCTCTAAGTCCGTCAATAGGCTGAGTGCGTTTAATCTTTCTCGCTGATATGAATGTAAAGAGTGTCACAACGCCTGTTAAGATTATTACTGCACACAGCAAGCTGAGCACATCAAAATCGATACCGAAAGAAAAGCCCGACTGAACAGTCAGCACTTGAGAAAGCACAGGCAATGCAAGATAAGACAATCCCACACCTATTAAGGCAGATACCATAGTAACCATAGAATACGGCAAGGTAATGCTTGCAACAATTTGACCGCTTGTGTAGCCCAAGGCTTTCAGCACACTCATATTAACTATTTCTGATTCAATAGAGTTTTTCACACGGAAGTTGCTCAAAAACACACTGACAACCAATATTATCACAGCAAAGGCTATCAAAATAAGAATCAACAGGTTGCAAACCATTGTGCGAACGCCTTTAACACTTTCGCTGTCAAGCTTTGATATTACCGATACTCCCTTGCCTTCAAGCGTACTGATGACATCATTCTTTACGCTTTCAAGCTTCACGTTTTCATCAACACTCAGTGAATATTCAACCACCGCAGAGCCTTCCTGATTGTCGTAAAAGCTACCGTATACGGACTCAGGCAAGTAAGCACACATAAGTCCCGAGCCGTAGTTGCCATACTGCATTTCTTCAACTATTCCTGATACAGTAAAGGAATGAGATTTCCCCTCTATTACATAAACAATCTCGTCACCCAAAGAAAACTCACCGAACTCAGCCACATAAAGAGGAATATAGACAGGATTATCAAACTTTCTCTCACTCTCCGCTACAACCTCAAAACAGTTGAGCTTTCTTTCAGCATCAAGGCTATAGAACATTGTGTTCATAGAAAAGTCGGCGCCCTTAAAATCCTTAACCACTGCCTCGGCAAAAACTGCCTCGTGGCTTTCTGTATCAAGAACCCCGTCAATGTCGTATATAGCTTTCAGGTTATCCTCACTATCCTGAGCTTTCGGTATACAAACATTTACCGAGGCTGTGCTGAGCTTTTCAAACTTTTCGTCATAAGCCTTATCTACCTGAAAAAGCAAAGTAGCCGCACAATTGATCATAAAGGCTGTAATAAGAATTATAACTGCAAAGGATATATACGAAGATTTATCCTTTCTTAATTGATATAAAATCTGATTTAATATCTTTTTCATATTACCATCCCATCTCTGCTAAAAAGTCATTCAGGAGAGCTTCTCTGTTTTTATCCTCCTGAGTAAACTCGCCTAAGTTACACTCGCCGAAAATTTTGCCGTCCCTTACATAAAGCACACGGTTGCCTCTAAGGGCGGTTTTCTTATCGTGTGTTACCATTATAATGCTCTGGCCATCTTGGTGGAGTTTTGTAAACACATCAAGCACCGCTGTGGAGTTGTTGGAGTTAAGTGCTCCTGTAGGCTCGTCGGCAAAAACAACCTCGGGTTTATTGATTACCGCCCTGACAATTCCTGCACGCTGTGCTTCACCGCCTGAAATTTGTGACGGAAACTTTTTGCGTGTGATTTCAGGTATATTAACAAGGTCAAAAAGCTCCTCTTCACGTTTTACGGTAAACTTCTTGTTGTTCTCGCACAAAGCTCCTGCTGTAAGCACGTTGTCCATCAGGCTCATCTTATCAAGAAGATAAATCTGCTGAAAAACAAATCCGCAGTTCTTTCTTCTGAAAACTGCTAACTTATCGTCGCTTAACGAGGTGATGTTCTTGCCATTGAAATTAACTTCGCCGGCAGTTGGTCTGTCCATTCCCGAAAGTGAATACATAAGCGTTGACTTGCCTGCACCCGAGGAACCCATAATTACGGTGAAATCTCCCTTATATATATCAAGGTTAAGATTTTCAAAAATGGTCTGTTCCGTGTCTGAAACCCCAAAGCTTTTCTTCAAACCCTTAGCCGAAATGATTACTTCTTTTTTTGCTGTCATGGTAAAACCTCCGTTTGCTGTTTTGATTTGACAATCTCATTTTACGAGAAAGTAATCGGTAGCACCACCAACACCTGTTTGCAAACGCAAAAAAACGGATGCTACTTACCGTAGCATCCGCTTAAAATCAAGGTTTTTAGATGTAAAGAAATACAGACAGCTTTTAAAAACCAATCCTGTTTTTACTTTTTTTGATGGCTTCAAACGGGATTATATAGCTTGTGCAGAATTCATCGCTACCTTCAGTTTTCTGATATTCATCAAGCCGAATTTCATATGGCTTATCTGTTGTTGACAGAACCAACTCGTAGTATCCACTACCGCCAACTGTAGTTCTGAAATAATTAATAAGCATAGTGTTTTGCGGATAAACATTAGTTTTAAACTTTGGTATAAACCGATTTAGTAATCCCATCACTTGTCAGGATACAAAACCTGCACAGTATTTTTGAATTAGGGTTGCATCTGCTATATTCACAAAACCATCTTCATTTATATCAGCAAGAACAATCTGATTGTCTGTAATATCCGTAAGTCCTGCTATGTACTTCTGAACGATTGTAGCATCTGAAATACTTCTAACTCCATCCATATTAACGTCACCAAGTTCCACAGGTTGTTCTACAGTAAATCTTCTGCTGATTGTAGCCTCGTACCAACTACGATAACCATAGGAATAATAATCGCCGTTGATTGTTCCTGTAATATTATCTACGAATATATATCCTTCGCATGGTACAAATGTCACCCAACACTCATATGTCTTTCCTGCTTCAAATTTGTCAGTAGAGTCCATTAACGATATATCATATTCACCTTCACCTGTTACCTCATACCACTCTGTATTGTATACATCAAAAGCAGACTCATTTGTGGTAGCGTTTGACGGATTGTACCCAACCTTAGGTTCGTCAACAATCGCATTGAGATTATATACATACATAGGTTCAATCACATTCACGGTAAAGTAGTGATTATATTCAGTAACATAACTTCCGTTTTTGTAAAGCTCTAATGTCTGATAAACCTTATAATTACCCTCTTCGTTTATAACCTCACTAAATCTTATATCTCCACCGTTTGGATCATAGTATATTCCGTTATAGCCCTCAAGTATTGCCGATACGCCATAAACTGAATATCCCTCATCAATATATTTTTGAGACAACTCCTTTGCTCCAAACGCAAATGTCATATTCATTTGTGATGTTCCAAGATAAACTGTTCCTAGATCTGTGACCTTTTCAGTTACATCTGCATCAGGAGAGAGCCACTTAAAGCCTAAACCGATATTTTCTATAACAGTATCGCTGTCTGTGCTATAAAGGTCAAGGTGCGACTTGTCTTCTCCAAAGTCATAAACTGAGCCTTCCGTTGAAATTCTGAGATACTCCTGATGTGGCATCCATGCACCATCAGGAATTTTTAATACTGCTTTATTTGCTTTGCACACAGCAACATTATCAATGTTATATAACATTGCACCAAGACCTGATGTTTCAAATGTACCGGCATTTATTGTAAACTCATCATAACTGCTGTCATAAAATATCGGTGCACCGCCAAAGCCTCGGAAATTACCGCCGTTGATTGTCACCTTACAGTTGTTGTGCATTCTTACCGCACAGCCTGAGTAATATTGACTTTTGTCGTAGTCAAGTATCATCGGACCACCTCTGCCGGCAATATTACCGCCATTAACAATAAGCTCACCATTATCATAAAGTGTTACGGCTGTTCCGTAAATCTGTTGCCATACATAACCTGTATAAAGACTGCCATTATTTACGAGAGCCGTAACATACTGCTCCTTTGAACGACCTGCTTCAATTTCTCCGCCATTTATAATAAGTTTTCCTCTTACTGTAAAAATATCTCTGATTGCACATGTTACGAAATCGTATGGGTCTACCATATATGCATCAAAGGAAATTCTGCCTTTATTACCTGCATCATCGTTAATTGTCAATGATGCATCTGACGGAATATTGAACATTACACTTCTGTTAGAGTAATTCATATAAGGGTCAACCTGATTGTTTTTATAGTTATACACTATACTACAGGAATTTAAGTTAAGGATTTTATTCCCCTTTATATTTACTATAGAATAACTGAAGCCTGATTCAAAATCAATATCCGCTGTAAGCTCTATTATCGCATCGTTTTCTGCCATAAGTGCATTGGAAAGCTCAGCCCAAGTTCCAACGGTATATACGCTTGCAGCGGATGTTGTAAGTGTTGATAAAGGTATCATTGACAGCAATAATACCGCTGTGAGAATTATGCTTACTAATTTCTTAGCTTTTTTCATACTGCTCCCACCTTTTATTTTTTGTATACGATTGACTCTACAAGTTCCTTAACAAGCTGATCGTCAAATGTCAGACCCTTATCGTCAGCAAGAGTAATCTCTACCGCTGCATCTTCACCGGCATCGGTTTTATAGTATGTAGCAAGAACTGTATCCTGATCCCATTCTGTTGAAATTTTAACTTCTTTATAGGTTGTATCTCCTATTGTTACATCTCCGCCTATTTCCGATTTACCATCTTCATATGTGTCGAGATTTCTCAGGTCTATACATCTTTGTACTACATCATCAAGTGAAGTCACCATTCCCTGTGTTGTTACTCTTACACTACCCTCTAAAAGTGATTCCTTGCCGAATTTAATCTCAATTGATCCGTTTGTGTCATCTGCAAATGCAAAACTGTAAACCTCATATGTAAATCCTTCAGGAATTGTCACATCAAACAATATGCTTGTAAGTGTTTTTTCGCCTTCCCCTGTGTCACCGTATTCCATTTCAACTGATGTTGCAGGCGTCTCTGTTGTTGCAACTTCCGTAACCTCCTTTGCTTTTGGTGCTGAGGTTGCATCATTTTCAGAACTTTCTCCGCCACAGCCAACAAGTGATATAGAAATTGTCATTGCCATTAATAATGCTAACACTTTTTTCATAACTGTTTCCTCCTAAGTTTTAATAATTTATTTTTGGGCTTAAACCCAAGGATTACTGCTTTCAGGCTTGCTTATATCTGAAAGAATATACTGCTCTCACAGATACCATTTTCCGTCCTTTACTTTGCGTAAATCTATCTGTCTTACACGGACAGATGACGGTTTCTTGTGTGTGCATTTTAATCTATTCCGGTAACCGTCAAATCTTCGGCTACTTTTAATGTGAGAGTGTATCGTTCGGGGTCGCAAGTGGGATATTCATAGATTATTATCACTTCCACTTCACCCTCCTTCAAACCAACAAAATATAAATCTGCACCCTTATCCTTCATTCCGCATTCATTCTCAGGAACGGGTTTCACATAGCTATAACACTCAACTATTTTCTCGGGATTAAAGGTCAAGCTAACTCTTCCGCCTGCTATCACACCTTGTCGGGAATAATAATATGCTTTTTCTTTATCAAAAGGATATTCTGTTTTTTTATTACAACCGAAAATTGAGGCAAAAATTCCCATCAGACATATCAACTCTTCAATTCTATCCTTCTTTATACTATGCCCAAGGATTACTGCTTTCAGGCTTGCGTATATCTGAAAGAATATACTGCTCCCACAGATACCATTTTCCGTCCTTTGCTTTGCGCAAATCAATTTGCCTTGGGTTATCTGCACCGCCTGACCTGAGAAACAATCTTGCCATTCCTTGATTTGTATATGAATTGGGATTATCAGTAACCGTTATGGTATATGGTTCTTTCGGCTGATAATCATTATCAGGTGTTGCTCCTTCAAAATATGAACGTGGAACATAGTCCTTATCCATAAATCTGTCACGAATAAATTGCTTATCATAACCGCTCAACGGACGTGGACCACGCAGATAATCAAGCATTTGTAGAGAAAGTTCCCTATCCATTGGATAATAGCAAAATGCAAGCACCGTCATTGCCGCTGTTTCAAAAGGCGTTGATAACGAAGCCTGTGGCAGACTTATAAACTGCTCGTAGGTTTCGGGTAAGCCGTTGAAAACTATCTTTTCTGATTTATTTCCTGCGTTTTGTACTCCATGCTTAATCGCATTTCCAATCTGATTTGCTGTTTTATTTGCAAACATATCAAATAATCCCATAATTATCCTCCATTACTATACTTTATCGCAAGCTCTGCAAAGTAATCATATGCTTTATGATAACACTCATCTTCGGTTTTTAAATTAAACTCATCGCTTCCGTATCCAACCTTAAATGAATTTGTAGTTTGATCACTTACAAAATACTTTTCTTTTTTCGATTTTTCTTTTTGATTGCTGATAAAATTATATTCTTTATCAAGCTCTTTAAAAAAATCAAACTCCTCTTCTGTGATTTCTACGTTTTCTATATCAATGTCATAAATCTCTGTTCCTTTTTCAACCATACACCAAGCACTGAATATATAATCTGAATTATTTCTATATATAGAAAAGCTGTAACAGTATGCTCTGTTCATATGACTCTGTACCATTGAAATAGATGTTAATACTTCTTTAGGTTTTTGTATGGCTTTTGAACATCCAAAAAGTGAAATTACTGTTGATAAAATTCCCATCGTAATTATGCTTTTAATTAATGTCGTTTTCATTAAACATATCACCGCACTGAGGGCAGAATCTCGGAATATTTTGTGGATCTGATGGTATCCAACCGCATTTATCACATCTAAATGAGTATCCTCCGTAAGCATTGCTTCCGTTGTATTGATTTGTCATCGGCTGTTGTTGCTGAGAACCGCAACCCTCGCAGAATTTTCCTGTATTGCGTGTATTACAGTTCCGGCAAACCCACATTCCCACAGCAGCGTTCTGATACTGCAAATTAGGATTAACCATACCTTGTTGCTGATAAGGAGGTTGAGTATATCCACCCTGTTTCATTGGTTGCTGTGACTGCTGATATAGTTGCTGAGATATCCCCTGAGTATATCCACCCTGCATCTGTTGCGATTGCTGAGGGAAGGCTCCATTCTGTTGTGTGTATTGCGGATATCCCTGTCCTGCGTATCCGTTTTGCTGTCCCTGATACGGCATTTGCTGACCATACTGATTATTTGGCTGAGCATACTGACCGTTAAACTGCCGATTAGCATACATTGACGGCATTAACAACATTCTGAGCTCATCAGCCTCTCTCTCATAATTTCTGTACAGATCAGAATATCGGCTATCAGGTCTGCTTCTGTATTCTGTAAGCTCAAACTTTATTACATTAAACCACGGAGAGTCAACGCAGATTTCAACATTAAATATGTATTCATATTTATACCTTGGTGGATTGTAGCTTACTTCATTGCCTTGACTATCTGTTTGTGTAATTTCATCTCTTTCCTCTTCAATGTCAACATTTACACCTGTAACCTGTGAAAGCTCAATGATGTCAGGGTTATGTTCTCTCCAATTTGATGCAGAGGTTACGATGAATTTGCGGTTCATTTCGTCAACATACACCTTTTTATCAGAACCGACTATGCGTGTAGGATTGAAAAATCCAAGTTGTTGCTCATTTTGTTCACGATAAGCAAGCTGTTGTTTAATTTCTTCGACTGTTGACTGTCTGCGTTCACTGAAAAACGGCGAAAGCTTCTTTGCACAATCCTTGCAAAGATTTCCATCCTCGAGCTTTCGATTGCCGAGTAATCCAATTTTTTCTCCACAGACATCACAATATTTTTTATCAAATAATCCCATAATGTTCCTCCTTTTATACTAACTCACCAATTGAGTAATCTAAATTAATTCCTGCAAGATATTTTTCGGTTGCATCTATAACGTTTAGTTAAAATTAAAAATTTATAGCATTATAATTATAGAAATATTATACAAATATTTTCAAGATATTCCCCACCTAAAAAGGTAGTACTTATATAATCTTAAATTTTTGATATTCTATATTGGTTCACTTTCAACGTTGCAATACCATTTTAATTTTGGAATTATAATTCTTTTATCCACCGCATCCAAAGCCAGGCTGTATTTATTGTTATATCCCGATTTTACAAGCATATTTTTTATATGATACTTAACTGTATTTACTGATATTTTCAATTCCTCGGCAATGACTTTGTTGGGTTTACTTTGACAAAGCTTAATAAGCACACCTATTTCGGCATTTGAAAAATCACTGCTCAAGGTACAACCAATTTTCTCTACGGGTGTATCATCAGGAAAACAAGATTCTCCGTACTGTGTAATCTTCATTAATTCAATCAGACTCTTACAATTATCCTCTATATACCAAAAGCTATCGCATATAACCCTTTTTGCCATACTTAAAAATGAAATTTCCGGTAAATCTGTAAAAATAATTACTTTAATATTTTTGCAATCGGATTTTATTTTTTTTACATTTTCAAAGGTATTTGGATTTCGGCTACTGTATGCCCCCATTAAAACCAAATCTGCATTGTTTTGTTTACACACGTCATACGCATCATCAGAATCAGAACAGACTCCGGCAACATAAAAACTTTCACTATCATTTATAAAGTTCTCCAGATAACTTCTTCTCATAAACATACTATCTACGAGTATGACTTTCGGTTTTTTCTCCATATGATACACCTCCTGTTCCGATGAGTAATCCAAATTTTACCTACCCGTTTAGGTATTGTGATTGAGTACATAATATGGTATAATTAGCAGGTACTTTTAGTACCTTTTTACATATTTCAATTTTCTATGCATTTTCGCCACTATTGTTCTTTAATAATACTGATTTTTTTAAATTTCGCACTACCCAAATGGGCAAAACGGGTAGTATTTTTAATAATTTTTCGTATTATTTTAATTGTTTTTTATTTCGGGGTGTTTCTGATGAAAAAATTTTTTGCTTTACTTCTAAGTGCCTTACTTATATTTTCTACTGTGTTATGCGGATGTAATTTTGATAAAAATGAACCGAATCAGGACGACCCTGTAACACTTTCTATCTGGCATGTTTACGGAAGTCAGACTGAATCTCCATTTAATGATCTGATTGAAAAGTTTAATAAAACAACAGGCAAAGAAAAAGGTATCATAATCAACATAACATCTGTAACCGACAGTTCATCCATTGATGATGCTCTCATAAGCTCAGCTAAAAATGAACCTATGTCAGCCGAAATGCCCGATATGTTTACAGCTTATCCAAGAGTTATAAAAGAACTCAACAACATATCTTTACTTGACTGGTCTGAAGACTTCTCAGATGAAGAGCTTGGCAAATTGGTTTCTGACTTTACAGCCGGTGGCACTTTTGACGATAAACAATTAGGTTTACCGATTGCAAAATCAACAGAGCTGTTTTTCCTCAATCAGACTTTATTTAATCGCTTTGCTGAAGAAAACAACATTTCTGATGATGATTTATCTACATATGAAAGCATTTTTCAGACCTGCCGTAACTATTATGATTGGTCAGACGGAAAAGATATGTTCCAAATCAATGACTTTTACAACTACTTTTTAGTAAATATGGACTCTCTCGGTGCAGAATTTATTAAGAATAATAAAATCAACTTTGATGATGAAACTTTTTACAAAGTATATGAGCCTATGGCGCAGGCTGCAATTCACGGTGGTCTGGTAACAGGTAACGGTTACGCTTCTGACAGATGGAAAACAGGTGAAGTTATCTGTAATGTAGGCTCTACAGCAGGTATTCTCTATCTTAAAGACTATATTACTTATGAGGATAACACCAAAGAGAATATTGAAACCTCAGTTTTGATTTATCCTCAGTTTGCTGATGCATCAAAAAAGACTGTTATTCAGAGAGGAGCAGACTTATTTGCAGTTAAAAGTGAAAGTGAAAAGAAAAACAGAGCAATGGCTTATTTTGCAAAGTTTATTATTGAAGAACAAAACAATATTGAATTTGTTACATCATCAGGATATCTTCCTGTCACAAATGATGGGTTTAACAATATCCTCGAAAATTATGAATCAATTGAAAATGAAAAATACCGCTTACTTTATGATACAGTAAGCGATATGTATGGCGAATATTCTTTTATTTCAGCGCCTGTTTTCGACGGATCTGCAGAACTTCAGAGTGACTTTGAAAACATTGTAAAAGCTACTCTTTCATCTGCTCACAGCGAGTATTATCAGCTTAGCAAAGATAATAATACCAACGAGGAAACATTAAGCAAACTGACAAAAGAAAGCTTTGAAACAATTAAAAATCATTTCAAATAGTATACTGTTTAAAAATGTGTCGATATTTTAAGAAACTTAAACAATATTATAAAAAACTTAATATAAGAAAAACTTCTTTGCGTCGCAGACTTACTCTTTATTTCATTAGTCTTACAACTTGTGCATTATCGTTGCTTTTAGTTTTACTTAACCTGTCAGGTATTCTGAGTTTTTCTGAAAATGAGATAAAAACTGAAATGGAACATCAGCTATATCAATCTGTTGAATCTATAAATGATACAGTAGATACCCTTGCAGGTTACTCAATTTCTTTATCAAAAACAATTTCTGCCCGAACAACACAATTTCTTACATATAATAATCTTACACTTAAAGAGCTTAATAACAATGAAGAGATGTTGTTCAAACTGCAAAGTTCCGTTTTTGATACAATTAATTTAAGTATGAGAAAAGCTCCTTGTAGCGGAGCATTCTGCTTATTTAATGCCAGCGTAAATACTGATAATAAAATACCGTCTTATAGCGGTCTGTATTTAAAATATGCCAATCTGAATAACAAAAACACTATGAATAATAACGTATGTATGTTTAGTGGTATTTCAAAAATAGCACGAGCAAATAATATCAATCTGCATAGTAATTGGAATTTAGAGTTAGAAAAGGGTGCGTTCCCTGAAATAGATGAACTATTCAAAACGGAAAATGATGAGCTTACAAAAGCATACATTCTTACATCCGATTACATTCTTCCTCAAACATGGGAAAAAGCTGTTTTTGTCTGTGTCCCTGTATTTGACAGTTTTAATAATGTTATTGCTGTATGCGGATTTGAAGTCAGCAACCTGTATTTCGCTTACACGCACAACATCTACTCTTTGAACGATAGTCATATTATTTTGGGGCTGTTAAAAGAAAACAATGATACTTATTCAGGGCTCTTCTCAGGAAATCATTCAGGATTCTCAGCACCAATATCAGATAATATAGTTATCAGTAACGAAGGACCTTTCGATGCATTCACTTATAGCGATGCTAAATACATCGGCTTAAACTCTGATATATCAGTAAATAATGAAATCCACAAAGTGGCTGTTATGATGCCTGAAAATGTTTATTCCAATATCATTTCATCTTCAAGAATTAAGTCTATTTGCATATCATTGGCAATTTTCATAATAATCGGAATATTTTGTGTTATTCTCAGTAAGAAATATTTAAAGCCTATTATTAAAGGTTTTACAGATATCAAAGACTCAGAAAAAAGACATAAAAACAGCGGAATTTATGAAATAGATGACCTGTTTGAATATCTGTCCGAAAAAGATAAGATTTATGAACAGCAAATTAATGAACACGAACAGCAAATTCATCAGCAGGAGTTACAGCTTTTAGAGCAAGAACAACAGCTTCATCAAACCGAGATAAAACTAAACGCTGCTCATCAGGAAACTTTAAGGGCACAACAAGAAATTGAACTCCTTATAAAGCAAAAATCAATTGATATTGACGAGAATAAATATGAACTGTTTATTTCCAACCTCAAAACTCTAACACCCAGAGAAAGTGAAGTTTTTGCGTTGTACTGCAAAGGAAATTCAGCTAAAGAAATTTGTGAAATTCTTGGACTTAAGCAAAACGGTCTAAAATACCATAACAGTAACATTTACAGCAAGCTTGGTGTTTCATCACGAAAAGAACTTTTAAAATATATCGCTGTAATGAAACAACTTAACCTTTAACGCAGGCTGACGTTGTAGTTCCCTAATTATTCTTGGTATGGTATAATAGGAACGCACCCCCATAAACACGATGTTTATGGGGGTGTTTTTACAGGAAGGTCAAAAAAACACTATTATTCTCATAAATTTATTCATACTTCAGCACAAGATTATAACCTTCGCCATCTACATAAAAGACATCTGTTCTTACCATTGAATCGTTGTTGGCTATAGCAGTTCCGTTATGCACAGACACGGAAAGTGTAGATTTTTCGATTACTTTTACTTTCTTTACAAGCGGTCCTTGAGATCCGTCACTCTTAGGTTTATAAAACGGCTCTTTGAAAGCATCTTGAGCTTTACCGTTATATTCTTTTAATCTTTCAAGTAATGCATTATATAGCAGAATATCACTTGAAGGATTGAAGTAATTTTCAATTTCTCCGTTTTTTAATTTCAGCGAGGTCAGCGGTACTTTTGAAATTGAGCAGTTGTTCCGTCAATCTCATAAGGTTTTCTTATGGTGTCCTTATGTGCCGCACCGATAATTTTTCTTTTTGGCATACGAGATACAAATATCGGAGCAACTTCTTCACCTACTGAATAATTTGGCAATGGACATTCGAGCAGGTATTTTAACGGATTTTCAGAACATAAAATTTCAATTTCCTGTCTGAGATATGGATAAGGCATTGGAAAACGATTGATAACCTCACCTGTTTTTTTGTCAATATCAAAATACTCACCGTCCTGATTAATATACTCATTCTCGTGATACTTTGAATACTCGGATATTCGTTTTATCATAGCTTGAGTTATGCTGCAATTACAACCGCATTTACCGCATGATGAAAATCACCAATTGTTTTTGCGATATAAAATATTCAGCCATTCATACAAATTGAACATTTAATATTTGGTTATTTACTCAATTTCGTTATGCAAATCAGTGTGCTATAATTTTATTATAAAATTCTTAGGAGGTCTTATGATGAAAAAATTCAAACTAACTTCTGTAATTCTTGCTATTACAATTATTTTCTCTGCTGTTTTCACTACTTTGCCTGTAAACGCAGCAGAGGGTTACAAGGAAGGCGACGTTATCTTCCTGAATTATTCATCATTGCCCGAATGGCATACTCCCGACGGAGGAATCGGAAGCGTCAAATCTTATCTTTATGTCAACTTCAACAACAATACACGCTACACAAACGGCGTCAAAGAAGACGTTATTATCGGTCAGGACACTACACGATTTAATCCTAAGGCTGTGACCGAAAATGTTGACGACTGTGTTTATAAATACGTTGTAACTGCCGAAGATGCAGGGGCTTCGACCCTTATGTTCTGGAGAGGAAGCAACACGAATCTGTGGAACAACTCCGTTGAACTCACCTACGCAGACTACTGTTCAGGCAACAATGAAGTTGTTGTTACTGACTGGTCAAGCGCAGGTTACACAACTTCTGCATCATACACAGACTACACTATAGAAGCTCAGCTTACTGTTACTCCCGAAAACGGAAAAGTCGGTGACGAATTCACCGTAAAACTCAGCTATGCACAGGCTATTGAAGCTGATGTTACATACGCTTATGAAATCAGTAACAACGGTGTAAAAGTTTCTGACAGCGACAGCTACACTTTCACAGCAGAATCATTAAGCAACAGACTTTCAGGTGTTATTACAGCTTACTACGCAGACGGGACAATTGCCGCTCAGGACACTGTAAATGAATATCTCTATCTCGGTGATTTTAAAGTTGTGAACTCTGAGGATAATATGCTCTATGCTCATGCTTTTACCGACGACGGTGTTGATACCGAATCTTGGGTTAAGTGGTCATATGGTTCTGGCAAGTACACTTTCTATCTGCCGTCATCTGTTGATACTTACGAGATTGAACTCTATAGCACATATTCTTCTGATATCAAGCTTGACGGCACAACAATCAAGCCTTATACACCAGTAAAAGTTTCATACTCTGAAGGCTCTTCTTCAACTGTAACAATTGACGGCAAAAGCTACAGTGTTAAATTTATGAATTCAACTTCTGAAGCTGCTCTGTTTGTCAACAACGATAATTCAAAGACAGATGACCTTTGGAAATATCTTTCTGCCGACAAAGAAAACTCCTCTTCTGCAACAGCATCAATTGTTGACAATGACGGTACATACGAATCGGCTTCAATCAAAAAAATCAAAGGCAGAGGAAACACTACATGGGCTAACTCTGATAAAAAGCCTTTTAACATCAACTTTGATTCTGCTGTTACAGTAGGCACAATGAGAAGTACAAAGAAGTTCTCACTTCTTGCAAACTTTCAGGACCCATCACTGAGTCGTAACCGTATTCTCTATGACCTCGGCGACGCTGTGGGACTGAGATATTCTTCCGACTCAAGATTCGTCGATTTCTACGTTGACGGTGTTTACAAGGGACAGTATCAGATGTGTCAGAAAATTGACGCAGGCAAAAAGAACCTTATCACAGGTGTTGACGATGACGGTTATCTTACAGACGACAATCAACTTAAAGAGGATTTCGGCTTTGTAATTGAAGTTCCTTTTGCTGAAGATTTCTATACTTCAACAGCATCAGGCATTGATGTTGTTATCAAAAGCCCTGATGTTGAGGGTAACGACAACCTCTATGCCGAAGAAGTAAAGGCATATGTGCGTGATAAGTTTGATGCAATGTATAATGCTCTTACAAGTAATGCCGAAAATCTGAACGATTATATAGACATTGATTCTCTTGCAATTTGTTATCTTGTGCAGGAACTCGGCAAAAACTGGGATACTCACAGTTGGTATTTTGTTTATGAAGAAGACGAGAACGGTGAGTTCAAGTTTTACGCTTCACCTGTATGGGATTTTGATAACGCAATCGGCAATGCCGCAGGTGTTCAAAGTGACCTTCACGAAATAAAAGTAACTGATTACACAGAATACAGCGGTTGGTGGTGTAAGTACAAATATCCGAACTCCAATAATTTCAGCTATCTGTGCACGAATAATAATCTTGTTATGGAACGCTCAAAGACAATATGGTTTGAACGTTTTGTTCCTGCAATAAAGCTTTTCGACTCTGAAAATGTTGACGATGAAGAGATTTTCTCAGCTGACGTTTACTATAATTATCTGTACAAAGCTGCTGATATGAACTACAGCATCTGGAATATGACAGTTGACAACGGCTGGATTGCCAACCATACAAAGCTTTACACCTCCGAGTTTGATTATGATACACTCACATACACGGTTGACAGCGTGGCTACAAATTATAATCAGTACACTTTCTCAGGACAGTACAGTTATATGACTGACTGGCTCACAAGCCGAGCCGCATGGATAAGCAACGAGTGGAAGGACAGCTACACTCCTGAAACGGAAGTTCTTTTAGGCGATGCAAATGCTGACGAAAAAATCAATGTCAGTGATGCAACAGCCATTCAGAAATCAATTGTCGACATTTCTGATGAGTCATTTGACAGCACAGCCGCTGATGTTGATGAAAACGATGTGGTGAATATTAAAGATGCGACCGAGATTCAGAAGTATATTGTAGGTACTTCAACATATCCGAATATAGGAACTTATATCAAAGTACAAAAGTAAATTGATAATTAAAAGAGATGCTCATTTTGTTAATGAACATCTCTTTTTTCTTTTATGTAATTATTACTTTTCAGGTTCTGCGGGAATATCGCTTGTACAGTGAGGGCACTTTGTTGCCTTGATGTCGATTTCACTGAAACAGAAAGGACATTTCTTTGTTGTCGGTTCCTTCTCAGGCTCAGGCTTTTTGCCGATTGACATAATCTTGTTGACAAGTTTTACGATAAGGAAAATTATGAACGCCATAATCAGGAAGTTTATGACCGCCGTGATAAACTTACCGTAACAGATTGTTGCTCCGTTGATTTCGAGTGTCAGCTGGTCAAAGTTCATTCCGCCGAAAATTCCGAGTATCGGTGAAATGATATCGCTTGTCAGCGATGTTACAATTGCCTGAAATGCCGCACCGATGATTACACCGACTGCAAGGTCAAGCACATTGCCACGCATTATAAATTCTTTGAATTCTGCAAAAAACTTTTTCATACCTCAACACCTCATATTATATCCGTAAATTAAAGTATAGCCTTATGGAATACTTTCTTACCCTTTTTGATGATTACATAGCCTTTTTCAAATGCTGACTGCGGAATTGATGCATACACATCTGTTACCTTTTCATCGTCAACAGACACACCGCCCTGCTGAATAAGACGTCTGCCTTCTCCGTTTGACGGAATGAGTGAACACTTCTTGAGAAGGTCAAGGATTGAGATTGCTCCGTCTGCGAAATCTTCTGCTGAAAGTTTTGTTGAAGGCATATTGTTTGTGTCTGACTTACTGCCGAAGAGTGCTCTTGCGGCTTCCTGTGCCTTTTCAGCCTCTTCCTTACCGTGAATAAGCTCTGTAAGCTCAAATGCAAGGATTTCCTTAGCTTTATTGATTTCGCTTCCCTCAAGCTTTGCAAGCTCTTCAATCTGCTCAAGTGGTAAGAATGTGAGCATCTTGAGACATTTTACAACGTCGCTGTCATCAACGTTTCTCCAGTACTGGTAGAAATCGTATGGACTTGTCTTTTCTGCCGAAAGCCATACCGCACCTGACTGCGTCTTGCCCATCTTCTTGCCCTCTGAATTGAGGAGAAGGTTAATTGTCATTGCGTATGCATCTTTTCCGAGCTTACGTCTGATAAGCTCTGTACCGCCAAGCATATTGCTCCACTGGTCATCTCCGCCGAACTGCATATTACAGCCGTACTTCTGATATAATGCGTAGAAATCGTATGACTGCATTATCATATAGTTGAACTCAAGGAATGAAAGTCCCTTTTCCATTCTCTGTTTGTAGCACTCTGCTGTCAACATTCTGTTTACGCTGAAATGTGCACCGACTTCTCTTAAAACATCAACATAGTTGAGGTCAAGAAGCCAGTCTGCGTTGTTTACAAGCAATGCCTTATCGTCTGAAAAATCAATAAAACGGCTCATCTGCTCTTTGAAGCAGTCAACGTTATGCTGTATGGTCTCCTTTGTCATCATCTGACGCATATCGGTTCTTCCTGACGGGTCACCGATCATTGCTGTACCTCCGCCGATGAGTGCAATAGGCTTGTTGCCTGCCATCTGGAGTCTCTTCATAAGACAAAGTGCCATAAAGTGACCTACATGGAGGCTGTCTGCTGTGGGGTCAAATCCTATATAGAAAACAGCCTTTCCGCTGTTTACAAGCTCTCTGATTTCTTCTTCATCTGTAACCTGAGCTATAAGTCCTCTTGCTACGAGTTCTTCATACACTCCCATTTTTGTCAAATCCTTTCATATTTTGATATCCATATATAAGTATATTATTAATTTTAGTTTCAGTCAAGTATTAAGCTCTCGTCTGTACGTTTAAATTTCTGCCGTCTGATGTTATCACCACTGTTTTGTCTTTGTCAGTCCTGTAAAGTTCACCTGAATAATGATTTATCAGCGCAAGTGTTTCATAATCGGGAAGATTATCGTCTGTTGAGCCTACACTGACAACTGATATTTCAGGGGCGACAGCTTTCAAGAACTCTTCTGATGATGAAGTTTTACTTCCGTGATGTGCTACTTTGAGTACATCGGATTTTAATTCTGTATCAGAATTAAGCAAATTATTTTCGACTTCTTCGGATATGTCACCCGTGAACAAAAAGCTGTTTTCCTCAAATGTAATCTTCACAACAAGCGAACAGTCATTACGATTATTGTAGGCTTTCTGCGGAGATAAAAACTCAAGCTTCATATCATCGATGTTGACGGTGCTTTTGATTGTGGGATAAATAATATTAACTCTATTTTCTTCTACAGAATTAAGAAAAGTTGTATACTCTTCACTTTCGGGCACAAGCTCCTCAGGCAACTCAGTCATATAAATCGTATCAACGCTAAATTCTTTGAGAACCTTGTTCATTCCGCCTATATGGTCGCTGTCGGGGTGTGAGATTATAACCGCATCAAGACTTTCAAAGTTATTTCGCCTGAGATATGCTGTAAGTTTGTCAGACGTTATGCTTGTTCCGCTGTCAATCAGAATTGTTTTTCCGTGACATTTTATGCAACAGGCATCGGCTGTTCCGACATTCACAAAGCTCGCTGAAAAATCATCACCCAAATCCGCTGAAATTCCGCAGAAAACAAAAATATCATTCCAACCTGGTATTCCGAGGCTTCCGCCGAAGGTAACAAGCAGAATACAGACTGACAACACTATTACTGCGAAAGATAAAAGAACCTTTTTGCGCTTACTTTTTGTTTTTGCGTCTGTACTTAGCATACTTATCCTTACCGTTCTTTTTCTTTGAATTTCGGTTGCCTGTGTTTTTATCGTAGCCTCCTGTACTCTGTCCTGCCATAGGAGTTACAAGACACTTTTTATCGTTGCCAATTAAATCTCTTCGTCCTGCCTTGATAAGTGCTTTGATTACAAGCGGTTTGTTTTCGGGGATAAAATACTGGAGCAAAGCTCTCTGCATTGATTTTTCACTTTCAGTTTTCGGAACATAGACTTCCTTGAGCGTATAGGGGTCAAGACCCGTATAGAACATACTTGTAGAAATTGTTCCGGGTGTCGGATAAAAATCCTGCACCTGCTTCGGATGAATGTTCTCACGTTTACAGAATTGCGCAAGCTCTACTGCATCTTTTAAAGTTGAACCCGGGTGTGAGCTCATAAGATACGGAACAACGTACTGGTCTTTGTTTGCTTTATCTGTAAGTGAATAGAATTTATCGCAGAATCGCTTATACGTCTGAATGTGAGGTTTGCCCATTCTGTCAAGCACTGTTGCTGAGCAATGTTCTGGGGCAACTCTGAGTTGTCCGCTGATATGGTATTTTACGAGTTCAGCAAAGAATTCATCGTTTTCATCTTCAATCAGATAATCAAAACGTATTCCGCTTCTGATAAATACCTTTTTTATACCGTCAAGTTTTCTCAGCTTTCTGAGAATATTAAGATATTCCGTGTGTGAAACCTGCATATTCGGGCAAGGTGTGGGTGCAAGACATCTTCTTTCCTTACAAAGACCGTGCTTTTTCTGCTTTTCGCAGGACGGGAGTCTGAAATTTGCTGTCGGTCCTCCGACGTCGCTTATATAGCCTTTGAAGCGTGGATTTTTAACGAAGCTTTCAGCTTCTTCAAGTATGCTCTGTTCACTTCTGACTGTCACCGCTCTTCCCTGATGAAAAGCAAGCGAACAGAAGTTACAAGCACCAAAGCAACCTCGGTTGTGCGTGATTGAGAACAAAACTTCTTCGATTCCAGGTACTCCGCCGAGTTTTTCATAGCACTCGGGATACCACCTTTCATAAGGAAGCGAGTACACCCAGTCAAGTTGTTTGGTATCAAGCGGCGGCATAGGCGGGTTCTGCACGAGAATATAGTTGCCGTGCCTTTGAATGAGAGTTTTTCCTCTGACTGCATCTGCTTCTTCAAGTTCTTTTCGTGATGCTATTGCATAATCACGCTTGTTTTCCTTGACACGTTCATAACTCGGAAGTTCCGTTACCGATTTCGGAACGTAATCGTCTGTTCTGATTTTATAGCAGATTCCTCTGATATCGTAAAGTGACTCAACAGGATACCCCTCGCTGAGTCGTTTTGCTATTTCAATTGTCTGAAGTTCACCCATTCCATAAGAAATAATATCCGCCTTGCTGTCAAACAAAATTGACGGCATTACTTCGTCTTTCCA
>JBGUUJ010000034.1:0-16206 GCA_045133455.1 Ruminococcus sp.
ACCGACAGATAAAATAATACAGCTCAAATCGCTTGAAGCATTTGGAAAAGCGGCTGACGGCAAAGCTACAAAAATTATTATTCCGTCAGATATTCAGGGTCTTGCAGGCAATGTAACAGCCATAAGGGAACTCTGGAAAGATGACGCACCAAAAGCATAAGAATTAATACACAGGCGCAGTATAAACTGCGCCTGATTTGTGATATAGGGGATGTTAAAATTTGCTTATACTAAATCTGTTGTGGTATTTCGTAATATTTTCATTTGCCGGTTGGCTTCTTAACGGAGTACGAACTCTTTTTGCTGAAAGAAGATTTTATAACAAAGGTTTTCTGACATTATCATTTTGTCCGTCATATGGTGTAGGAGCGGTACTTTGTTACCTTGGACTCAACCATTTTACATCAAATAAATTTATATTATTTTTCGGAAGTTGTATACTCCTTTCGTTGCTTGTTGTGCTGATAGGTTTTATCACAGAGAAACTTCTCGGTTTTAAACCTTGGGATTTTACTAATTTAAAACTCAATATAGGAAGTTATATAACTTTACCGTATGCACTGTTTCTTGGCTTGTTAGGTATGATTCTTACGGGAATTCTTATACCTGTACTTAACACGGTTTTACAATATATTCCTTTTTGGATAAGTCTTATAGTTGTTCTTTCAATCTGCGTAGTGATACTTGCAGACTATGTATTTTCGATTATAACAACCATAAGGCTTCATAGGAGAGTAAAAAATCTTAACGGAGTTTCAAGTTTGCTTGGAAAAGATGTGCCAAAAGAAAAGATTGAAGAGCTTGAGCAGAACTACAACAAGCTTTTTACAGAAAATATTCTTAGAAGGCGACTTGCATCAGCATTTCCCGAACTAAAAAACACCGCCTATGTAAAACAAATAGCGGACAAGATAGAAGAAATCAAAGAAGATAATAAGAAAGAATACACCCAGGTGTATGAAAATGAAGATGACAAGCCTTTTGCATCAGGACTTTGTTTCACAAAACTGTTTTGTTTATTTGTAATCGGTTCATTTATTGGGACATTAATGGAAACAGTATGGGCAATTTTTGAAGAAGGTCACTTTGAGGTGCGTGTAGGTATGGTTTACGGGCCATTTATTCCGGTGTACGGAGGAGGAGCTTGTTTCCTTACTATTATCCTTTATAAATTATACAAACTCAGTGATACTTTTATTTTCATAATCAGTGCAGTTGTAGGTGCAGGCTTTGAATATTTCTGTTCTTGGTTTCAGGAAACTATTTTCGGCACTGTTTCGTGGGACTATAGCAACACAGCATTCAATCTTGACGGAAGAACAAATCTTATGTATGCACTTATCTGGGGATTTTTAGGACTTGTCTGGGTGAGGTACTTATATCCTTGGGCATCAAAGCTGATTGAAAAAATACCTAAACGCACAGGTTCGGTCATAACAACATTTCTGCTTGTGTTTATGCTGTTCAATGCATTTATGTCAGTATCGGCAACTGCTCGCTGGCAGGCAAGAGAAGAAGGAATATCGGCATCAAATGCATTTGAAAGATATCTTGACAAGCATTTTGATGATGAAAAGATGAATTTTCTGTTCCCGCATATGGAAGACGTTGAAGAAACCGGTGTTACAACCGAAGGCATAATTTTGTCTGACGGTTCAAAAAAAGAGGAAGAAAACAGTGTAGTAATGACAACACAACCATAATTCTGTCAACCGAGCAGTATATGTTCGGTCGATTTTACATTTATTAAAATAATTGTCGTATTCTATTGAAATTTTTTCGAATTTTTACTATAATATTAAAGTTAAGAAATATATTTTTTAAGGAGTATATTATGAAGAAAGTTGCAATCATAATGGGTTCAGACAGCGACTTCCCTGTAGTATCAAAGGCTGTCAAAAAGCTGAAGGAGTTTGGCGTAGAGTACGAAGTACATGTAATGAGCGCACACAGAACTCCCGATGCAGCAATTGAGTTTTCTGCAAATGCAAAGAAAAACGGCTTTGGTGTGATTATTGCAGCAGCAGGTATGGCTGCACATCTTGCAGGAGTTCTTGCAGCAAAAACAACACTTCCTGTAATCGGAATCCCTTGCAAATCAGCACAGCTCGATGGTATGGATGCACTCCTTGCAACAGTTATGATGCCGACCGGAATTCCTGTAGCAACAGTAGCAGTTGACGGAGCGGCAAATGCAGCAATTCTCGCAGTTGAAATGCTTGCACTTTCTGATGATACACTCGCAGAAAAGCTTGAAGCAATGAAAGCCGATATGGAAAAAGGTGTTGCTGAAAAGGACAAGGCAATGCAGGTTAAAGTAGCAGAGCTTTAATTTGTTATAAAATCATAATCAATAAATAAAACATACAACGGAGGATTACAATGAACAGTTTTTCAGAAAGTTACAAGGCAGCAGGTGTCGACGTAACAGCCGGTTACAAAGCAGTAGAACTTATGAAAAAACATGTAGCACGCACAAAGATTGACGGAGTAGTTTCGGGAATCGGCGGATTCGGCGGACTTTTTGCTCCGAATATCAAGGGTATGGAAGAACCTGTACTCGTAAGCGGAACAGACGGTGTAGGCACAAAAATCAAGCTTGCATTTCTTCTTGATAAGCACGACACAATAGGTATCGATGCTGTAGCAATGTGCGTAAACGATATTATTTGCTGTGGCGCACAGCCTTTGTTCTTTCTCGATTATATCGCAATAGGTAAGAATGTACCTGAGAAAGTAGCTGAAATTGTATCCGGTATCGCAGAAGGTTGCGTACAGTCAGGTTGCGCACTTATCGGTGGTGAAACTGCTGAACATCCTGGACTTATGCCACTTGATGAATATGATGTAGCAGGTTTTAGTGTAGGTATGGTTGATAAGAAAAAGCTTATCGACGGTTCAAAGCTCAAGGCTGGCGATGTACTTGTAGGACTTCGTTCAACAGGTGTTCATTCAAACGGTTTCTCACTTGTTAGAAAAATCTTTGATATCAATGAAGAAACAATCAACGCTACATATCCTGAGCTTGACAAGTCACTCGGTGAAACACTTCTTACACCAACAAGAATTTATGTTAAGCCTATCCTTGCTCTTATGAACGAGGTAGAGGTAAAAGCTGTTTCACACATCACAGGCGGTGGCTTCTATGAGAATATTCCTCGTATGCTTACAGATGGTCTTACAGCAAAAATCAAGAAGGATAACATTCCTGTACTTCCAATCTTCAAGCTTATGCAGAGAGTAGGCAACATTCCTGAACACGATATGTTCAATACATTTAATATGGGTGTAGGTATGATTGTTGCAGTTTCTAAGGACGAGGCTGACAAGGCAATCGAAGTGCTTAAAGCAAACGGTGAAGATGCAGTAATCCTCGGTGAAGTAATCGAGGGCAATGACGGAGTTGTATTTGAATAATGAAAAATATAGCAGTTCTTGTATCAGGCGGAGGAACAAACCTTCAGGCTCTCATAGATGCACAAAGCAGGGGTGAGATAAAGAACGGTCACATCACTTGTGTAATATCTTCAAATCCGAATGCATATGCGCTTACTCGAGCAGAGAACAGCAATATTCCTACAGAGGTAATCAGACGCAAGGATTATGCTGAGTTTGATGAATATGACAGTGCACTTACAGAGCTTCTGAAAAGTAAAAATATTGATCTTGTAGTTCTTGCAGGATTTATGACAATCCTCGGAAGCAAGGTTATTTCTGCCTTTAATAACAGAATAATAAACATTCATCCGTCACTTATTCCTTCTTTTTGCGGAGAAGGTTTCTATGGACTCAGAGTTCACGAAGAAGCTCTAAAAAAAGGTGTAAAAGTGACAGGTGCAACAGCTCATTTTGTAAATGAAATCTGTGACGGCGGTCCGATAATTATTCAAAAGGCTGTTGAAATTCAGAATGGTGACACTCCTGAAATTCTCCAGAAAAGAGTAATGGAGCAGGCAGAATGGAAAATACTTCCCAAAGCAGTATCGCTGTTTTGCGAAGACAAAATAAAAGTAGTTGACAATAAAACTGAAATTCTTGATTAAACGGAGGTAAATTATGAAACCCGTATCTCTTTATAATGACATTGCTTCAACATCATACCCGGGCAGAGGTATTGTAATCGGCAGAAGTGCTGACGGCACAAAGGCTGTAATTGCATACTTCATTATGGGCAGAAGCGAAAACAGCAGAAACAGAGTATTTGTTGAAACAGAAGACGGAATCAGAACACAGGCATTTGACCCGTCAAAGCTTGTTGACCCATCACTTATCATTTATGCGCCTGTAAGAGTTCTCGGCAACAAGACAATTGTTACAAATGGTGATCAGACAGATACAATCTATGATCTTATGAATCAGCAGCAGACATTCGAGCAGTCACTTCGCACTCGTGAGTTTGAGCCTGACGGTCCTAACTACACACCTCGTATTTCAGGTATTGTAAAATGCAGTGACGGTAAGATGAATTATGCTATGTCAATTCTCAAGAGTGCAGACGGTAATCCTGAGTGTTGCCAGAGATACACTTTCTCATATGATGCGCCTATTGCAGGTCTCGGCAGATTTATCCACACCTATATGGGTGACGGAAATCCACTTCCAAGCTTTGAGGGGGAGCCTACACTCGTTGAAATCGGCAATGACGACATTGATACATTTGCTGATAAAATCTGGAATTCACTTAATGAAGACAACAAGGTATCACTTTTTGTCCGTTACATTGACATTGCAACAAATACAGCAGAATCAAGAATTATCAATAAAAATAAGTAATTAAGGCGAAAGGATTAAATTCAGATGAACGAACTTGCTTTAAAATACGGTTGTAACCCTAATCAGAAGCCATCAAGAATTTTTATGCAGGACGGTAAGGATATCCCTGTAGAAGTTCTCAACGGTAAGCCGGGTTATATCAATTTTCTCGATGCATTTAACTCATGGCAGCTTGTAAAGGAGCTCAAAGCAGCAACAGGACTTCCTGCGGCAGCATCATTCAAGCATGTAAGCCCTGCAGGTGCAGCAGTTGCAACGGAGCTGTCTGACACACTTAAGAAGATTTATTTCGTAGATGACCTGGAACTTTCACCAATTGCATCAGCATATGCAATGGCAAGAGGTGCGGACAGAATGTCATCATACGGTGACTGGGTTGCGCTTTCAGATACTTGCGACGTGCAGACAGCACTTCTTCTTCAGAGAGAAGTTTCAGACGGTATCATCGCACCTGATTACACTCCTGAAGCACTTGAAGTATTAAAAACAAAGAGAAAGGGTACATACAACGTAGTAAAGATTGACCCGAATTATATTCCGAATCCAATTGAGCATAAGGACGTTTTTGGTATTACATTTGAGCAGGGCAGAAACGAGCTTAAAATCGACGAAGAAATGCTTATGCAAAATATCGTAACTGAGAATAAAGAGCTTACCGAAGAAGCAAAGCGTGACCTTCTCATCGCTCTTATCACACTTAAATACACACAGTCCAATTCAGTTTGCTATGCAAAGGGCGGACAGGCTATCGGCGTAGGTGCAGGACAGCAGTCAAGAATCCATTGCACACGTCTTGCAGGTAATAAGGCTGATATCTGGTGGTTAAGACAGCATCCTAAGGTAATGAACCTTCCGTTTGTTGACAACATCAGACGTCCTGACAGAGATAACACAATTGATGTATATATTTCTGACGATTATGAAGATGTACTTGCAGATGGTACATGGGAGCAGTTCTTCAAGACTAAACCAGAGCCACTCACAAGAGAAGAAAAGAAAGAATGGCTTGCAAAATTATCAGGTGTAGCACTTGGTTCAGATGCATTCTTCCCATTTGGAGACAACATCGAAAGAGCAAAGCGTTCAGGTGTACAGTATGTAGCACAGCCGGGCGGTTCAATTCGTGACGACAATGTAATAGACACTTGCAACAAGTACAATATGACAATGTCATTCACAGGAATCAGACTTTTCCATCACTGATACGGGGGTCAATATGAAAATATTAATGATAGGTTCAGGCGGAAGAGAGCACGCTCTTATAAAGAAACTTCTCGAAAGTCCGAAATGCACAAAGCTTTATTGCGCACCCGGTAACGGTGGTATTTCAAGAGACGCTGAGGTTGTAAATATCGGCGTTATGGATAAGGAAAATATGGTCAAATTTGCAAAAGACAATGCGATTGACCTTGTTTTCGTAGCTCCCGACGACCCGCTTGCAGCGGGTATGGTGGATGCCTTTGACGAGGCTGGAATCCGTGCATTTGGTCCGAATGCCAATGCTGCAATCATTGAAGCATCAAAAGTGTTCTCAAAGAACCTTATGAAAAAATACGATATCCCTACTGCAAAGTACGAAGTTTTCGATAATGCAGATAAGGCTATTGATTATGTGAAATCAGAAAACACTGCACCTGTAGTAGTTAAGGCAGACGGTCTAGCACTTGGTAAGGGTGTTATCATCGCCCAGACAGTTGACGAAGCAGTTGACGCTATCAAGTCAATTATGGAAGACAAGCAGTTCGGCGATTCAGGTAACAACATCGTTATCGAAGAGTTTCTCACAGGCCCTGAGGTCTCAGTTCTTGCATTCACAGACGGCAAGTGCGTAAAGCCTATGGTTAGCTCAAAAGATCATAAGAGAGCATATGATAACGACGAAGGTTTGAATACCGGCGGTATGGGTACAATAAGTCCTAACCCATATTATACAGACGAAATTGCCGATGTATGTATGGAAACAATCTTCAAGCCTACAATTGAAGCAATGAACAAAGAGGGCAGACCTTTCAAGGGTTGTCTCTACTTCGGTCTTATGCTCACACCTAACGGACCTAAAGTTATTGAGTATAACGCACGTTTTGGTGATCCGGAAGCTCAGGTTGTACTTCCGAGACTCAAGACAGACCTTGTTGATATATGTGAAGCTGTTATAGACGAAAAACTCTCAGATATTGACATTGAATGGTATGACGGTGCGGCAGCTTGTGTAGTAATGGCAAGTGGCGGATATCCTGTATCATATAAGAAGGGTATAGAGATGTTTGGACTTGATGAAAATGGTCAGGTCGACGGTGCAATAGTATATCATGCAGGCACAAAGTATGAGAACGGCAAGTTCTATACAAACGGAGGTCGAGTATTGGGTGTAACAGCAAAGGCTGAAACACTTGATGAAGCACTCAAAAAAGCTTATGCAGCAGTTGATATAATCAAATTTGAAGGTGCACATTTCAGACACGATATTGGTAAAATTAAATAATGTATAAATTAAGCCGTGTTTCATAATGAAGCACGGCTTTTTAGAATCTATCGTTCAGGCAATAAAGTATATAATAGATTAATTTGTTTTCCTGATTTGAATGCAACGCCACGTTGCACGTTAGCTTGCGTTTTTAATCTGAAGTCTCAATCTGTCAGAAATCATTGCAATAAATTCGCTGTTTGTAGGCTTGCCTCTGTCATTGTGGATAGTGTATCCGAAGTATGAGTTAAGCACATCAATGTCGCCCCTGTCCCAGGCAACCTCAATTGCATGGCGTATAGCTCTTTCGACTCTTGAGGAAGTAGTCTCGTACTTTTTAGCTACTGAAGGATAGAGCTGTTTTGTGACTGCATTTATAATTTCAGGCTTCTCAACGGACATAATAATGGAGTCTCTCAGATAGTGATAACCCTTGATATGAGCAGGAACACCTATTTCATGCAGAATCTCTGTTACTTTAAGTTCAATGCCAAATGCGTCAAAACTTATAGTGTTACTAAGTGCATTTTCCTTGTTCTTTTTTACAAGACCTGTAATATTTTCGCATAATTCTGCAAGATTATAAGGTTTAAGAACAAAGTAGGTAGCACCTGAACACATTATCTCTCTTTCAAGTACAGGGCTGTGAAAAGAAGAGAAAACGATGAAAAGAGGTGCTTTCGTATTTTGTCTTTTAATGTTGCGCATAACGCCGATAGCATCAAGTCTTGTCATAAAAGAATCCATTAAAACGACGTCCGGTTGTTCCTGTCTGATACGGTTGCAAAGTTCGTCACCGTCTTTAGAACAGAATGCAGCAGAAATATTAAAACTCTGTAATAATTTTAGATCTTCCTGAGAAAACTCAGCTGCATCTTCTGTAATAATTAGTTTAATGTTGTTGTCCATTGTGAAATTCCCCCAAAGATTTTTATTGTGAAATTATATTACCATAAATTGGGAAACTTGGCAAGAGTTTCCGAATAATTTTTTCAAAAAAAGCGAAAAATATTTTTAGAAATAAAATTCGACATACAAAAAATCTCTGTATATTGGGTTATTCTTCAAAATTCGCCACCATATTTTGTGCAAAAACTCCGTAGCCCTCTTCGGGATTATTCAGGAATACATGAGTAACGGCACCAACGAGTTTTCCATTCTGAATAATAGGACTTCCGCTCATTCCCTGTACAATACCACCGCACTTTTCTATCAATTCACCATTTGTAACTTTTATTACAAAATTCTCATTAGATTTCTGCGAAGTGTTGCATATTTTGGTTATTTCAATGTCAAAATTTCGAGTGTTTTCGCCTTCAATCGTCGTAATGAGATAAGCTTTTCCTTTTTTCACTTCATTTGTATCGGCAATTTGAACCTTATTTTTATTTATAGTTAAATTGTCAATTGTTGTTCCATATATACCTATCTCAGAATTTTTTGTCAAATTTCCGATGGTAGTGTCGGTAAAATAGCCGTTCAGACTTCCTGCTTTGCCTCTAACACTTTTTGTAATACCGCTTATATTTGCACTTACTACTTCACCGTAGCCTAAAGGCAACAAAGCGGAAGTATCTGTGTCACATATTCCGTGACCCAATGCGGCAAAATAATTTTCTTCATTATCATAATAGGTTACAGTGCCTATACCTGCACAGCTGTCACGAACCCATGCGCCCAGGACATACGTTCCTGCAGTATTTTTCTGGGGAGTAATTTCTTTTTCAAACTCTTTGCCGTTTCTTTCAATCGTAAAAGTAATTGTATTACCATTTGATTCCAAAGCAGTACTCTGTAAATCTTCGTTTGTGCTGATAACTTTGCCGTCTGCCTCGGTAATGATATCATTAACCTGCAAACCTCCTTCTTTTGCAGGACAGATATATTTTGAACCGTTATAGAAACTTTCAAGTTCTATTACAATAACTCCGCTGTTGTAAAATTTTACTCCAAACGGTTCACCACCGATATAAACGCTTTTATCACAGGTTACTGATACGGCAGTAATTTGCGAAGTACCTGCCAAAATCACTCCTGATAAGGCAACTGACAGTATTTTTTTAATTTTTTTCAAAAAATCACCTTCTTTCCGTTGCCTTTATTATGATTTGCATTTATAATATAAGATAAAACGACTTTTTGAATATTAAAAAATCACTTGGAATTCAAGGTTTAAAAAATCCGATTGAGTGAAGTTTTTTTCAAAAAATTTTCTTTAAATTAATCATTTTCAAAAATTGAGGTAATTATGGCAGCTGTTCAGACAGAACTCAGAGGTCTTACGCAGAGCGAAGTTGACCAGAGAGTATCGCAGGGAAAGGTAAATGTTTCGGCAAATTTAAAAACAAAATCTATAAAAAGGATTTTTTACGATAATATATGTACACTATTTAATCTGATAAATGTTGTTTTGTTTATAGCCTTACTTCTTGTCGGCTCATACAAAAATATGCTTTTTATCGGTGTTGTAGTCGCAAACATAGCGATAGGAATATTTCAGGAAATACGCTCTAAAATAAGTGTAGACAAGCTTACAATTCTTTCAGAAAAGAAAATCAGCGTTCTTCGTGACAAGAAAATAATTGAAATCAGTAAAGAAGAAATTGTAATAGATGATATCCTTGTGCTTTTGCGAGGCAGTCAGATACCTGCTGACTGCGTAATATGTCAGGGTGAATGTAAGGTAAATGAAAGTCTACTTACAGGTGAATCTGATTTAATTCTCAAAAAGAACAATGATGAATTGCTTTCAGGAAGTTTCATTGCGGCAGGAAAATGCTATGCAAAGGTTACAAAAGTAGGCACAGATTGTTATGCGGCAAAAATAAATAACGAAGCAAAGTACATCAAAAAGATAAATTCACAGATACTTAAATCTTTCAATTTTATTATCAAACTCTGCACATTCATACTTTTACCCGTGGGAGTATTTTTCTTTATACGCCAGTTCGGAATACAGAGCGGAGATATACAGGGAACAGTTGTAGCAACTGTAGCGGCACTTTCAGGTATGATTCCAAAGGGAATGATTCTGCTTACAAGTTCAGTGCTGGCAGTTTCAATCATAAGACTTTCTTCTAAAAATGTTCTTGTGCAGGAAATGTATTGCATAGAAACACTTGCAAGAGTTGATGTATTATGCCTTGATAAAACGGGAACGCTCACGACAGATGAAATGACTGTGACTGATGTCATAAACTTTAATGATAATAAAGATGAAATCAAAACAGCACTTGCATCAATCGTAAACTCATCTGATGAAATCAATGCCACGTTGTATGCAATCAAAGACTATGTTGAGGGCGCAGACGCTCTTAAATGTAAAAGATTCGTACCTTTTTCATCAGAAACAAAGTGGTCGGGTGGTACATTTGAAAACGGAAAATCCTATGTGATAGGTGCGGCTGAATTTGTATTTCCCGATAAACAAAAATACGCTGATGTTTTCAGTAAAATCGATGAGATAAGCCAGACGGTAAGAATTCTTGCACTTGCATCAACTGATTCTGAACTAAAAGACGGTAAACTCGATAAAAATGTTACACCGATTGCTCTTATATTAATTAAAGATCGTCTCAGAGAGAATGTGAACGAAACGATAAATTACTTTAAGGAGCAGGGTGTGACTCTTAAAGTTATCTCAGGTGACAGTGTAAAGACTGTCAGAAATATTGCAATCGATACAGGTATTGAAGGCGCAGAGAATGCTGTTGATATGTCAACAATCACAACTGATGAAGAGCTTTATGAAGTTGCTGAAAAGTGCAATGTTTTTGGACGAGTAACACCTGTACAGAAGAAAAAACTTGTTCTTGCACTCAAAAAACACGGTCATTCCGTAGCAATGACCGGTGACGGTGTAAACGATGTACTTGCATTAAAAGAAGCAGACTGTTCTGTTGCAATGGCTTCTGGAAGTGATGCAGCAAGAAATGTATCACAGCTTGTGCTTGTAGATAATGACTTTGCATCAATGCCTGATGTTGTTGCAGAAGGCAGAAGGACGATAAATAACCTTGAGCGCAGTTCATCACTCTATCTTGTAAAGACAATTTATTCAGTGATTTTATCTGTATTCTTTATATTTTTTCATATGTCGTATCCCTTTCAGCCAATTCAGCTAACTTTAATAGGTGCATTTACAGTCGCTTTACCGTCGTTTGTGCTTGCATTACAACCCAATAAAAATATAATCAAAGGCAATTTTACTTTAAACATTATTGCGAGAGCATTACCTGCGGCGTTGTGTGTAATTTTCAATGTAATAGCAGTAGCAATAATCAGTCCACATTTCTCAATATCTGAACCCGAATTTTCAACTATTTCTGTTTATATGACAGCATTATCGTGTATTCTTCTTGTAGTGAGATTGTCACTTCCATTGAATGCACTCAGAAGTGCAATGCTTGTGGTATGTTCATTAGCTGTTGTAATCGGTTGTGTATTTTTCGGACAGTTCTTCTCTCTTGCTTCGCTAAGCTTTGAGGGAATAATAATACTCATTGCATTTGCAGTAGGAACAATAATTGTATTCAATCTCTTATATAGTATTGCAGAGCATTATATCAAAAAATTCAAAAAACAGGGGTAATCAGAATGATATACAATAACGTACTTGACGCTGTCGGTCATACACCGATAGTAAGGCTCAATAATATGACAGACAGCGATAGCGCAGAAATTCTCGTAAAATTTGAAGGGCTTAATGTAGGCGGTTCAATAAAAACTAGAACAGCTTATAATATGATTTTGCAAGCAGAAAAAGAAGGCAGAATAAATAACGACACAATCATAGTTGAACCTACAAGTGGAAATCAGGGAATAGGTCTTGCTCTTGTAGGAGCAGTAAAAGGTTATAAGACAATAATTATTATGCCTGATTCAGTTAGCGAAGAACGCAGAAAGCTTGTGAAGCATTACGGAGCAGAGGTTATACTTATTCACGACAGCGGAAATATAGGGAAATGCATAGAAGAATGTCTGCAAACGGCACTTAAAATGGCTGAGGAAAATCCTAATGTATTTGTACCTCAGCAGTTTGAGAATGAAAATAATCCATGTGCACACCGTCATCATACTGCTCTTGAAATTATGGAGCAGGTAGGCGGTCCTATCGACGGTTTCTGTTCGGGAATAGGCACAGGTGGTACTATTACAGGCATTGGCGAAGTTCTCAAAGCACAGTATCCAAGTATAAAAATCTGGGCAGTTGAGCCTGAAAATGCAGCTATTCTTTCAGGGGGAACAATCGGCACGCATCTGCAAATGGGAATCGGTGACGGTGTAATTCCTGAGGTTCTCAATACGGAAATATACGAAGATATATGCATAATAACAGACGAAGAAGCAATTCAGACATCAAAGGATCTTGCAAGAAAAGAAGGTTTGATGTGCGGAATATCAAGCGGAACGAACGTAGCCGCTGCAATAAAGCTTGCAAAAAAACTCGGTAAAGGAAAAACAGTTGTTACTGTTCTGCCGGATACAGCAGAGAGATATTTTTCAACACCGCTTTTTGAAAATGAATAATTAAGAATAGGTGATATAAATTGAAAATAGTATTGCCTAAAAATGTGCGGACAATAACAGATTGTCTGAAAGCCAATAACTTTGAAGCTTATATTGTAGGCGGATGCGTAAGAGATTCACTTCTCGGTCTTACTCCACACGATTGGGATATATGCACCAATGCAAAGCCAGACCAAATCAAAAGATGTTTTGAATCTTTCAGAACATTTGATTCAGGTATAAAGCACGGAACCATATCAATTGTTATTGATAAAGATGTGTTCGAGGTTACAACATACAGAATTGATGGAGAATACACAGACAACCGTCATCCTGAAACTGTAACATTTACTGATGATATTACAAAAGACCTTGCAAGACGTGATTTTACAGTCAATGCAATGGCATATAACGAAGAAAAAGGTTTGGCTGACCCATTTAACGGTAAAAATGATTTAAAAAATAAAATAATACGTTGTGTTGGAAATTCTGACGAAAGATTCAACGAAGATGCTTTGAGAATAATACGGGCTTTAAGATTTGCTTCGACGTATGGATTAATAATTGAAGAAAGTACATCACAATCTATCCATAAAAATGCTCATCTGCTTAAAAATATAGCAAATGAGCGAATTGCAATAGAGTTTAAAAAACTTTTATGCGGTGACGGAGCTGAGAAAATTCTCAATTGCTACAGAGATGTAATTTCAGTATTTATCCCTGAAATAGCACCAATGTTTGATTATGATCAGCACACAAAACACCATAACCGTGATTTATGGAAACACACAACACATTCAGTGCAGTCAATTGAGGCAAATCCTCTTTTGCGAATGACAATGCTGCTGCACGATACAGGAAAGCCTGATGCGTGTAGAATAGATCCTGATGGCACAGGACATTTTAAAGGTCACCCGAAATACAGCGCAGAAAAAGCTGATATCATACTTCACAGATTGAGATGTTCTTCAGATTTCATAAATGCTTGCATTACTCTTATCAAGTATCACGATGTGCGTTTCAATGCCACGAAGCGACAGTTGAAGCACGTTATGAATGCCATCGGTAAGGAAAACACAGAACTTCTAATGAAAGTTCAGTATGCCGATATAATGGCACAGTCAGATTACAAGCGAACTGAAAAGCTTGAAAAACTTGATATCACCTCAGAACTTTACAAAGAAGTTTTAGCTGAGGAAGAGTGTTTTACATTAAAACAGCTCGAAGTAAACGGTAATGATTTAATGACTATCGGGATAAAAGACGGAAGAATGATAGGAAAAATTCTTAAAGCGTTACTCAGCCTTGTAATTGAAGATAAAATTGAAAATGACAGAGCAAAGCTTTTAAAAAAAGCAAGATCTCTGTCTGAGGAACAATAATATGATTACATTCAAATTTTCTGATTATCTGACAGAAGATGAAGTAATAATCAGAACTGAAGTTTTTGTAGAAGAACAGAAGTTCAAGGAAGAATTTGATACACAGGACAAAAATTCTTTTCATCTTGTGATATACGATAATGAAAAGCCTGTGGGTTGTTGCAGATTTTTTAAGACGGAAGTAAACGGAAAATTTAAGTTAGGACGTCTTGCAATCAGAAAATCTCACAGAGGTAAGCACTTCGGCAAAGTTATTATGAAGGAAGCAGAACATCTTGCAAAGTCGGAAGGCGCTGTGATAATGGCGCTTTCAGCACAGCGCAGAGCAAGCGGATTTTATGAAAAACTCGGTTATGTGAAAATGGGAGAAATTTATCTCGATGAATATTGTGAACATATCCATATGGAAAAAACTCTGTAAATAAAGTATTTGACATTTTATTGTGTTTGATTTATTATAATTAATGCGAGTGCGTTGAACAGCTGCGGGCAAAGTCCGAAAGGCTTTGTGCGAGGAAAGTCCGGGCTTCATAGAGCAAAAATAACGGCTAACGGCCGCCGGAGGCGACTCCAGGGATAGTGCAACAGAAAATTACCGCCGATTTTTATCGGTAAGGATGGAAAGGTGAGGTAAGAGCTCACCGGAGGTCGGGAGACCGACCTGCCGTGTAAACCCTATTTGAAGCAACACCGTGGTAGGACATTATACGCTTGCTCGGCGTGTCCTTAGGAGGTGGCATTGAGCAGTACCGGTAACGGGCTGCCAAGATAGATGGCTGTTCACGACAAAACCCGGCTTACAGATGCAGTCGCATAGAAAAGACATTCCACAAGTTATTCTCGTGGAATGTCTTTTTTGTGCAATTGGTAAAAAGTTGATTTTACGCATAGACATATTGCTGAATTTGTATTATAATACCATAGCAAACGGAAACAGATCTTGATGTTTGCTATATAATAATACGGGGGAAAGAATAATGAATAAACTACTTAAAGTTATTGCGGCTACATTGGTTTTGTGTACTGCTGCACTTGGTTTTACAGGTTGTAATGTATCTCTCAAACTTAAGTCAAATTCAGACGCAGAGGTATCAGATTCATCAGTTGTTATTGAAGAAGATACAACATTAGTTGAGGAGACAACAGAAGAAGTAACTGAGGATAGTTCAGACAAAGAATTTGCTGATATTCAGGAATACATTGATTATCCTGTAAATTACGAAGCACTTGACAGTGTAAAGGAATCTTTTGCAGATACTCTTGATTTCGAATTTTATGCTGAAGATGACACTCTTGTATACGAGTATACTTATATTGATCAGATTGCTGATAGTGCGGTGGATACAGTTAAAGAGTCACTTGATGAGAATCTTGAATCACTTTCTTCAACCTATAAGATAACAATTCGTGATTTAGTCAGCAGAGTAGATGTAGAGGATCCCAAATTATGTATTAAATATGTAAATGCAGACGGAACACTCATTACCGAAAAAACATTTGATAAATCATTATTAGACGAATAAAACAAGATAGTCGCTGTAAACAGATTTTCTGAATACAGCGACTGTTTTATTCTTAATTAAAAATTACTTTAATTGAGAACAGAGATGTTCTGCTTTTCAATAAGTTTTTCCGCACATTTGATACCGTCAACTGCGGCAGAAATAATTCCGCCTGCATATCCTGCACCTTCACCGCACGGATACAAACCTTTTATTGCAACACTCTCAAGAGTTTCATTGTTTCTCATAATGCGTACAGGGGATGAGCTTCGTGTTTCAACAGCCGTCAAAACAGCGTCACCGTTATCAAAACCTTTGAGCTTTCTGCCCATACCGATAATCCCAAGCTTCATTGACTCACAAATGTATTCAGGAAGAAAAGTATTTAAATCAGTAAAAGTATAGTCAGGACCTATACTTGGAACTACATCACCCAAATTTGTGGTTTTGCGATTGTTTATAAAGTCGTCGACTCGTTGTACGGGTGCATTATAATTCTCTCCGCCGGCTGCGAAAGCCTTACTTTCAAGTTTTCTCTGGAAATACATACCCGCAAGAGGGTGAACAGATTTGAAAT
>JBGUUJ010000035.1:0-81589 GCA_045133455.1 Ruminococcus sp.
GTTTCGTGCGACAGTGCTACAATGGCAAGGGATATTAAGATTTTCAATGAACTCGGTTATGTACCTCAAGAAGTTACTCCAGTTGATATGTTCCCTGGAACTTGCCACGTGGAGACGGTGTGTCTTCTGTCACGAAACAAGTAAAAAAGTATAGAAATAGGCTTAAAATAAGGGATTCCAGGGGATAGAATTAATTTTGATCGAAAAATGTGCTGTTTCCCTAGTGTTTTGACAATAGCGGCGTAGTCTGCTTTTTATGGGGTTGAGACAAGAAACTGCTTTTTTGCCTATTGAGACAACAGGACTATTGTCAGATTTCTTAGTCGCAGCCCCACCAAATATCGTGTTTTTTCTTGATCTTTCGCCGCGGTTACATTATAGTATTTTTGAGATATTATGCATGTTGGGAGGGATTCACGATGGCAGTATTTGTCGATGACTTAAAAAAGGCTGTAATTGATAATGCAAAAGCGAGCGATAAGATTGTGATTATTAGCGGATATCTGTCTCCTGATATGGTGGATGAAGTTGCGACATTAGGTATTCCGTTTGAGTTTTATTATGGTATGTATGGTGTGGAGAAAATTCACTCTACAGTTCTTGATGCATTGCGTACGCTTGTAGCCAAACACCCCAATATGAAAATGAATTTTGTTCACACACAACGTGTCCACACGAAACTCTATTTGTTTTATAATTCTGGGATGGTTTTTAATGCATTAGTGGGTTCGGCAAATTGCTCAACGCAGGGATTGTGTAGTGCTAAAAACGCCGAAATGTTGGCTGAAGTGAACTCTGCAGCAGTGACTGATTCGGGCTACATTGCAAGTTTTATTGATTATTACAACGATATCAAAACAAATTCCATTGATATTAACGACCCTTTAGTGAAAGCTGCAAAGAGTAAGAAGTTGAAGGTTACAAAGGGAAAGAAAGGACATATTCCGATTACATCTGACCCACTTACTGCGATTATGCCGTTGTACTGCTTTGATAAAAAGACTGGAAACCGTAAAACCTATTCAGGAGGTGGTCCGAACTGGGGGAGCCAGTCAGGGCATACAGCTAAGAAAAGGACTGCTCTTGAGGCGTACATTCCAATTTTGGCAGACCATATAGATAATTATCCATTACTATTTCAACCATTTCCAAATAAAAGGACTACAACAGGCGGAAAATCCACACGCAAATCTGATCCAGTTACAGTAATATGGGATGATGGTACAATAATGACGATGACGTTCCAAGGAGGACAACGATATTATCCGTCAAAAAGCACACCGTTAATGGTATACCCAAAGCAGCTTTCATATGGAGATGCTTCCACAAGAAAAGGTGGTGCTGTTTTAGGTAAATATTTAAGGGAAAGAATGAATGTTGGACCGTTTCACGTAATTTCCGTAAAAGACCTGGATGACTATGGGCGCGACCATATACTTCTTAGATATGTAAGCCCTGGCCTATATCAAGCTGATTTTTCAGGGAAAAGATTTTCGGTTACAAGACCATAGCGTTAACGAAGGGAGAAACTTAATGCTGATTCTCCCTTTATTAACGGACTAAAATGTATAGAGGGCGAAATATTTTATTGCTCCCTTGAAAAATTCATAGTTTGGTGGTATACTGATATAGACTTGGGTATATCATGCCCGTAACAAATTGGAATTTTGCTTGAAGAATAGAGGAGCGAGTAAAATGGATGTAAGTTATAACAAATTATGGAAGCTGATAATAGACAGAGGAATAAATAAAAGTGAATTGAGAGCATTGACCGGAATTGGAACGAATACTCTTGCAAAACTCAGTAAAAATCAGCCTGTTAGTATGGAAGTGTTACTCAAGATTTGTTCAAGACTTGACTGTGACATTTCTGATATTTGCGAATTTATCAAAGAGTAATTTTGGAGGATGATAGAATGAATGCTATAGACTTGTTCGCCGGGTGCGGCGGTTTGTCAAAGGGTTTTATGGATGCTGGATTTGACATCATAGTGGGCGTTGACAATGACCAGGCCGCATTGAATACGTTTGTAAAAAACCATAATGGAGCGGTTGCACTGAACGCAGACCTTTCCAAGCAGGAGACTTTTGATGAGATAAAACGTATTGCTGGAGAACGTGAAATTGATGTGGTTATCGCAGGACCACCTTGCCAAGGCTTTTCTTTGACGGGACCAAGAAATTTTGATGACGATAGAAATAAGTTGTATCTGGCGGTCATCGAAATTGTGAAGGAATACAAACCTAAAGCCTTTATCATTGAAAATGTACCTGGAATGGCAACATTGTATGAAGGACAGATTAAAGAAGAAATTTTACGCCGTTTTAAGGTTATGGGATATAACATCGACTGCAAGATTCTCTGTGCTGCCGACTATGGTGTTCCACAGAATAGAAAAAGATTGATTTTCATGGGAATTAGAGAAGGCCTCGGTGTACCGGAATTTCCTAAACCTATGTTTACGCCAGAAACATATCGTACCTGCAGAGACGCTGTAAGTGACTTGCCTGCTTTGGAAAATGGTATTGGTGATGACGTTTCTGAATATGAGCAGGAGCCTTTAACTGAATATCAGAGACTGATGAGGGGTGACTGTGAAGTCCTTTATAACCATCTTGGTACTAACCATACACAGATGGTTAAAGATACCATCGCTCTTGTGCCAGAAGGTGGTAACTATAAGGACCTTCCTCCTGGATGGGGCGAAAGCAGAAAGTTCCATATGGCTTGGACGCGACTGAACGGAAATGCCCCGGCAAGGACTGTTGATACAGGACACAGAAACCTTTTCCATTATCAGTACAATCGAATTCCTACTGTGCGCGAGAGCGCGAGAATGCAGTCATTCCCTGACAATTTTGTTTTTACAGGTACAAAGACACAGCAAAGCAGACAGGTAGGAAATGCAGTTCCGCCGTTGTTGGGACAGGCACTTGGAGAAGCGATAATGAGAATTATACAGGAGAATGAAAATGGGCAAAACTAAAATTCGTTCCATCGATTTGTTTGCCGGATGTGGCGGATTGATGGATGGTTTTGAACAATCCGGAGCCTTCGATACAATTGCAGCTGTTGAGTGGGAAAAAGTTCCCTGTAAAAATCTCGAAAACAGAATGCGTGAGAAGTGGCATTACCCCGATGCAGAAACACGAGTTCTCCGCTTTGATATTCAAAGAACGGATGAATTGTTTGTGGGTTGGGAAAATGATAAAGAGTATGGTAACTCAGTTGGTTTAGATAAACTTATTGACACTGTGGGCGGCATCGATGTCGTAATTGGTGGACCTCCCTGTCAGGCTTATTCCATTGCAGGGCGTGTTCGTGATGAGTTTGGCATGAAAAATGACTACCGAAATTATCTGTTTGAAAGCTACATCAAGGTATTAGACCGATACAGGCCTAAAGCATTTATCTTTGAAAATGTACCCGGGATATTAAGTGCAAAGCCTGGTGATAGACCGATGATTGACATCATCCAGGAGAGTTTTCATGAGGCGGGGTATCTGTTGCTTTCCAATTTGGGTGAGGCAATAATTGACTTTACCGACTATGGTGTTCCTCAAAACAGAAAGAGAATAATTATTTTCGGGGTTCGCAAGGATACTTTTGGAGACAGAAGTAGCGAAGCTATAAATTATTTCTATAAAGTAGCCTTGCCTAAACATAAAACCATGCAGAAAAAAACTGTTTATGAGGCAATCGGCGACTTGCCGAAGTTGTACCCTCTGTCTGAGGACCTAAAGGTAAATGGTGCAAGAACAAGGCACTCTCTTCCTGAACGTGATGTTCCAAACCATGTAGCAAGATGGCAGAGTGACAGAGATGTTGGGATTTTTAAACTATTGACTGAAGATATCGAGTCTGGAAGAAATCAGTATACATCAATCGATGCACTGAAACAGTTATACACTAAGATGACGGGAAAGAACTCCAATGTTCATAAATATCATGTTATCCGATGGGATGAGCCGAGTAACCTTATTCCAGCCCATCTTTATAAAGATGGCTTACGCCATATCCATCCAGATTCATCTCAACAGAGAACCATAACCGTTAGAGAGGCAGCAAGATTACAAACTTTCGCTGATGATTATGTGTTTGAAGGCAGCAATATGGAATTGTATAAAATGATTGGAAATGCAGTGCCTCCGCTGTTTGCGAAGTGCTGCGCAGAAGCAGTTGTTGATACAATGTCAACATTTGGCATCATAGAGTAATGAAAGGAGGAATGCATCATGGCATATACAACTTCGCAGGCTGTAGAGGCCTTAAATGAATATATGGGCTGTGATGAAGCCTTAAAACAGTACATAGAAGGTACGAAAGAAAGAGGCTTTGTTCTGTCCTTGAAGACCGGAGAGCAAATCGTGATTTTCGTTTACCCTTTGGTGCATAAACAAGATAATACTAAGAATTACTTTGACACAAGAGATAGTGGTGCGTATGAGCGTGGAGTAGCATGGAGATATGCGTTAGAACACGGTCTTAAGTACTACTGCTTTGGGTTGAATAGTTCTGTTGATAAGTATGAAAACTATATCTTCAGTCTTGAGTGCGGTGAGGAAACAATTGAGAAAATTTCCGGAACTAAGAATGGACAGCGAAGTGGTCCGGGTAATCAAATAATTATTCCTAACAATTACACGCCTGCCCTGCCTTTCGATAGAATCGTTAATAAGTTAGGGATTTATATTGCGGTAATACACAAGGACAAAATCTATGATTATATCTCGATGTATGATAACAGACCTTATCTGAAGACAAGCACTGATGAAGTTACACAGCAAAATGATGATGCCAATGAGTACGAAAAGGCTGCCAGATATTTGCAGTCCTATGTCTCTGAAACTGGCTTGGACATTCCTACGAAAAAGGATGATCTGGAATCTATACTTACAGAATTTACATCCAAGTTTTCTCCGGAGATTTTGGCAGCGTTATCGGATGATGAACTGTTGAATTACCTGTTCTATACTGTTGGCGAGAACCAGGACTCCCTTTGCTGTTGGCTTGAAATGAACAAGGAGTGTCGTCAGCATTTTGGTAGTATTTCCGGTGGTTCTGCTTATAAATTCGGTCTGTTCCAGAAACAGAAAACTGGAGAATGGACAACGGGTAGTCCTCAGAAACCACAGGTACTTACGGAAGATGAGGCTTTAGAACTGGGGCGTAGCATACGAGATGCGTTGGTCAAGGCTGCAGGTATTGTTCAGAATGCAACTCTCGACACCCTTGCTGATTATGAGCAGTTGGATACTACTCTTTGGAACGAAGTCGGCGAGCCGTACTGTAATTGGGGTTGGTTCCACAAGTACCTTGCGATGGTTTGCCCAGATAAGCTGAGTTGTTTCCATTCCTCTGATTGGCAGCGCCACATTCTCTATGCATTGAAAATCAAGCCGAGTGAAAAATACTTTACTCGTAGCGGTCAGTTGGCCATGATTTCCAATTATGCAGGATGGTATTATGGTGAGTTCAAGGATGTACTGTTTGAACGCTTTGGTGGAGACATCATTCAGTTTGTAAGAGTCGGCACTTCCGATGATACCCAGAATTATGCAGCAGAATGGAATCAGAAATCTGTTATAGGTATCGGTTGGCGAGATATCGGTTCTCTTGAGGATTATGCCGCAGGTGAAGGTCTTGATAAGGGTGCAATCACGGAGGCATTGAAAGAAAAATTCGGATATGCCGAGAATGTTGCCTCCCGCAAGGCAGGAGAACTTATTCGTTTTTATAAAATGGACGCAAGCACTGTTGTCGTTGCAATGGACGGCGAAAGTCTGTTAGCTTTTGTTGATGGTATCGGAAATTACTTCTATGATTTGACATCTGCAATGGCAAATATGAAGCCTGGAACATGGCATCGCAATTTTGCATCCGGTGAGCAGCTCCCTGTGAAATCCGAGGGTAAATTGACATCTTGTTATCCTCTCACCGATGAGGCAAACTTGATGTTCCTGTATGATAGATACTATTACGGTAGCGAAGAAATTATTGATGAAGTCGATGAAATCGAGTTTGACAATCCGGAAGAACGTAATAAGCGTAACTTCCGTGCTTGGATGGAAACACAGGTTAAGCCGGAGGGTGATTCCGATGCAGGACAGCCTTACACGGCAAATTCCATCAATCAGTATGTAAGCAACATTTCCAACACTCCACTCCCTTCTCATGAAGGACACAGTGTATTCTACACGGATGCTGTGATTGAAGTGCAGGATTGCTTGGTTGTGTTAGAAGCATCTGATAAGAAAAATAATACCCAAAGAAGTGCTGTCAAGAAATACTTGATGTACTTGATGGCGTTACAGGAGGTCAATATGCCGCTGATTTACAATACAGATTTACCAACTAAATATGAGAGAAATCGCATTGTCTTCGGCGCACCTGGTACTGGTAAGAGTTTCAATTTGAAGAGAGACTGCGAGGCGTGTCTGAAGGACACAGAAGGTTCTTATGAGCGTGTGACTTTCCATCCGGATTACACATATTCTCAGTTTGTTGGAACATATAAGCCTGTTTCTGACGGTACCGCTATTCGCTATGAATTTGTTCCGGGGCCGTTCATGAGGGTGTATGTTGAGGCATTGAAGAGTGCGCGTTCTTTGAATCCACAGCCTCATATTTTGATAATTGAAGAAATCAACAGAGCCAAGGTGGCTGCTGTTTTCGGTGACATATTCCAGTTGCTTGACCGCGACGAGGATGGCGTCAGCGAATACGAAATTCAGACTTCTGAAGATATCAGAAAGTATCTGGCAGCAGAACTGAAGTGCGATATTGCTATGTGCAAGAAAATCAAGATTCCGAATAATATGTTCATTTGGGCAACAATGAACAGTGCTGACCAAGGTGTATTCCCTATGGACACTGCATTCAAGCGCCGTTGGAATTTTGAGTATCTTGGCATTAATGAGAATCAGGATAAAATCAAAGGGCGTGTACCAGTTGGAACTGTAAATACCCAAGAGATTGAATGGAATGTTCTGAGACGTGCAATTAACGAGAAAATTGCCAAGGAGTACAAGGTAAACGAAGACAAGCTGATGGGTCCGTTCTTCATTTCCAAGCGTGTACTGAAAACCGTTAGCGAGGAAAATGACACCCTTGTTGACGCAGCACGTTTTGTAGAAGTATTCAAGAGCAAGGTTATCATGTATCTTTACGAAGATGCAGCAAAACAGCATAAGCATAAGCTGTTCTCCGGTTGCGAGGATACCACCAAGTATTCTGCCGTATGCGACAGCTTTGACGAAATCGGAATCCAGATCTTCGGAGAGGATTTTGAGGAGGTTTATTATAATCCGCAGAAGGGATGATAGGATATGGAGATAAAGATTCGTTCTCGCTATGTCCGAGAACAGCAGCGTTACACTAAGAATCAGCTGCGTACTCTTTTCTCCTACGATGATGTAGGAGTAGAAAAATTCATAAAAAGCCTAAAGTCCTACGGTATTTTAAAGACCGTTGCAAACACTGCGGAGCAGAAAGAATTGACAGACCTTGTTGATGAAGATGTCCAGATGGTGGATGAAACTGCCGGAAACGATGATTGCTATTATGTGTTTACATATGTTGGTGTCATTACTATCGGAAATCGTGTAATCAAGGTTTATCCGAAATATATTCTTTCTGAAAATGAACCGCTTGCAAGAATGAAGCAGGTTGTGAAAGTTCTTGAACGCTACAGCCATTCGGAGGAGCAAATCATAAATCTGTTTAATGGTGACGGAGATAACCGCAGTTTTAATATTCTTGCGGTTATCCTGTACCTTTTGAACGACTACTACGAGTACGGCGTTTATAACAACAGCGAGGATATTTTGGAAGTCAACGGCGAAGGCGATATTCTTTGGAACAGAACCATCGATGACGGATTTGTTATTATCGAGGAAGGCCGCCCGTATTATACAGAACTGATTACTCGTAGGTCAGTAGAAGATGATATGGACTATTTCAAGCGCCTGCATGAGTGCGTTCTTACGGAATGTTCCAAGCAGCTCCAAGATGCTGGACTAAAAGAATTGTTTGAAATCGATTCTGTTTCCTTAAGTGATGAAGCCTTGGAGGACTTTGGCGAAAAGGAATATATTCTTGAGCGAATCATGAAAGAGTTGAATGTCCAGTTCAACACGCATCGGCAGATTTTGCTCAAAACACTGTACACCTACATTTCACAGGACAGAAAAATGCTTGAAGAAAATCAAGGCATTAGTATGTTTGGCACCACCGCATTTCATGCAGTTTGGGAAAAGGCTTGTGCAGCCGCATTCGGAAACAAACTGGATGTTGCGATTGGTCAGTTGCAAATGAAGGAGCCGTTGGCAGACGGATACAATAAGAAAACCAAGCTGATAGATTTGGTTGAGAAGCCAAAATGGTGTGGAGAGGGCTTTGTTCACGAACCCAAGGATACCCTTATCCCCGACCTCATTACCATCAATGAGTACAGTGGGCAGGATTGGTTCATCATTTTCGATGCCAAGTATTATCTGATTCAGCTTGAAAAAGGTCGCACATTAAGGGGCAACCCTGGCGTTGGCGATGTAGTGAAGCAGTATATGTATCAGTTGGCATATAAGAAATTCTTGGCAGACCACCATATTGCGGTTGTTAAGAACTGCTTTTTGATGCCGACCGAAGGAAACGAAATAATAAACAAAGGGAACGCCAAATTGGATATGCTTTCCGAATTAGGACTGGAGGATATCCAGATACGTTTGATTCCGGCTGATATGCTTTTCGATTGTTACTTGAGGCGAAAGACAATAGCTATCGAAAAATTGGAGTTGTAGCAGACATAAAGGAGGGTAGATTATGGCAGCACATCGTTCATTTGCTGAATATGTAAAAAAGAAATTTGATAATAATTTCTGGGCGGCTGCCGAAAGCTACCTGGAGGCAAACCTTGATTCTCTGGGTATCGAATTAAAGAGAATCCATCGTGCCGGAGAGACGGAGATTTCAGATGTCAAGGTAGAACACGTGTGGGTTGAAGACAAACCGGGCATGGAGGTGCATTTCGATGTGGCCATTTCTATTTGGTTTGAAACCCATGATGGAGATTACCATTACGACGATTATGATGAAAATATCGTGTGGATGATGGCTCATTGCCGTGGTGATCTGGATAAGAACCTGGATGATTTTGAAATCCTGCGGGTATCAAAATACAACGGCAAAAGCCGTGTGAAAGACCCGATGGACGATTCTCTTGTGCCGATTATCCCATATGAAAAGTTGGATGATGTGGCAACAGCATTCTTGCAGGAATATTATCCGGCGGCACTTCGCATTCCAATGCGTGGTCAAGACCCTGTATGGGTTGACCCGACAGAACTTGCAAAGAACATGGGGTTAACCGTCAAAAATCAGCGTATCCGTGAAGATGGTTCTGTATTTGGACAAATTTATTTTGATGATACCGATACAGTAATGTACGATGCAAACGAGGATGCAGATGTTCCTACACACATCAAAGGAAAAACAATTGTTTTGGACCCGCAGATTTATCTGCTTCGAAATCTTGGTTCATTTAATAATACCATTGTCCACGAGTGTGTTCACTGGGCGAAGCATCGTAAGGCATTCAAACTGGAACAGCTATTCAATACGGATGCTTCTTACATTAGTTGCAAGGTTGTTGGCGACGCGGATTCTCGCATATCCATAAAATCTACAAAGTATATGGAAAAGCAGGCTAATCAGCTTGCACCGAGAATCCAGATGCCGAAGGAACCTTTTACAATAAAGGCTAAAGAATACATAGCCTATTTCATGAGACAGACCGATGCAAGGCATACGGTTGATGTCATGGAAATGGTAATCGGGGCATTGGGGCGGGATTATGGTGTTTCACGACAAGCCGTAAAAGTCCGATTGGTAGAGCTTGGCTTTGAAGAAGCCATCGGCACATTTAACTATGTTGATGGACACTATGTAAAGCCACATGGTTTCCGCAAAGGTGCTATCAAAGTTAATCAGACATTTACTTTGAGCGCCCAAGACGCTGCAGTTCAGCGTTTTATGGATTTGGAACTCCGTGAAAAGACCGCAAACGGCGATTATCTTTTCGTGGATAACCATTTTGTTTATAACGCTCCCCTATATGTCGGTTATAGCAAAGATGGTAAACTTGAACTGACTGATTATGCCCGAGCGCATATGGATGAATGCTGTCTTGCTTTTGATATGGAAATCACAAGCAAGGTAGAATCCACATACCATACTGCCTGTTTCCTTAATCGTGAGCCGAGCGATGTAACCTTTGATATTACATATCACAACGGATATCAAAACGCGCCGCAATCGCGCCAGGTAGAGATGAGGAAAAAGCAACAGGCTGAATGGTTGGAAATTCGCAGGCAGATGACGGATGACCCTGAACAGTGTATGGATTTATTGCTTGATTGGCGTGGAATGAAGTACACGGACCTTGGTGATGCGATTGACCGTGACCCTAAAACAATCAGCCGAACAGTGAAAGGAACAACAAATCCATCTGTTGAAACAGCGGTTCTTATTTGCTTTGGCATGAACCTTCCTCCTGTTATCAGTGAAAAGCTGTTGGATGTTTTGAATTGCAAGTTAAAGCCTATGAATCCAGATCATCAGTGGATTAGCGAGGCTTTGCACGTGAAGTATCCGGAGCCATTGTGGGCAGTCAGAGAGTATCTGGAACAGTACGGTGTAAATATTTAAAATTTTTTTCATAAAAAAACGGACATGGCGTGTCCGGTGAAATGGGGGGGACATGATGGGATTAACCATGCTTGAGATGATAGATAACAGGTTGGCGCACTTTTTTCCGCAGCCGGAATTATACGATGTTTCCCCGTTTAGCATTGAGAATCTGCGTGATTGTATCATCATGTTTATTCTTAAAGATGCGTACTATTTGACTGAGCCGAAACAATCGTTAAGAGAAAATCGAGGAACGGATGCTGACGATGTAAGAATGCGTGACAGCAGAAATATTGCATATGCTCAGCATTATCGAGACCTTCAGTATAATCATGTAAAAAATGACTTAGGTATTGAAATACCGGAGTTGCTTTCTGCGGATGTTGAAACCATGCGTGGAAAACTGCAGGGGCATAATATTACCCCGATGCAGTATTTTGAATTAAATACGCTTGCAGACCATCCACTGCTTAAAGCTATCGTAAATAAGCGAATCTGTGACGTAAAGAAAATATCCAATGCAACCTTCCTTGAATATATGCAGGATTATGATAAATTGGTAAGCCTGCTTCTTAAAAAACTGGATGGCTCGGATGAGGATGTTATTTTCGGTACAATCGCCTTGTTTACATTGGAATGGAAATATAATGTAGAACTGTTTTATTCCTGTGCAGTCAATGCGGAAGAAGTAGGGGTTCAGGATGTTCCGGTGCATCGCCTGGCGGGATTATGCGCCGAACTTTCAATGCCGTTAGCACCGGATTTTACACAGATGCTTCATACAGAAAGTCGATTTGTCCTACACAGGCTGAAACTGGTACCAACCGTATATACCGTATCGGAATCAGATTGGGATGAAGTAAAAGATAAAATATGCCATTATCAGACGGCCAGATATTATATTGAGAAAGAGATTGTACGCAAATGGGATATGGCAGGTTTCTTTGCCCGATACACCACAAGAGAACAGTGGGCAAAATTCTTCCGGGAACACTATGATTTAAGACAAATATACGTTCAGAAGGAATGGAATAATAAACGCATTCGCTATATGAGAAGTATTTATAGTGCGATGATTAAGAACCAACCTACACCATAATCCCGTTTTTCCGATTTTTCGTTCTTAAAAGCCTTCATAAAATTTAGATAAAATTAAGCCAGAACATGAGAGTAAATACTCTTCGTGTTCTGGCTTTTTTGCGTTTTACGGCAATTTTTAGCGGACACGGCGTGTCCATCGCAGAAAAAAATTCCAGTGTAAACTATAAATAAAAACGCCTGACATTGAGACGGGTACACAGAAATGCGTATCCATCTGAGTGCCAGACACTCAAATAAAAAATATTCCAATGCCCGAAGTGGTCGACCTTAAGGCGGCGGGATACATCAAGAGTAAAATTCACGGTATAGCCGTGGACTGACCAAAGATGTACCCACCGTACTTTGTCATGCCCATTTTCGGTATCAGAGTCGGTGTGTAGCATCACATCGGCTCTTTTTGTGTCCCTGCCGCCACCCAGTCGGGCGGAAAAGAAAGGCAGGGATTTCAAATGAGGAAATTCAAAACAGCGGAAGACAACCGTACAAATTACATTTACTACTTCAACGATGGTACAAGCTAGCTTGCTTATAAAGTCTTTAAATTGCATTTTATATCCTTCCCTATACAAGCCTATTCTGCACTAGCCAGTTATACCAATCCGATTTTCTATAATGAAAGCGACCCTAAGGCAAAGGGGGTCAAGCCTTGCAGAGAGGCAAAGCAGATTGGCAGAGAAATACACAATAGTGCTTTATGGGTGATGCTTAAGTATAGCACAAATTTGTAAATTTTTCTACCAAGTCTGTAAATGTCAATTCTGCGAACGCAATATTCAAATTCGCAATTTGCGGATTAACTTTCCGATAACCATATCAATCTCAAAGTCCGAGATGGCCATTAGGACGGCGGGATGCATAGAGAATCCACACACAGCTTCACAGCTGTGCCAGGGATGAAGATGCACCCACCGTACTTCGTCATGCCCATTTTTCGGTCTGTTGGAGTCTGCGGTCATCTTCTGACCCCAGGCTCCTTCTTTTTGCATTCCGCTGTCCGAACCCCGTCCGGCAGAAAGGAATGCTTAGTGAAGATTCAAATTTTGTATGAGGAAAACATCAGAAACGGACACAAGGTCTACACCACCATTGATATCCCTGACGGAGATTACAGCGTCATGCTGGATATCGACTACGAACAGAGGCTTGCAGAGGCAAAGCCGGAAAAGAAGGCAGAGGTCAAACGCTGTGAGACTGTGCAGGAGATGTTCGACCTGATGAACAAGAGAGAGTACAACGACTGGCGCAGGGAACACCGATACATCGATCCGAACCCGAAGGCAAAGAAGATGGACGGTCACAAGGGCTATATCCAGGGAGATCCGGAAGATGAGTCTTTTGACATCATGGACTATCTGCTTACGGCATCGGACGATCATACCGACCTCGAGCGTGAGGAAGTCTGCTCCTGGATTCGCTCTGTACTTATTAAAAAACCGCAGTGGGCAGAAGCGTTTATCGCTGTCCGTATTGACGGCATGCCTATTCGAAAGTATGCAGCCACGGTCGGTGAGTCTGAGAACAGCATTACTCAGAAGCTGAACCGTGCCGCAAAAAAAATAAAAGAATTTTACGGAAACCGTAAGATTTGACCGCCTCCCAAGGCTACCACTTGGAGGCGATGACCTCCGAATAAATTCAAGGAGGTAATTCGAATGGAATTACAAGTGTTTAACAACGCAGAGTTCGGCTCTGTAAGAACAACCACAGTAAACGGTGAGGTTATGTTTGTTGCTAAGGACATAGCCACGATCCTCGGTTACAGCAATCCGAGAGATGCTATCAACAAGCACGTTTATGATGAAGACAAGGGAGTAGCAAAATGCGACACCCTTGGCGGTGTTCAAGATTTGACTATCATCAATGAATCGGGACTTTACAGTCTTATCCTGTCAAGCAAAATGCCTAACGCGAGGAAGTTCAAGCGCTGGGTAACAGCAGAGGTTCTTCCGGCGATCCGCAGACACGGGATGTATGCAACAGAGGAACTTATCGCAAATCCCGACCTCGCTATTGCAGCATTCCAGGCATTGAAGGCCGAGCGTGAAAAGAGACAGGCTCTTGAGGAAGCGGTCGCAGTACAGGCACAGCAGATCGCAGAGCTTAAGCCGAAGGCAACCTATTACGATGTGGTTCTTAAATGTAAGGATGCCGTAAATATCTCCGTCATTGCCAAGGATTACGGCTGGAGCGCACAGCGAATGAACGAGTACCTGCATCAGAAGGGCGTGCAGTACAAGCAGGCAGACATCTGGCTTCTCTACCAGAAGCATGCCGGATGTGGCTACACCAAGACCAACACACACGTTTACGAAGACACCTGTGGTCGTGAACATACCAAGGTCCATACCAAGTGGACGCAGAAAGGCAGACTGTTCATCTACGGACTGCTAAAAGCTGACGGTGTGTATCCTCAGATTGAGATGGAGGTTTAGTAGATGGGAGTAAACATCAGAAATTGCGAGGGTTACATGGATACCGTTACCTTTCAGGCGATTTCAAGTATTGACCATGAGGCGAAGGCAGCGTCAAAACCTGCCTTCCGTCCTCTGGTCTATATCTGTGCTCCGTTTTCCGGGGACATTAAAGCAAATAAGAAGAAGGCGGCGGAGTTCGCTGAGTATGCATACCGCAATGGCTGCATCCCTCTGACAGCACACCTGTTGTTTCCCTTTATGGATGACAGCAACAAGGCGGAGCGTGATACCGCGATCCACATGGACATAGTTTTGATGGGCAAATGCCAGGAGGTTTGGGTTCTGAAGGAGCACATCACCCACGGCATGCGCATTGAAATCGACAAAGCAAACAGACGCAGACAGAAGGTGCGTTATTTCAACAGCAGATTTGAGGAGGTACAGGAATAATGGAACAGTTCACAGCAATTCAGACCGAATATAACGGTTATCTTTTCAGATCCCGCTTGGAAGCGAGATGGGCGGTGTTCTTTGATGCGATGGGAATCGAATATGAGTATGAGCCGGAAAGTATCGTCCTGAGTGACGGTTCACTTTATCTGCCGGATTTCTATCTTCCTGACTTTAAGTGCTACTTCGAGGTGAAGCGCAAGAGCATTAAGGGTACAGAGGAAGAAAAGACAGTCATGGCTAAGATCAGCAATGGTGCCTATACCGACTCCTGGGCAGGCATTATCTGTTTCGGAGATCCGATGGATGATGACCTCTACATCTTTTGCCAAGAAACCGATGACGGCGGTGGCGGCGGATACGAGGACAACGTTACGATTGGATTCCACCCGGACACCTATGAGCCGTACCTTTTTGCCTACAACGACAGACGTGATAGAAGCTTCTTCACCCACTTCGGTGAGGACATGGAAGACGAGACGATTCCGATGCTGACTACGGAATATGGCACCTATAAATACAAAAATTTTGTGAACGGACGTGTTTTCCGTGCCAGAAAGCAGGCTCGTCAGGCACGTTTTGAACACGGAGAGACTCCGAGAGCAAGGAGGGTTAGATAATGCGTAATCTTGCAATCGCCTACGGCAATAACCGTCAGTCAAAAACCTGGGTCAACAAGACTATCACATTCGATGAACTGAAGGAACGACTGAAAGTGACCATTCGCACCCCTGAGTCTGCGGAAGAATATGCCAAGTTCAATAAGGCAAAGAGGGATGCCGTGAAAGACCACGGTGGCTTCGTTGCCGGTGCCCTGAAGGGTGGCAGACGAAAAGTCGACACCGTGGAGCTTCGTTCCATGGTTGCCCTGGACGGTGACCGCATCGACAAGGCGTTCCTTGAAAATTATGAAACCAACGCTCCTTATACATCTCTGCTTTATACCACCCACAGCAGCACCGATGACGATCCGAGAGTCCGTCTGGTGTATCCGCTGACAAGAGATGTTACCCCGGAAGAGTTCGTGGCAGTCAGTCGCTACCTGGCACAGATGCTGGGCATCGACTATTTTGATGAATGCTCCTACCTTCCGAACCAGCTGATGTACTGGCCGTCCACGCCATCCAATGGAAGCTTTGTGTTCCTGGATGTGGAGAAGGAGTGGCTTGATCCGGATGATGTGCTTGCTGCCCATCCGGAATGGACGGACCCTACAAGACTGCCTACCTCTTCAAGGGAAAGCAGGGCAAATACTACTGCATCTGTAAAGGTGCAGGATCCTCTTGATAAGGAAGGTGCTGTCGGTTTCTTCAACCGTGCATTCTTCCCTATCGGTCGTGCCATCGAAAAATATCTGTCGGATGTGTATGAGCCGACAGACAACGAGAACCGCTGGCATTATATCCAGTCCTCCAGTATGGCAGGCGTGGAAATCATCGAGGGTGGCAAGTTCGTATACAGCCACCATGCCAAAGACCCTGCCTATCTCAAGCTGTGCAACGCCTTTGATCTCGTCCGCATTCACAAGTTCGGTGACGATGATGTGAAGAAATCCTTCAATGCCATGTGTGAACTTGCTATGCAGGACGATGAGGTCAAGCGTATCGCTATGGAAGAAAAACTGTCACAGGCGGAGACTGACTTCAATGTCTCTAACGGAGACTGGATGACCAGGCTCAAGTATCAGCCGAGGTCTGGTCAGCTGGAAAACAGCGTTTATAACCTGAACCTGATCCTCGCTAATGATTCGGATTTTAGAAGCTTTGCTTATAACGAAATGGCCAATCGTATCCAGGTCACTGGTCCGTTGCCTTGGGAGCGCCCAGAGGGAAATCAGTTCTGGCGAGATGCGGATACAGCACAGCTTAAGTCGATCATCGATATTCGCTACCTTCCCTTCTCAAGCAGGAATCATGATGTAGCTTTTACGAAGATTGCAGATGACAGGCATTTTCACCCGGTCCGTGACTACCTCGACAGTCTGCCGGAGTGGGACGGTATCGAGCGAGTGGAAGACCTTTTCATCCGTTATCTGCAGGCAGACGATACACCGTATGTCCGTGCAGTCACCAGAAAGACTTTTGCGGCAGCAGTTGCCCGTGTATATGTTCCGGGCATCAAGTTCGACTGTGTTCCGGTGCTGGATGGTGATCAGGGTATTGGCAAGTCCACCATCGTAAAAGACCTGGTCACTTCTGAATACTACTCCGAGACCCTATCCCTTACCGATATGGATGACAAGTCTGGTGCAGAAAAGCTGCAGGGCTTCTGGGCGGTGGAGATCGGAGAGCTTGCCGGTATGAAGAAAGCCGACATTGAGAAGGTCAAGGCCTTCCTTTCTACCTGCGATGACAAGTACCGTCCGTCTTACGGCAAGGTGGTGGAGTCCCATCCGAGACAGTGCATCATCATCGCAACTGTTAATGGTGAGCGTGGATATCTTCGTGACATCACAGGTAACCGCCGTTTCTGGATCATCAAGCTGCATCAGAAGAAGCAGAAAAAGACCTGGGACTTCACACCGGAATACCGTGCGCAGTTCTGGGCAGAGGCAAAGGAAATCTGGAAGTCCGGCGAAAAGCTGTACCTCGAAGGTGATCTCTTGGAAGTTGCAGAGGAAGCACAGCAGTCTGCTATGGAGGTGGACGAGCGTCTTGGCATGGTCGAAGAATATCTCAATACCAGACTGCCGGATGACTGGGCGGACATGGATCTGTTCCAAAGACGCAACTTCCTCCAGGGCAGTGAGTTCGGTATGCCAGAGCATAAGGGAGCCGTTATGCGTACTGAGGTATCCAATGCGGAGATCTGGTGCGAGTGCTACGGCAAGCCACTCCAGGAACTGAAGCCAACTGACAGCTACAGCATTGCAGCTCTGATGGCACAGCTTCCGAACTGGGAGCGAACCACCTCGATCAAGCGTCAGCCGATCTATGGCAGGCAGCGACTCTACAAGAAGACAACATAAGCAAGTACACAAGACTGCGACACAGACACAACTATTTCCCTTATATTACGAATGCGTTTTTTCAAGATATAGGGGTATGTAATCCGTGATATACGCACGTAGTAAATATAAGGGATTGGTTGTGAATTTCGTGTTCCTGTGTCACGGAGGAATTGGCATGAACGAGAAATTCATAGAGAAAAAACTCGTGGAGGCAGTGAAGAAGATGGGAGGTCTTGCACCCAAGTTTGTAAGTCCCGGACTTGATGGTGTGCCTGACCGACTGGTTATGCTCCCGATGGCAAGATTCGCTTTTGTAGAACTGAAAGCACCTGGAAAGAAAATGCGTCCTCTGCAGGTAAGGCGAAAAAGACAGCTGGAAAGGCTCGGCTTTTCGGTTTACTGCGTGGACAGCTTAGAACAGATAGAAACCGTATTACACGAGATTGGAGGTGATGCCTTTTGAAGTTCATACCACATGATTATCAGCAGTATGCCATCGACTTTATCAAGTCCCATAAAGAAGCTGCGGTCTTCCTTGATATGGGCTTGGGCTGACAAAACCGTCATTACCCTTACAGCACTGCACGACCTCATCCTGGATTCCTTTGAGGTAAGAAAGGTACTGGTCATAGCCCCTTTGAGAGTGGCGAGAGATACATGGCCTGCCGAGGTGACCAAATGGGATCACCTTAAGGGACTCACTTACAGCGTGGCGATCGGAACAGAAAAAGAAAGAATCGAAGCACTGATGAAGCGCACCCACATCCACATCATCAACCGTGAAAATGTGGACTGGCTTATCAATAAGAGCGGTATTCCTTTTGACTACGATATGGTAGTCATCGATGAGCTTTCCTCTTTCAAGAGCCATCAGGCAAAACGATTCAAGAGCCTTCTGAAGGTCAGACCTTTTGTCAGACGCATCGTAGGACTGACCGGAACTCCTTCAAGCAATGGCCTTATGGATCTCTGGGCACAGTTCAGAATCCTGGACTGCGGAAAGAGGCTGGGCAGATACATCACCCATTACCGTGCAGCTTTTTTTCTCCCGGACAAGCGGAGCGCCGAGCGGGTGTTCACCTACAAGCCTGCAGACGGAGCGGAGCAGATGATCTATGACCGTATTTCGGATATGACCATCAGCATGCGTTCTGCGGATTACCTGACACTGCCGGAGTGCATCATCAATGAGGTACCGGTATCTATGAGCGAAAAGGAGCGGGATATCTATGATACCTTCCGTGCCGATATGGTGGCAAAGGTCAAGGGTGAGGAGATTGATGCCGCCAACGCAGCCGTGCTTTCCGGCAAACTCCTGCAGATGGCAAATGGCTGCATCTACGATGAGGATAAAAAGGCTCTTCAGATACACGACCGCAAACTGGATGCCCTGGAAGAGCTCATCGAAGGTGCCAACGGAAAGCCTGTCCTTATTGCCTACTGGTTTCAGCATGACCTTTCCCGTATCAAAGAGCGTTTCACAATTCGTGAGATAAAGTCCTCACAGGATATAGCAGACTGGAACAGCGGAAAGATACCTGTGGCGGTCATCCACCCGGCTTCGGCGGGACATGGTCTGAACCTTCAGGCTGGCGGTTCTACCATGATATGGTTCGGACTGACCTGGTCATTGGAACTGTACCAGCAGTGCAATGCAAGACTTCACCGTCAGGGACAGACGGATACGGTGGTCATCCACCACATCATCACCAGGGGCACCATTGACGAAGATGTCATGGCAGCACTGCAGAGAAAGGAAAAGATACAGTCTGCTCTGATCCGTGCGGTGAAAGCTAATCTGGAGGTGAGCCGATGACCGACCCTTATCAGAACCTTGCCAATGCTATCATCCTGTCAGCGGTCAAGGACTGGCGGTTAGCAAGGCGAAAACTGAAACGAAAACCAAATAACAAGGATGCAAAGATACTGCTTGAGGAGTGTGAGAACTTCTTCCACTCCCAGTGGTATGCATCCCTTACCGATGTGGATGGCGAAATGCTTATCCGCAGACTCTATGAGGAGGATAGATAATGACAGCAAAAGAATATTTGAAACAGGCATACCGCATTGACCACAGAATCAATTCCGATATCGCAGAGCTTGGAAGGCTTCGTGAGATGTCCACGAGTATTTCTTCACCAAACTTGGGAGATAAGGTACAGATCAGTCACAGTGGTGATGCTCCCTTCATGAAATGCTTGGAACGCATCTATGACCTGGAAGCGAGGATCAACGATGAGATCGACCTTTTCGTAGATCTCAAGAATGAGATACGAAGCGTCATTGATACGGTTCCCAACACAGATGAACGCATGGTGCTTCGCTACAGATACATTCACAATTTCACCTGGGAGCAGATCGGTGACGAACTGAGTGCTGACTCTCGTACCGTAAGGAGATGGCATGGACAGGCTCTGCAGCATGTGGTGCTTCCGGAAAATCCTATCAAAATTTAAAAAACGCCCGAAATGTCCGCCTTTGTCCTAAAATGCCCAGGTTGGAAATGTGATATAGTATAATCAGCAAAAAGCAAGATCAAATGAGCCTCGAAGGACACACCAAGTTCTCCGGGGCTTTTCTTATACCCAAAAGGAGGTGTGGAACTTGCCAAGAAAGCCGAAAAGACCCTGTGCCTTCCCCGGCTGTCCCAACCTTACCGACAAACAGTATTGTGAACAGCACGAGAAAGAACATAACAAACGCTACAACAAGTATGAGCGCAGTGCTGATGTAAACACCAAGTACGGCAGAGCGTGGCGAAGGGTTCGTGAGCGTTATGCGTCGGCACACCCTCTTTGTGAGCGTTGCCTTGAGCAAGGACGAATGACACCTGTTGATGAAGTGCATCATATTATTCCCGTTTCACAAGGCGGAACAAATGAGGAAAGCAATCTAATGTCACTTTGTAAAAGCTGTCACAATAAAATTCACCTTGAAATCGGTGACAGACAAATAAGACGGTGACCGGTAGGGGGGTAAAAATCTCTACAGCTATCAATTGGGACAACGGCCCGGGGTGTCACACGCAAAAAAAGCGAAATCAAACGGGGTATAACCCCACGGAGGTGATTGTATGGCGAAAGACGGCACTGCAAGAGGCGGTGCAAGAGCCGGGAGCGGCAGAAAATCCAAGGCTTTGAAAGAAAAACTTGATAGCGGAAATCCGGGCGGCAGAAAGCTGACGGTTATGGAACTGCCTGCTGATTCTCATTTAAGCGGTGAGGATATGCCCGAGCCTAAAAGCTATATGCTGGACAGGCAGAAAAACGGCGGTGACCTTGATGCAGAAGATGTGTTCAGAGAAATCTGGCTGTGGCTCAAGGAGCGTGGCTGTGAAAAGTTGGTAAGCACTCAGCTTGTGCGAAACTATGCCATGAGTGTTTCAAGGTGGATTCAATGTGAACACGCAATCTCGGAATACGGCTTTCTTGCAAAGCACCCTACAACTGGTCAGGCAATAGCAAGTCCCTATGTCAGTATGAGTCAGAACTATATGAAACAGGTAAATAATCTGTGGTATCAGATTTTCCAGATAGTTAAGGAAAACTGCTCCGCAGATTTTTCAGGAGCAACACCGCAGGATGATGTTATGGAGAGATTGTTACGCTCTCGGAGAGGAAACTAATATGAATTTCAAATTAAAGAGATTTATGAAAAAACTTAAAAACAGCAGACCATATCTTTCAAAGCAACAGTACCGCACAATAAAAGGTCAGGCTCTGTCGGGAGATATTGACGGTGCGGAAAAAGGTCTGAACTCACTTTTGAACAGGAGGTGTGTATATGAAAACTACAACAGAAATGCAGCTTGTTCCCGTTGAAAAGCTGATACCATATATCAACAATGCAAGAACTCACAGTGATGAGCAAATAAAGAAATTACGCTCATCACTTCGTGAGTTCGGCTTTGTCAATCCCGTTATCATTGACAGAGATTTCAACGTCATAGCCGGACACGGCAGAATATTAGCTGCAAAGGCAGAAAACATATCTGAAGTACCTTGTGTGTTTGTGGACTACTTAAATGATGCACAGAAGAAAGCATACATACTGGCAGATAACCGTATGGCTATGGACGCAGGCTGGGACGAAGAGCTTTTGAGAGTTGAAATTGAGTCCTTGCAGGGTGCTGACTTTGACATCGGTCTTACAGGATTTGATGAAGATGAAATTGCAGAGCTTTTTGCCGATGAGAACGATGATGTAAAAGATGATGATTTTGATGTTGAGGGCGAGCTTGAAAAACCACCTGTTACAAAAAGCGGTGACCTTTGGCTGCTGGGAAATCACAGACTCATCTGCGGTGACAGCACAAAGGAAGAAACCTATGCTCACCTTATGGACGGCAAGAAAGCAAACCTTGTTGTTACTGACCCACCATACAATGTCAACTACGAGGGCAGTGCAGGAAAAATTAAGAACGATAATCTTGAAAACGATAAGTTCTATCAGTTCTTGCTCGATGCCTTTCAGAATACTGAAAAGGCTATGGCAGATGATGCGAGCATCTATGTTTTCCACGCAGATACAGAAGGACTAAATTTCAGAAAAGCATTCAATGACGCAGGCTTTTATCTTTCGGGAACTTGCATATGGAAAAAGCAAAGCCTTGTGCTTGGCAGAAGTCCGTATCAGTGGCAGCACGAGCCTGTGCTGTTCGGCTGGAAGAAGAACGGCAAGCACAAGTGGTACTCCGACAGAAAGCAGACCACAATATGGGAGTTCGACAAGCCGAAGAAAAACGGTGACCACCCCACAATGAAGCCTGTTCCGCTTATTGCATATCCGATTAAAAATTCAAGTATGACAAACTGCATCGTGCTTGACCCATTTGGCGGCAGCGGAAGTACACTTATTGCCTGTGAGCAGACAAACAGAATTTGTTATACATCAGAGCTTGACGAAAAATACTGCGATGTAATTGTTAAAAGATACATCGAACAGGTCGACACAACTGAAAATGTGTATGTGGTGCGTGACGGACTTACATACCGATATGATGATTTGGTAGGTATTGAGGAAACAGAATAGTTACCAAAAGAAAAAAAAGAGCGGAATAACCGCCCTTAAATTCTTAGTCCTTATCCACTTCAATCTCGCCGTGCTTTTCCTCAAAGGCTTTTACCCTCTGCTTAATATACTGCTCAATCTCACGGTTGGCTGAACGACCTTCGTAGTCTGCAATATATCTGAACTTCTGAAAAAGTGTTCGGTTTACTCTTAGTGTGTATCTTAAAATGTTATCGTCCATAATCAAATCTCCTCGATGTTATTATGACATCATTTTAACGCAATTATTGCGCCATAACGAAAATGGTGGTATTATAGTGTCATAGTGGTGTCATATTTTTAAAAGGAGATTGAAATTTATGAAGGTAGCAGTAGTAGGTTCAAGAAATCTTACAATCAATAATCTTGGCGACTATCTGCCCAAAGATACAACGGAAATAGTCAGCGGCGGTGCAAGAGGAATTGACAGGTGTGCAAGAATGTATGCAAATACCCATAGCATAAAGCTGACGGAATTTCTGCCCCAATATGAAATCTATGGACGGTCAGCTCCATTAAAAAGAAATCTGCAAATAATCGGATATGCCGATATGGTTCTCGCCTTTTGGGACGGCAAATCCAACGGAACACGCTTTGTAATTGAAAACTGCAAAAAGGAGAATATTCCGATTAAGGTATTCACTACTGTTTAATACTCACACTTAAAACCGCTGGATTTTCGGCGGTTTGTTTATTTGGCAGAATTTCAAAATTACACTTGCAATAACAGCCGTTTTGAGTGATATATGTTACTGATAAAATTCAGGAGGTAACTAGAATGAATTTTCCAAATAGAGAAACAGTCGAACGGGTTCTTAGAGAATACCCAATCGGAACAAGAGTTGAGCTTGTAAAAATGGACGATGTTCAGGCACCACCTGTTGGTACTAAAGGTACCGTAAAAGGTGTTGACGATACGGCAAGTCTGCTTGTTGATTGGGATAACGGTTGTGGTCTTAATGTGATTTATGGTATCGACAAGGTACGCAAGATACAGTCTTAACCACTATAAAATACACAATATATTGTATTAAAGATTGTGCATATTACTTTTCAAAATTGCTTGCTATTATCCTCAAAAAGAGCGAATATGTGTGTGCCGAAAGGGACAAACACACAATTACGGAGGACAAAAAAATGAGCGAAAAGACATTAAGACAAATCGAGGAAATGAAAAAGCAGACAATCGGTGTTGAGGTTGAAATGAACAACATCACAAGGAATAAAGCCGCAAAAATCGCAGCCGACTTCTTCGGCACAGGCAGATACGAAAATACAGCCGACAGAAACGGTTACTGCACTTGGTCAGCGTATGACGAGCAAGGCAGAGAGTGGAAATTCCAAAAGGATGTGAGCATTGCAGGACCTGACAGCGAGAAGTGCGAAATGGTAACACCAATCCTTACCTACGCAGACATTGAAACCTTGCAGGAGCTTATAAGACGACTGAGAAAAGCCGGAGCAAAGAGTGATTCAACAAGGGGTTGCGGAGTACACATTCACATCGGAGCAAAGGGACACACAGCACAGACCTTGAGAAACCTTGCAAACATTATGGCAAGCCACGAAAGTCTTTTATCCGAGGCTTTAAACCTTGATGGTGACAGAATCAGACGCTACTGCAGAACGGTTGACACAAGATTTTTAGAGCAGGTCAACAGAAGAAAGCCGAAAACAATGTCGGAGCTTGCCGATGTATGGTACAAGAGCCACGATGAAAACTACGGCAGAAATCACCATTACAACGGAAGCCGATACCATATGCTCAACCTCCACGCAACCTTTACAAAGGGAACGGTTGAATTCAGGCTTTTCCAATTCGACAAGCCATCAAACGGCAAGCAGAACGGACTTCACGCAGGACAGCTTAAGAGTTACATTCAGCTTTGCTTAGCCCTTAGCCAAATGGCAAAGGAAGTGAGAACGGCAAGTCCGAAACCACAGCAAAGCGAAAACCCAAAATACGCAATGAGAACTTGGCTTTTAAGACTCGGCTTTATCGGTGACGAGTTCAAGACAGCAAGAGAACTTCTTACAAAAAGGCTTTCAGGTGACGGAGCTTTCCGCAACGGAAGAGCCGCTTGAAGAATATAGGTACACACCCCACCGACCGCTTCGGCGGTCTTAAGGCGGTGAAAGGACTGATTAAAATGAAAAAAAGATACTACGTTGCCTATGGCAGTAACCTGAATGTAAGGCAGATGAAAATACGCTGTCCGAAAGCAAGACTTGTGGGAACAGCAATTTTGGAAAATCACATACTCTATTTCAGAGGAAGTCTTACGGGTTCGTATTTAACCATAGAGCCGAAAATCGGAGCAAGCGTTCCTGTTGCCGTTTGGGAAGTAACACCCTCTGACGAAAAAGCACTTGACCGCTACGAGGGTTATCCGAATTTTTACTACAAGCAGGACTACACCTTGAAAGTGACAAGTATGGACAAAACAAAAGAAACCACGCTTGATTGCTTTGCGTATGTGATGAGGTCGGACAGACCGATAGGCATTCCGTCAGATTACTATGTTTACACCTGTCTTGAGGGTTATGAATACTTCGGATTTGAGAAGAGAATTTTGCTTAATACAGTTGACAGAATGAGGAGGATATTATGCAGACGAATGAAATAAGGGTTCAGGTATGCCCGAAATGCGGAAAGCTTTTCAGCGAGCGAGGTGCAGTTTCGAGGGTTGATAATGTAACGATTGTGTGCTCTGACTGCGGAACACGCGAAGCGCTGGAAAGCATAGGAGTTGATGAAACGGAGCAGGAGAAAATTCTTGATACTATTCACAGTACTGCGCAGACCTATTGATTTTTCGGTGAACTCTGATACAATATATTTAGTATTATGAATTTAGCAATATCAAGGTGGGATCTATTATGGTCACATTTAGACTTATAGATGAAAATATAAGATATATCATTTATTGGTATTTCCCAGAGGGTAATGAAGAAAAAGGAAATGGTATAATCACTATTGATAAAGAAAATGATTGTATAGATATATCTAAATTAGCACCTGATGATTTTACAAGGATAATAACAATAGAAGAACAAAATGCGATGAGAGATTCGATAAATCAAATGAGAATCGAAGAAGGAATGGAAGAATTATCTGAAGAAGAATTTCCGAGTGCAACGAAACCATTGACAAAAACATTTTATGCTGATCACGCTATTAGAAAAATTGTAGAATCATACAATAATGGTATTGTTCTTAAAGATGGTATGGCTGCATGGTATTAACAATTATAGTAAAAAGTAATTTTTAGCATCGGTTAGAAATAATCGGTGCTATTTTTATGCCCTATTGGAGATGAGATTTTGAGAAAACTTAAAAATTACAAGCCTACAAAATTCAAAGCAAAGGACAGCTATTACGATAAGGAGTACGCTGATTTTGCCGTTGCCTTTATAGAAAGCCTTTGCCACACTAAAGGCACCTGGGCGGGAAAACCCTTTGAGCTTATGGACTGGCAGGAGCAGATTATTCGTGACCTGTTCGGCATTTTGAAGCCAAACGGATACAGACAGTTCAACACAGCATACATTGAAATTCCAAAGAAGAACGGTAAATCTGAATTAGCTGCGGCTGTTGCACTTCTGCTCACCTGTGGTGACGGTGAACAGCGAGCCGAGGTTTACGGTGCAGCTGCCGACAGACAACAGGCGTCAATCGTTTTTGATGTTGCCGCAGATATAGTGCGTATGTGTCCGGCTCTGAATAAAAGAGTAAAGATACTTGCCTCACAGAAAAGGCTGATTTACGAACCCACAAACAGCTTTTATCAGGTGCTATCTGCCGAGGCATATAGCAAACACGGCTTTAATGTTCACGGTGTTGTGTTTGATGAACTGCACAGTCAACCGAACAGAAAACTCTATGATGTTCTAACTAAGGGTAGCGGTGATGCACGAATGCAGCCGCTCTTTTTTCTGATCACAACAGCCGGCACAGATACACACTCAATCTGCTATGAGGTTCATCAAAAGGCACAGGATATTATTGATGGGCGAAAAATCGACCCTACATTCTATCCTGTAATTTACGGCGCTGATGATACCGAGGACTGGACAAGTCCGAAGGTCTGGAAAAAGTGCAATCCATCTCTGGGTGAAACTATCGGAATGGATAAAGTTAAAACCGCTTGCGAGAGTGCAAAGCAAAATCCCGGCGAAGAAAACTCATTCCGACAGCTAAGACTTAATCAGTGGGTAAAACAGGCAGTCCGTTGGATGCCAATGGATAAGTGGGATAAGTGCGCCTTTGCCGTAAACGAAGAACAGCTTGAAGGCAGAGTTTGCTATGGCGGACTTGACCTATCAAGTACAACAGATATTACTGCATTTTTGCTTGTGTTCCCTCCGCTTGATGAAGAAGATAAGTACATCATTCTGCCATACTTCTGGATACCCGAGGACACACTCGACCTGCGTGTTAAACGTGACCATGTACCGTATGATGTATGGGAGCGAAAGGGATACTTGCAGACCACAGAGGGAAATGTTGTTCATTACGGCTATATTGAGAAATTCATTGAAGAACTCGGAAAGAAATTCAACATCAGAGAAATTGCATTCGACCGTTGGGGCGCAGTTCAGATGGTACAGAACCTTGAGGGTATGGGATTTACCGTTGTTCCCTTCGGACAGGGCTTTAAGGATATGTCACCACCCACAAAGGAGCTTATGAAACTAACTCTTGAACAGAAAATCGCACACGGCGGTCACCCTGTCTTGCGTTGGAATATGGACAACATCTTCATTCGTACAGACCCTGCCGGAAACATAAAAGCAGACAAAGAAAAATCCACAGAGAAAATTGACGGTGCTGTTGCCACGATTATGGCACTGGACAGAGCAATTCGCTGTGGGAATGATATGAGTGAAAGCGTATATGACAGTCGTGGTTTGCTTTTTTTATAAAAATGTAAAAAAGGTATTGACTCTTACGCTGCGTAATAGTTTATAATACAATCACACGAGGAGGAATGCCAGATGAAAACAGTACATGAAGTAAGCAAGTTAGCCGGGGTGAGTATACGCACCCTGCAATACTACGACAAGATAGGTCTTTTACACCCTGCAAAATATACCGAGTCGGGCTACAGGCTGTATGACGATACGGCACTGGAAAAGCTGCAACAGATTTTATTGTTTCGTGAACTGGAATTTTCGCTTAAGGATATAAAGGCGATTATGGACAATCCGAATTTTGACCGAAGAAAAGCCTTGGAACAACAGATTGCTCTACTTACATTAAAAAAGGAGCATTTAAAAAACCTTATAGACCTTGCTCGTGATATAAAAGATATTGGAGTGAATAAAATGGATTTTACGGCATTTGATACAAGTAAGATTGATGAATATGCAGCACAGGCAAAATCATTATGGGGAAACACTCCCGAATACCGTGAATTTGAAGAAAAAAGCAAAAACCGAACAGCACAGGAAGAGCAAACTATCAGTACACAGATGATGGGTATATTTGCCGAGTTCGGAACAATGCTTAAACTTGACCCTAGCGCAGAAAAAGTTCAATCACAGGTAAAAAAACTGCAGGATTTTATTACCGAAAACTTCTATAACTGTTCAGATGAAATTTTATACAGTCTTGGCAGTATGTATGTCAGTGGTGGAGATTTCACGGAAAACATTGATATGACCGGTGGAAAAGGCACAGCAGAATTTGTTTTTAAGGCTATTAAAATTTACTGCAACAAATAATGCGATAATGTAATAGCGGAGAGCATCTATCAAAAATGGTAGGTGCTTTTCTTTTGCCCATTATGAAAGGATAGTGATATATATGAGCATATTTTCAGGACTTTTCCGTTCAAGAGATAAGCCTAAAAACAGAACAGCAGGCAGTGCCTACACCTTTTACACAGGCAGGACAACAGCCGGGAAAGCTGTGACACAGCGTTCTGCTATGCAAATGACGGCAGTGTACTCCTGTGTTCGTATTCTGTCGGAGGCTATTGCTAGTCTGCCCCTGCACCTTTACAGATACACAGACAGTGGTGGTAAGGAAAAAGCAACAGACAGTCCTCTGTACTTTTTGCTCCACGATGAGCCGAACCCTGAAATGACATCATTTGTTTTCAGAGAAACTCTGATGACTCATCTGCTATTGTGGGGCAACGCTTATGCACAAATCATACGCAACGGCAAGGGAGAAGTAACAGCCTTTTATCCACTTATGCCGGACAGAATGACCGTTGACAGAGATGAAAACGGCAGACTGTATTATGAGTACATTGTAAGCACCGATGATGCACCAATCAATAAAAAGTCGATTGTAAGGCTACAACCGTTTGATGTTCTGCATATTCCGGGACTGGGTTTTGACGGACTTGTGGGTTATTCACCTATTGCTATGGCTAAAAACTCAATCGGTATGGCTATTGCCTGCGAGGAGTACGGGTCAAAGTTCTTTGCAAACGGTGCCGCACCCAGCGGTGTGCTTGAACACCCCGGCACAATAAAGGACCCGTCAAGAGTAAGAGAAAGCTGGACTCAGTCCTTTGGCGGCAGTTCAAACGCACACAAAGTTGCAGTGCTTGAGGAGGGTATGAAATACACGCCTATTTCAATCTCGCCCGAACAGGCACAATTCCTTGAAACAAGAAAATTTCAAATAAACGAAATTGCTCGAATTTTCAGAGTTCCACCCCATATGGTTGGCGACCTTGAAAAGTCGAGCTTTTCTAATATTGAGCAACAGTCACTTGAATTTGTGAAGTACACACTTGAGCCTTGGATAATCAGGTGGGAACAGTCGATTTCCCGTTCCTTGCTTTCAAAAGACGAGAAAGCAAAGTACTTTGTAAAATTCAATGTTGACGGACTGCTCCGAGGTGACTATCAAAGCCGAATGAACGGATATGCAACAGCAAGGCAGAATGGCTGGATGTCGGCAAATGACATCAGAGAGCTTGAAAACCTCGACCGCATATCAGCAGAGGAAGGCGGAGATTTGTACCTCATAAACGGCAATATGCTGCCTCTCAAAAATGCAGGTGCATTTGCTGAAACTAATAACAAGGAGGAAAACAACGAAGATGAAGAAGTTTTGGAAGTGGAAGAATCAGACTCAGAACAGTCCGACCGAGAGGGTTCTGACTCTCAACGGCACAATCGCCGAAGAAAGCTGGTTTGACGATGATATTACTCCACAGCTTTTTAAGGACGAGTTGAACAGCGGCAAAGGAAACATCACTGTATGGATTAACTCTCCCGGTGGTGACTGCGTGGCCGCCGCACAGATTTACAATATGCTGATGGACTACAAGGGTAATGTCACAGTCAAGATTGACGGAATTGCAGCCTCTGCCGCATCGGTAATTGCCATGGCAGGAAATACAGTATTGATGTCACCTGTTTCAACAATGATGATACACAACCCTGCAACCATCGCTATGGGCGACCACAACGAAATGCAAAAGGCTATTGAGATGCTTAATGAGGTGAAGGAAAGTATCATCAATGCCTACGAAATTAAAACAGGCTTATCAAGAGCAAAGCTGTCACACTTAATGGATTCTGAAACCTGGATGAACGCAAACAAGGCTGTCGAGCTTGGCTTTGCAGACGGTATTATTTCACGAGATGCTTTTCCCGAAAAGGAAGATGACGAGGACGAAGATGAAGAGGAAAAGGAGAAAAATAACCCCTGTGAGAATTCAGTCCTGTTTTCACGCAAGGCGGTAAATACGGCTTTGATAAACAAAATTGAAAAGCACTATTCAAAGAATGTTTCAAGGAACACAGGAACAGACATCACAGACCTTGAAAAAAGACTTAATTTATTAAAACCTTAAGGAGGAATTTTACAATGGCAAAAATTAACGAACTTCGTGAGAAACGAGCAAAAATCTGGGAACAGGCAAAAGCATTCCTTGATGCCCACAGAAACGAAACCGGTATTCTTTCAGCGGAAGATACCGCAGTTTATGAAAAGATGGAAAAGGATATTGTTGATCTCGGTCACGAAATTGAGCGTCAGCAAAGAGCAGACGACCTTGAAAGAGAGTTGAATCTCCCGACAAGCATACCCCTTGTTTCAAAACCCGATAACGCCAATCGTGAGAGTAAAACAGGCACTGCTTCTGAAAAGTACAACAAAGCATTCTGGAATCAGATGAGAAACCGCTCTACGCAGGAGGTCAGAAACATTCTCAGTGAGGGTGTTGACAGCGAGGGCGGTTTTCTTGTGCCGGAAACCTTTGAAAACACACTTGTACAGGCACTTGACGAAGAGCTTGTAATCCGTCAGCTTGCACATACATTTACAACTGCGTCAAACGCACACAAAATTCCTGTTGTTGCTACAAGAGGTAAGGCGATGTGGACAGAGGAGAACGCTGCAATTACCGACAGCGATACATCATTCGGTCAGAAAACAATCGGTGCGCATAAGCTGTGTGCTTTAATCAAGGTGTCTGAAGAGCTTTTAAACGACTCCGCATTCGACCTTGAAAGTTACTTCAATCAGGAGTTTGCAAGACGAATTGGTGAAGCTGAAGAGGAAGCCTTTGTTATCGGTGACGGCAGTGCAAAGCCTTACGGAATTTTTGATGACAGCGAGGGCGGTGAAGTCGGTGTGACAGCTGCATCAACGGTAACTATCACTGCCGATGAGCTTATCGACCTTTATTACAGCCTTAAAGCGCCATACCGTAAAAACGGTGTATGGCTCTTAAATGACAGTACGGTAAACAGTATCAGAAAACTAAAGGACAGCAACGGCCAGTATTTATGGCAGCCGTCAATCAAAGACGGTGAAACCGACACTCTTCTCGGCAAGCCTGTTTATACATCAGCGCCAATCGCAAATGCAGCGTCCGGCACAAAGCCGATTGCATTCGGCGACCTTTCGTATTACTGGATTGGTGACAGACAGGGTGTAACCTTTAAGCGACTTAATGAACTGTACGCAGCAAACGGACAGGTCGGTTTCCTTGCAACAAAGCGACTTGATGCAAGACTGATTTTACCGGAAGCTGTAAAGCTCCTCAAGATGAAAGGCACTGTAGCTTCAACAGGCTGATAGGAGTGCATTAAATGACTGACGAGCTTTTACAAAAGGTAAAACAGAACCTTATCCTTGAACACAACGAAGATGATGAGCTGTTGAAAATGTACATAACAGCCGCCGTTTCCTATGCCGAAAGCTATCAGCACATCAGCGAGGGATATTATTCCGAAAACCCTATGCCGCCTACAACTGAACAGGCTGTAATTATGCTTGCGAGCCATTTCTACGAAAGCAGAGATGGCTCAACAGGCGGCTTTTTCGCTGATAATGTTCAAGCAGGACAACAGGTTTTTAACACGGTAAATCTATTGTTGCGACTTGACCGTAATTGGAAGGTGTAGTTATGAGCTTTGGCAAAATGAATTCATTTATTGAAATCGTAAAGAAAAGCATTGATACTGATGATGAGGGTTTCAAAACGGAAAATCTGAAAACCGTTGCAAAGGTAAGAGCATATCGTGAGGGTCGGCACGGCAGTGAAAAATGGGCAAACAGAGCCACCTTTTCAACTGCTACCGACCTGTTTCGTTTTCGGTGTATTCCAAATGTTGAGGTTACAACCGATATGATGATACTATGCGATAACAGAAAGTTTGAAATCATATCGGTTGAAAATGTGAAGGGCAGAAATATGTACATTGAGGTGCTTGCAAAGGAGGTAAAGCCAAGTGGCTAAGGTTGATGTTAAAATGCCCGAGGACTTTCTTTTAAAGCTATCTCGGCTCGGTGACAAAACAGATGAAATCTGCGAAAAGGCGCTCAATGCCGGCGGTGAGGTTGTTCTTGCAAAGGTTAAGAGCAATCTTTCCTCTGTTATCGGCAAGGACACAAAAACGGATTCACGCTCTACGGGTGAGCTTGAAAAATCTCTCGGACTTTCTCCTGTTTTGATTGATGATAACGGAAACGCAAACATCAAGATAGGCTTTAAAGAACCTCGTTCTGACGGTGAAAGCAACGCAAAAATTGCAAGCATAATCGAATACGGTAAGCAAGGTCAGCCGCCTAAGCCTTTCTTAAAACCCGCAAGAACATCATCAAAAAAGGCTTGTGTAAAGGCAATGGTTGATACTCTTGAGCAGGAGGTAAAGAACCTATGAGCCTTTTGTCAGAATTAAAAAGCATAGCTGAAAGCCTGAACATCAAGGTTGAAACAGGTGTGTTTTCGGACGCACCGCCTGATGAATACATTGTGCTGACACCTCTTGCCGACAGCTTTGAAATGCACTGCGACAATCTGCCGGAATACGAAGTTCAAGAGGTGCGGATTTCGATTTTTTCAAAAGGCAATTACACAGCCTTAAAACGCAAGCTGACTGCATCAATATTAAAAGCCGATATTTCAATTACTGACCGAAGATACATAGGTCACGAGGACGATACCGGCTATCATCACTATGCCGTTGATACGGCAAAATCATATAGAATGGAGGAATTTTAATGGCAACAATCGGACTTGATAAGCTATTTTATTCAAAGATTACAGAAGATGAAAACGGCGAAGAAACCTACGCAACACCTGTACCTCTTGCAAAGGCTATGACCGCAGAGCTTTCAATAGAGCTTGCCGAGGCTACTCTCTATGCCGATGACGGTGCATCGGAAATTGTCAAGGAATTTCAAAGCGGAACGCTGACTCTCGGCATTGACGACATCGGAACTGCTGTTGCAGAGGATTTAACAGGAGCGAAAATCGACAGCAACAAGGTTCTCATTTCCGCAGGCGAGGACGGTGGATGTCCTGTTGCAGTGGGTTTCAGAGCGAAAAAGTCAAACGGAAAATATCGCTACTTCTGGCTTTACAGAGTTAAATTCGGAATCCCTGCAACGAATCTTACCACCAAGGGCGAAAGCATAGAATTTTCCACACCGTCAATCGAGGGTACTGTGACAAGGAGAAACAAGCCCGACACGCAGGGCAAGCACCCATGGAAAGCCGAGGTAAATGAGGACGATACCGCAGTTAATTCAACCACAATTTCAAACTGGTACAAACAGGTTTACGAGCCTGTTTACTCAGCAGGATAATAACGGAGGTAAGCTATGGACAGCGAAAGAAGTACAAAAATAAAAATCGGTGAAAATGAATATAGCCTTGTCTTAACCACAAAGGCTACAAAAGAGATTGCCGCAAGGTACGGCGGCCTTGAGAACCTTGGTGACAAGCTGATGAAAAGTGAAAACTTTGAAATGGCTCTCGATGAGGTTATCTGGCTTATTACTCTCCTTGCCAATCAAAGTGTTCTCATTCACAACCTCAAAAATCCCGATGATAAAAAGCCGTTGCTTAAAGAGGACGAGGTCGAGCTTTTGACATCACCGTTTGATTTGGCAGAGTACAAATCAGCAATTATGGAGTCGATGTACAAAGGCACAAAGAGAAATATCAAAAGCGAGGACAACCAAAAAAACACAGCAGTCGGGTAAGTGACGATGAGTTCTTTACCCGACTGCTTTATTACGGTGTAGTTCAGCTGAACTTATCACTTGACGAAACTATGCTTATGCCCCTCGGACTTCTCCTTGACTTGCTTGAATGTCATAAGCAGTACAACGGCCTTGCAAAGCCGAAAAGAAATTTGACGATTGATGATATTATTCCGTATGGAATTTGATTATTCTGAAAAGGATTGAGATTTATTAAGCGGTATGATATAATTAGCTCATTGATAAATCGGAATTTGAAAACAGACATTTATATTTTATTTGCAGTTTTAAAAGAAAGAATGGAATTATGAAAAGGAAACTTAAGAAAATCATGCTTATTCTATTAATTATTATTACCGCTGTTATTGTGCTTGCGGTACTGTCAGTTTTTGTTTCACGCCTGATAAACAGCAATAAAAACAAAATTGATACCCAGAACGGAATTCAGGAATCCACATACATAGACATAGACGGGATGAAACAGTATATTCAGATTCGTGGAGAAAATACCGAAAATCCTGTTATGATTTTCATTCACGGTGGTCCTGCAAGTCCTATGGGATATGTTTCGGCTTATTATCAGAGAGAACTTGAATCCCAGCTTACTATTATCAACTATGACCAGCGTGGATGCGGAAGAACTTACTACGCAAATGACTGCGACACAAATGCCGACATTGATTTGCTTGTTGACGACCTTAATTCAATCGTTGAATATGCAAAAGAACGCTTTGGCAAGGATAATGTAATTATTGCAGGACATTCTTGGGGGACTGTAATCGGCAGTATCTATGTGCAGGAACATCCTGAAAATGTAAGCTGTTATATCGGCATCAGTCAGGTTACAAACCTCTATGAAAACAAGCTGAACGCCGCACGAACGGCTCTTGAAAAAGATGAAATCAAAGGAACAGAAGATGAACAAAAGCTTACAGAACTTATCAAAAGAATGAGTCAGGTCAAAAAATATGACGATATGTCGATTGACGACCTTAGTCAGCTTGTTTCAATAACTTCAAAGTACATTGCCTGTGAAGGTGAAATGTCAGGACTTTCTCAGATGATTACGGGCATTACTTCTCCTGATATGAATTTTGATGATGTGAAATGGTTTATGTCACAAATGGATACAGAAAAATTCTTTTCTCAGAACAGAGAAATAATGGAGTATGCTTTCTTTGGCTTTGATATTGATACGCTTTCAAAAGCCTATGATGTGCCTGTATATTATCTTGCCGGCAAGAGCGATTATGCTGTTTGTCAGAAAGATGTTGAGGCTTATTATGAAAATATAGAAGCACCCGACAAAGACTTTTATTGGCTTGAAAATACAGGGCACAGTATGTTTATGGATAATCCGAAACTGTATTGTGATACTATAAAAGTTATTTTATCCAAAATTGATAATTGATTTCTTGGAGATTATTTTAGCTCGCAATATCAAAATTCAATTTATCTATACAATAATTTCAAGGAGTAACCTTTTTGGGGTTGCTCCTTTTAATATGCATTTAGCACAGAGCCTTATGGCTCTTTTTTTATACCCTAAAATGAGGAGGTGACAGAATGGCAGATAATTTCGGACTGAAAATCGGTGTTGAGGGCGAAAAGGAATTTAAGAAAGCTTTGTCTGAAATAAATCAGAATTTCAAGATGCTGGGTTCTGAAATGAAGCTTGTTTCCTCGCAGTTTGATAAGAACGATAAATCGGTAGATGCACTCACCGCTCGAAACAAGGTTCTTAACAAAGAGATTGACGAGCAAAAAAACAAGATTGAACTGTTGAAACAGGCTCTTGATAACGCATCAACTTCCTTTGGTGAGAATGACCGCAGAACACAGCAGTGGCAGATAAAGCTCAATAACGCACAGGCAGCTCTCAACGACCTTGAAAAGGAGTTAAAGGACAACAACGATACCCTCGACAAAACGGCTGACGAGCTTAACGATGCCGAAAAAGAGGCTGACGATTTCGGTGATGAAATTGATGATGCCGGAAAGCAAAGCGACAGTGCAGGCGGCAAATTCAGCAAGGTAAAAGGAGTTGTTGCAGGCTTTGGTAAGGCACTTGCCGGTGCGACAGCTGCAATAGGTGCCGCCGCAGTTGCTACAGGCAAAAAGCTGAAGGATATGGCAGACGTTACTGCCGCCGCTGGAGATGAAATCGACAAGAACTCTCAACGGCTCGGACTTTCCAAAACAGCATATCAGGAGTGGGACTATGTTCTTTCGCAGTCGGGCGTTGATATAAACAGTGTTCAGACAGGATTTAAGTCAATGACAAATTCCATTGACGATGCGAAAAACGGCTCTGAAACTGCGATTAAAAAGTTCACAGATTTGGGAGTTTCAATGTCGGATTTAAAGACAATGAGCCGTGAGGATATTTTTGGCAAGGCGGTTGAGGGACTGCAAAACATCACTGACGATACAACAAAGGCAGCTCTTGCGAATGACCTCTTCGGAAAAAGCGGTCAGAATATTATGCCCCTTTTAAACTCCACAGCCGACAGCACACAAAACCTAAAGGACAAGGCACACGAGCTTGGTATGGTTATGTCCGATGAGGCGGTGCAGGCGGCTGTTGATTACACAGACAATATGGACACTCTGCAGAGAACCTTCAGCGGCCTGAAAAATTCGATTATGGGTGATATCCTGCCCGGCTTTAATGACATTCTCTTAGGTCTTACCGGACTTATGACAGGTACTGACGGAGCAAAACAACAGCTCCAGCTCGGCGCACAGGAGATTGTAACATCAATATCAGGAATATTTCCACAGCTGACTGAAATTCTTTTGACACTCGTCACCGCAATCGCAGGAGTAGCACCGTCAATCATTCAAGCACTCGTCACAGGAATAGCAGAAAATCTGCCTGTTTTAGTTGAGTCGGCATCAAACATAATTCTTACATTTGTTTCAAGCATAATACTTGCCTTACCTCAAATAACCGAGGGTGCGTTGCAGCTTGTAATGACTTTAACAAACGGAATAATTGAAAACTTGCCTTTACTCTTAACAGCCGCAATTCAGGTAATCGCAACTCTTGTAACAGGCATAGCAGAAGCACTGCCACAGCTGATTCCGTCAATGGTAGAGTGCATTGTCACAATGGTACAAGGACTGATTGATAATCTTCCCTTACTCCTTGATGCCGCACTTCAGTTAATCACGGGACTTGCACAAGGACTTCTTGACGCACTTCCTGTTTTGATAGCCGCACTGCCCGATATTATCATCGGAATAGTAACCTTTCTGCTTGATTCAATTCCGCAGATTATCGATGCCGGAATAAAACTCCTCACTTCCCTTGTTGACGCTCTGCCGCAGATTATTACGGCAATCGTGAACGCAATCCCGAAAATCATAAACGGCATAATCAATGCAGTTCTGAACGCAATACCGCAAATTATTCAAGCCGGAATTGATTTACTAATAGCCTTAATCAGAGCCTTACCGCAGATTATCACAACGATTGTGAAAGCAATTCCGCAGATAATTTCGGGAATAGTTGATGCGTTAATCGGAAACATCGACAAGATTATTATGGCCGGTGTTGAGCTGTTCATAGCACTGATTGAAAATCTGCCGACTATCATTGTTGAGATTGTAAAGGCAGTTCCTCAGATTATCGCAGGCATTGTCAAGGCTTTCGGCTCGCTTATGGGTAAAATTGTTGAAATTGGCGGCAACATTGTAAAGGGCCTGTGGGACGGCATCTGCGGTCTTGCATCGTGGCTGTGGGATCAGGTGTCCGGCTGGATTTCAGGCATCTGGGACGGCATTTGCAGCTTTTTCGGTATTCACTCTCCGTCAAAAGAGATGGCGTGGGTCGGCGAAATGCTTGTAAAAGGTCTTGCCGGCTCGATTGATGATAACGGTGATGAGGCTGTAAAAGCCGCTGAAAATATGAGCAGTGATATTTCAGATGTTATGAACACACTTTCTGACGATATGAAAACTGCGTTGCCTACCGATTTTTCGGTTGACGGAAATATAAAGAGTTCGCTTGATTCCGTTAATTCGTCTATCGGTGAACAAGGCGGTTTATCTCTAATACTAAACATTACAAACTTCAACAACTATTCAAGCGAGGATATAAATCAGCTGACAAACGAAATTATGGAAACTGCAGGACAGTTTGCAAAAAGGAAAGGTATGGTGTTTGCGTGAATTATTTTGAATACAACGGTGTCAAATCGTCTGATATGGGTCTGCGTATTCAGAGCAAGAATGTTTATTCTTCTCCGAAATTTGATTCGCAGTTTATTTCAGTGCCGGGCAGAAACGGTGATTTGATTGTTTCAAATAACAGGTTCGAAAACATTCAGATAAGCTACAATGTTTTTCTGTCGGCAAAGTCCGTTGATGAGCTTGCAGAAAAACTTCTGAAGGTCAAGGCTTGGCTATATTCACAGCCGACAGGATACCACACTCTTACTGACAGCTATGATAAGAAATTCTTCCGCAAGGCAGTGTTTGCATCTTCTCTTGATATTGAGGACGAGTTAAACAAAATCGGTGTGTTTACAATCAGCTTTAACTGCAAGCCGTTTAAATACAGCTTTGACGGTGATATGCCACACTACATAAAAGGTACGGTGTCTGATTTCAGCTTGATTTTCTGCCGAATGGACGGTTCAAACAGTGTAAATAACTGGGATAATCGTTGGAATCAGACTGTTGATTTAAAGCTTAGCGGTGAAAACAATATGTATATAATTGCCGAAAACTCATGGGGTGACGGTAACTGGGGTATATATTCGCCCGCACAGCCAAACACAGTATATCTCAAGGTAAATGAAAACTGGAAAAAGGACAATGCTCGTTTTGCCGTTTTCATCTTCGGCAGTGGCGGTGAATATTGGTATTCAATGACGAATGTTGGCGGTGACATTTACAGTGCTGTTTTGCCGACACCCTCATACACAACACTCGAAAATCCATATGTTTTTGAGAGCAAGCCGTATATCCGAGTATTTGGTAATGGCGACGGAAGTCTTGCCATTGAAACGCAGAACGGCAGACAGCAGTGGAATTTCAGCAGTATTGATGAATACTTTGAAATTGACAGCGAACAGATGAATTTCTACAAGGATACCGTCCTTAAAAATGATACCGTAACAGGAAGTGGTTTTCCCACACTTGCTCCCGGCGAAAACAAATTCATTCTCGGCGGTGGGGTTACAAATCTTTCTGTATTTCCAAGGTGGTGTACGCTATGATTCCTATTCTTTACAAGGCAGATGCAGTTGATTTTTCAACATTTGGCATAGGTGCTTTATCTGAATGTACCTTATGTGAAGTAACGGAAGAGCGAAACGGTACATTTGAATGTACCTTGAAATATCCTGTTTCGGGCATACTGTTTTCTGAACTTAAAAACGAACGGCTGATAAAGGCAAAACCTAACGATACATCAAAGGAACAGCTTTTCAGAATTTATCGTATTACAACGCCCATAAACGGAATCGTAACAATCTACGCTCAGCACATTTCCTATGACCTTTCAAATATAGCCGAGCTTATGTGGTCGAGCGCTTTGATTTCTCCCTCGCTTGCGATGAGCAGACTTTTTACAAAAACGACATCAACACACAATTTCAAATGCAGTACGGACTTTTCCTCTGCAAAGCCTTTTTCGATTTCAAAGCCAATGAGCGTAAGAGCCTGTCTTGGCGGCAGTGAGGGTTCAATGCTTGACCATTGGGGCGGTGAGTATGAATGGGATAACTTCAATGTGATACTTCATTCAAAGCGTGGCAAGGACAACGGTGTTGTAATCGAGTACGGCAAAAACCTGACGGATATGGAGCAGGACAATGATTTTACAGATGTATATACAGATATTCTGCCCTATGCAGTTTTTTCTGATGAGAATACGGAAAAGGTTATTACACTTTCCGAGATCACTCTGCCTATTATCGACAATCCCAAAAGGCAGAAAACGCTGATAAAGGATTTTACTGAGTTATTTGAGGATAAATCAAGCATAAACGAAAACAGCCTGCGTAATAAAGCAAAGAATTTCATAAAAGCAAATCCCCTCGGAGTAGAAACTCCGACATTGACAGTTGCATTTGAGCCACTTTGGAAACAGCCGGAATACTCGGCAATTTTAGAGCGAGTATCCCTCTGCGATACGGTCACAATCAGACATTCTGCATTAGGCATCACAGCAAAATCAAAGGTCATAAAAACCGTCTATGACTCACTTGCAGAGAAGTATGTGTCAATCACTCTCGGCAGTGCAAAGTCCAATTTTGTGAACACAGTTGGTGATATTAAAACAGAGCTTTCGGAGGTAAAGAACAAGACGGAACATTTTCCGCTCCTCATAAACACCGCAGTGAAAAATGCAACCTCACTCATCACAGGTCAGAACGGCGGCTATGTAGTAATCAACACAAACAGCGTAAGCGGTCAGCCGTATGAGTTGCTTATTCTTGATGCTCCTACAATTGAAAGCGCCGTCAATGTATGGCGGTGGAATGTTGGTGGCTTAGGCTTTTCAAAGAACGGCTACAACGGTCCTTACGAAACTGCAATAACCTCTGACGGACAGATAGTTGCAGACTTCATCACAAGCGGAAGTCTTACTGCAAATATCATAAAAGCCGGAGTTATAAGCTCCTTTGACAATTCCTCTTGGTGGGATTTAGAAAGCGGAGAGGTTCATCTGAAAGCCTATGCTACTAACGATTCAGTAAATCAGCTCAAGGGAACAGTTTCGGCTGTTACAAAAAAGACTGCTGAATTGCAAGTCAATACTGAACGCATAAGCAGTGCAATTTCTTCTCTTACTACAACAGTTGAAACGATAGACAACACTCTTAAAACTGAACAGGCGCGAGTTGCTACTGTACAAAACAAAATATCAGTTCTTGAGCAGACCTCCGACAAGATAAGCAGTACAGTTTCTTCTCTAACTGAAACGGTTGAAACGATTGACAGCACTCTTGAATCGGAGCAGGAGCGAGTAACCAACGCTGAGAACAAAATATCCGTTCTTGAACAGGCCGCAGACAACCTTTCCGTAAAAATCGAGGAGCAGTATGTAGGCGGTATGAACTACATACAAAATTCCGCAGGACTTAACGGAATGAGCGATGACTGGGAATATTCGGGCAGTGTAAGTACCGGCACTTCAACCGACATCAGCAGCAACACAAGCTCCAATTCCTGCTTTATTATGGGCAGCTCATCAACCCTCAGTCAGACGGTAAATGAAATCGTTCCCGACAGGTCATATACGGTATCAATCCGAGCAAGAAAACCGTATTCAGCATATACCGCATATTTCTACATTCAATACAACGGCATAAAAAAGGAATATCTTTTCAACACAACTGATTCCTTTGACTGGACTGATTTTTCCGTTGTACTGCCTGATGTGTCCGACTCGTCAATCACCATATGTGCATACAGCCGTTATTCACCTTTGTATATCTCCGACATTATGCTCACAGACGGAAGTATAGCACGAAAGTGGACTCCTGCGCCCAATGAGATATACACAAATGAGGTAAAAATCGACCGCAAGGGTATTGAGGTTTCAAACAGTAAATCAAAGCAGAAAACCGTTATTACAAATACAGAGTTCTCCGGCTACTACAACAATGAGAAGATTTTTACACTCAACAAGGACGAAACGCAGACGAAGAAAACAACGGTTGACGGAGAACTCACCATAGGCAAAACAAAGTTTATTCCTATGGCTGATACTTCACAGGGACTTAACATTGTAATTCTTGATTAAGGGGGTTAATATGGCAGACAAAGCGTCTATACTTAACAGAGTGGAAACGGTTTCCATTGACACTGATACCGTACAGATTTCTCTCAATGCTACTGTTTACAACTCATCATACAAACATCAGCTGACGATAAATATACGAGGAGTTCCGATTGCAAGCGTGGATAATATATCGTGGTCAACAGGTACTTCACAGAGGACAATAACTCTTTCAAACGACACAAAAGAGGCAGTGCAGAAATATATGTTTGAGGACAAGTCGGTAACAGCAACCTTTGTTCTTGCAACCAGCAAGGGTTCTACTCTTATCGGCACTTCATCAAAGACTGCGACAATACGGACAAAGGCGGCAAACTCTGCACCGCTGTTTTCTGCATTCACTTGTGCCGACAGCAACAGCACCACTTCAGCCGTAACAGGTGGCAATCCCTATTACATTCAGGGTTACTCTACCTTAAAGATAACTCTGGGAACAGCAGAATCAAGAAACTGGTCGCAAATTACGAAATACACAGCCGTCTGTAACGGAGTGACTGTTTCAAATACTGACGGCGGTGTTTTAAATCTCGGCAAAATTTCAAAGAGCGGAAATATTACTGTAAAGGTGACGGTCACAGATTCACGAGGATACACAAAAAGCGTTTTCAAAACGATAAATGTTATCCCATATGACAGGCCAAATGTATATTCAATTACACTCCGCAGGACTAATGAAATCGAGTCGGAAATGCAGCTTGTTTTCAGCGGTTCAATTTCAGCAATCACCATTGACGGTACAGACAAAAACAGCCTGAAATCGGTTCGCTGCCGATACAAGAAAACAAACGCATCATCTTACGGAAACTTCATAGATTTATTAAGCTCGGTCGCAGTAAGTGGCACGAGCTTTTCTTTTTCCAATTTGGAGCTTTGCGACCTTGATGTAAATTCATCGTACAACTTCCATCTTGAAATTCGTGACGTTTTCGGCTCTATGACGGTGACGGATATGTATTTTACCGTACCGCAGGGAACTCCGCTTATTGCACTTCGCAAGAAGATGGTGGGAATTAACAACCCAAACCCAAAGGCGGCTCTTGATGTCACGGGCGAAATATATATGAACGGCTTCAGCGTTATGGGAGTACAGCAAGCTTTTATCGGTGATGATGTAAGCCTTAACGAACTGACCTCACCCGGCATCTATTTCAGACGAGCAGTACCGCAGGAAAACCTTAATTATCCGGCACTTGTGTTCGGTATGCTTGAGGTGTTTTCCTGCAGCGTAAATCTTGTAATTCAGCGTTACACCGCAAGGGATTCACCCTTTGATATGTATATTCGTTCAAGGGTGAACTCCTCGTGGAGTGCGTGGGTTAAAAAATAAAGAAAATTTCAAAACAGAATGGAGGAATTTTAATGAAACAAATCTGGAACACAATACAAATTGTTTTCTCCGCTTTTGGCGGCTTTCTCGGCTGGTTTTTAGGCGGAACAGACGGCTTTTTGTATGCACTTATTGCCTTTGTAGTTACCGACTACATAACAGGCTTGATGTGCGCTTTTACAGACCGCAATCTGTCAAGCGAGATAGGCTTTAAAGGCATCTGCCGAAAGGTGCTTATTTTCGCACTTGTGGGAATAGCAAATCTTGTTGATGTGTTTATTTTACAAGAAGCAGGAGTTCTGCGAACAGCAGTAATCTTCTTCTATCTTTCAAATGAAGGAGTTTCAATTCTTGAAAACTCATCACACTTAGGACTGCCAATACCAGAGAAACTAAAATCTGTACTTTCACAATTACACAACAGGGAGGGAAAATGAATGGCTGACGAGAAAGCAATTACAACCGAGCAGGATATTCCTGCAGAAACACTTGAAAATTTATCAAACAACAAAGGAGAGGAATAACTATGGCTTACACAAACAGTAAATTAGTAAATTACACAAGAATTTCACCTAACAGAAGCGTCAACAGAAATCATAAAATTGATACTATTTCCATTCACTGCGTGGTAGGACAGTGTTCTGTTGAAACCCTCGGCTCAATCTTTGCGTCAACAAGCAAGGAGGCATCTTCAAACTACGGTATCGGCTATGACGGACGCATCGGTTTGTATGTAGAGGAAAAGGACCGTAGCTGGTGTACCTCATCTTCATCAAACGATAACAGAGCAATTACCATTGAGGTTGCGTCTGATACATATCACCCATACAGGGTAAACAATGCCGCCTACAAGTCTTTGATTAAGCTGCTCGTTGACATCTGCAAGCGTAACGGTATCAAAAAGCTTGTGTGGTCAACAAACAAATCGGAGAGAATGAACCACCTTAACGGCTGTAATATGACAGTTCACAGAGATTATGCGAACAAGTCCTGTCCCGGCGATTATCTTTACAATCTCCACGGACAGATTGCAAAGGAAGTAAACGCACAGCTTGGCTCAGGCACATCTTCAACGACAAACAAAACACTCTATCGTGTACGCAAAACCTGGAAAGATGTAAAATCACAAAAGGGTGCGTTCTATGATTTGTCAAACGCAAAGAAATGTGCTGACAAAAACAAGGGTTACTCCGTATTTGACGAAAGCGGAAAGGCTGTTTACACACCAAAAGCCACGAACAGCACAAGCTCCTTCAAGGTGCAGATTTCAATTTCCGATTTAAACATCCGCAAAGGCCCCAGCACGAACTACGCCACAACAGGAAAGTTTACAGGCAAAGGAGTTTTCACCATTGTAGAAACAAAGCAAGGCACAGGCTCCGCCAAAGGCTGGGGCAAGCTGAAAAGCGGTGCCGGCTGGATTGCGTTGGACTACGCAGCAAGAATTTAACTGAATATCTTTCATAGACCCATGGGTTTCTCTTCGGAGATTCCTGTGGGTCTTTTTTATCTTTTTGGGGAAAAACGTAAGATTTCAGTCTCTCCCGAGGCTACCGGATAGAGGGACAGAAAATAAGAACCCTCGGAAAGTGAGGTCAAAGCCATGAAGCACAATTTGAAGATCAGTGTTTCAAAAGAACCGCAGACAGGTGGTGTAGTCACCTGCCGAAGTGTCGGTATCAGAGAGCATTTCCTGCGATTCCTGTTCGGCAGCAAGCAGCACATCACCATCCTTATCCCCGGTGACAGCGTGGACGAGGTAGCTATCTGCGAGTCTGTGAAAGGAGGTGTGAGCGGTGAATAAGGTAAAGCTGATTCTTGATGTTGCCCAGCTGATGCTGAAGGTAGTTCAGGATCTGCGTACTTTATCTGACAGTGTCCAGGCGGTATGCGATGCCGTGACGGAAGGTCTGTCGGAGGAACAGCAGCCGAAGGCTATCGAGGAAAAACCTGCGGTGGAAGAGAAGCCTTCCCTTTCCCTGGAGCAGGTCAGAAGTGTTCTGGCTGTAAAAAGCCAGGCAGGACACACAGCAGAAGTCAGAGCCATCATCGGCAAGTACGGTGCAAGCCGTCTGAGCGAGATCGATGCGAAAGACTATGCAGCAGTCCTTAAGGATGCGGAGGAACTGGGCTAATGGGAAAACACGCAGTATTATCCGCTTCCGGTTCTCACAGGTGGCTCAACTGTTCCCCGTCGGCAAGACTGGAACTGGAATTTGAGAACACCTCTTCGGAAGCGGCAAAAGAAGGAACTGCCGCACACGCTCTGTGCGAACACAAGCTGAAGAAGGCTCTGAAAAAGAGAAGCAGACGTCCTGCATCCGAGTATGACTCCGATGAGATGGAAGAATGCACAGACGGCTATGTTCAGTTTGTCATGGAGCAGTATGAGGCGGCAAAGCAGGTCTGCACCGACCCGATCATCCTCATCGAACAGCACCTGGATTTCTCCTGCTATGTACCGGATGGCTTCGGTACCGGAGACTGCATCATCGTTTCTGACGATACCCTCCACATCATCGACTTCAAATACGGACTCGGTGTTCTGGTGGATGCAGTGGATAATCCGCAGATGATGCTGTATGCGCTCGGTGCCCTGGAACTCTACGATGCCCTCTATGACATCAAAGAAGTCTCCATGAGCATCTTTCAGCCGAGGCGTGAGAATGTCAGCACGTGGACCATCCCGACCTCGCAGCTGAAGGAGTGGGCAGAAAACGAACTGAAGCCGAAAGCCATCCTGGCATACAACGGTGAGGGGGTCTATGTTCCCGGCGAATGGTGTACCTTCTGCAAAGCCTCTGCAAGGTGCAGGGCAAGAGCCGAAGAAAAGCTGAAGCTGGCACAGTCCGAATTCAGACTCCCGCCGCTTCTGACCGATGCGGAGATCGAAGAGATCCTCGCAATCATCCCGGACCTTACAAAATGGGCAAACGAGATCACAGCATATGCCACTGACGCTGCCGTAAACCACGGCAAGGAGTGGGCCGGATTTAAGGTGGTCGAAGGGCGCTCCGTCCGTAAGTACCGTGATGAGGAGAAGGTCGCAGAAGCCGCAAAGGAACACGGCTACACAGACATCTACCGTCAGTCCCTCATTCCGATGACGGAAATGCAGAAGCTGATGGGCAAGACCAAATTTGAGGAAATTCTCGGTGACCTCATTTACAAACCACCGGGCAAGCCGACACTCGTACCTGCATCGGACAAGCGTCCGGCTATGAACATATCAGACGCCAAAAACGACTTTAACGAAATCTAAGGAGGATTTTCTATTATGGCTATTTCTAATAAGACCAAGGTTATTACCGGTATCAACACTCGTCTCTCTTACTTCCACGGCTGGGAGCCTGTTTCCATCAACGGCGGTGCGGAGAAGTATTCCGTTTCCGTACTTATCCCTAAGAGCGACACCGAGACTGTGAACGCAGTCAACGCAGCGATCGATGCTGCCATCGAGGAAGGCATCGCCAAGTTCGGCGGCAAGAAGCCTAACAAGGCGGCTATCAAGACTCCTCTCCGTGACGGCGATGTGGAGCGTGAGGATGAGGCCTACAAGGGTCATTACTTCATCAACGCCAACAGCACTACTGCACCTCAGATCGTTGACCGTTCGGTGAAGCCTATTCTGGACAGAGGTGAGGTGTACTCCGGATGTTATGCCCGTGTCAGCCTCAATTTCTACGCTTTCAACTCCAACGGTAATAAGGGTATCGCCTGCGGTCTGGGTAACATCCAGAAGATCCGTGACGGTGAACCTCTCGGCGGCAAGACCTCTGCAGCAGATGACTTCAGCACTCTCGCCGATGACGATTTCCTGGCATAAGGAGGTGCGAAGATGGATTCTGTTATGGTAAGCACTGTCCTTGTCAACATCCTGCTCGGATGCTTCTGCCTCACCGTTCTCTCCTGGGTGCTGGTGGGAGTGGAGACCTTCATCCATGACCGCAAGCGTGAGAAGCGTGAAGAGGAATCCGCAAAGCGTGATGCCGACTATCACCTGAAGCGCATGAAGCAGCTGGACAAGTAATCCGGTAACTACACACATGAAGGAGGCGGTATGGAGAGGGATTTCTGTACCGCCTCTTTTTTCATTGGAGGCGAATATGAAGAATATAGAAATCGATATTGAGACATTTTCTTCGGTCAACCTTGCCAAGTCCGGTGTGTATCGCTATGTGGAGGCTCCGGATTTTGAGATCCTGCTGTTCGGATACAGCGTGGACGGAGGTGAGGTGAAAGTGATAGACCTTGCTTCCGGAGAGACACTGCCGAAGGAGATACACGATGCCCTGGGGGATGAATCCGTCACTAAATGGGCCTTCAACGCACAGTTTGAGCGTATCTGCCTGTCCAGGTTCCTAGGCTATCCCACCGGAGAATACCTTGATCCGGAGGGCTGGAAATGCAGTATGGTATGGTCTGCTTACATGGGTCTGCCTTTATCTCTGGAAGGCGTGGGTGCCGTACTGGGACTTGAAAAGCAGAAGCTGACCGAGGGCAAAGACCTGATCCGTTATTTCTGTGTGCCCTGCAGTCCAACCAAGACCAACGGCGGCAGAACAAGAAATCTGCCGGAGCATGATATGGAAAAGTGGGATCGCTTCAAGGCATACAACATCCGTGATGTGGAAGCGGAGATGCAGATACAGGAAAGGCTTGTGAAGTTCCCTGTGCCGGATTCGGTGTGGGAGGAATATCACCTTGACCAGGAGATCAACGACAGAGGCATTCTGGTAGACATGCCTTTTGTGGAGCAGTGCATTGAGATCGACCGTGTATCCCGTGACAGCCTGACTGCGGCCATGCAGGCACTGACGAAACTGGATAATCCGAACTCGGTAGTTCAGATGAAAGGCTGGCTTGCAGACAACGGACTTGAGACTGATACCCTCGGCAAGAAGGCGGTGGCGGCACTGATGAAAGATGCACCTGACCACCTGGCAGAGGTGCTTGCTCTGCGTCAGCAGCTTGCCAAGTCATCGGTGAAGAAGTATCAGGCAATGCAGAATTCTGTGTGCGCCGACAACCGTGTCAGAGGGATGTTCCAGTTCTACGGGGCCAACCGAACAGGCCGCTTCGCCGGAAGGCTGGTGCAATTGCAGAACCTTCCTCAGAACCATATGTCCGACCTGGCTGAAGCGAGAGATCTGGTGAGGTGCGGCGATTATGATGCTTTGGATTTGCTTTACGATGATATCCCGGATACTTTGTCACAGCTGATCCGTACTGCCTTTATCCCTCCTGAGAATAAGAACTTTATCGTGGCGGACTTTTCTGCCATTGAGGCGAGAGTTATTGCATGGTTCGCAGGAGAAGCATGGCGTTCCGAAGTGTTCAAAAGTGGCGGCGATATCTACTGTGCATCGGCATCGCAGATGTTCGGTGTGCCTGTAGAGAAGCACGGCATCAACGGTCACCTCAGACAGAAGGGCAAGATTGCAGAGCTGGCACTCGGCTACGGCGGTTCCGTAGGTGCGCTGAAGGCTATGGGTGCCCTTGAGATGGGGCTGACCGAAGAGGAACTTCCTGATCTGGTATCTGCCTGGCGGCAGTCCAATCCGAACATCGTCCGCTTCTGGTGGGATGTGGACAGTGCGGTCAAAAAGGCTATCAAGGAAAAGACCACCCAGTCCATCCACGGCATCAGCTTCTGCTGCAGGAGCGGCATGCTGTTTATACAGCTTCCCTCAGGACGAGTTCTTTCCTATGTGAAGCCACGTATGGGTGAAAATAAGTTCGGCGGTGAATCCGTGACCTACGAGGGTGTCGGCGGCACAAAGAAATGGGAGAGGCTTGAAAGCTACGGTCCCAAGTTTGTGGAGAACATCGTCCAGGCAACAAGCCGTGACATTCTGATGTATGCCATGCGGACACTTCAGTGCTGCAGTATCGTAGCCCATGTGCATGATGAAGTGATCATCGAGGCAGACCCTCGCATGAGCCTTAGCGCTGTCTGTGAGCAGATGGCAAGGGTGCCTGCCTGGGCAGAGGGACTTCTGCTCCGTGCTGATGGCTATATCTGTGATTTTTACAAAAAAGATTGAGAAACCGTAAGATTTCACCTCCTGCCAAGGCTACCCGGTAGGAGGTGTGATTTTATGCATATTACTACGATAAAAGGCGCTGACGGCGGCAGAGCGGAAGCTTCCCGTCCTACCGATGCAGAACTGCAGAACGAATACAACTACATCCTGGCAGAGAATCTCACGAAGAAGCTGCTGGAAAAGGGGCTGATTTCTGTGGATGAATTCGACAAGATCATGGAGAAAAATCGGCGAACTTTCTCCCCGTTATTCTCCCGTATCTGAACAGATATAACTTGCTATTTAGACACTTCAGAGTGATATATAGACTACCCTGAAAGAAAGGAGACCGAGACTATGAAACGGATAACAAAGATTGAGGCAGCCGATACCGGAGCGGTGCGAAAGCTGCGTGTGGCAGCATACGCCAGAGTTTCCACAGACTCCGAAGAACAGCTTATCAGCCTGGATGCCCAGAAGAACCATTACGAAGTTCTAATCCGTTCCCGCAGGGACTGGGAATACGCAGGACTGTACTACGATGAAGGCATCAGCGGAACCAAGATGGCGAAGCGAGACGGTCTGCTTTCCATGTTTGCAGACTGCGAGAGAGGGCTGATCGACTATATCATCGTCAAATCCATCAGCCGATTTTCCCGAAACACGGTGGAGAGCATTGAGACTGTCCGCAGGCTCTGCAGCATGGGCATTTACATCCTGTTTGAGAAGGAGAATATCGATACCGGAAAGATGGAGGGCGAACTGCTGCTCTCCATTCTGTCAAGTCTGGCAGAAAGCGAATCCCGCTCCATTTCCGAAAACGAGACCTGGAGCATTCAGAAACGCTTCCGCAACGGCACCTACAAAATCGCCTATCCTCCCTACGGTTACGATTACACAGATGGAGAGATGGTGGTGAACCAGACGCAGAGCGAAATTGTGAAGTGGATCTTCGCAGAGGTTCTTTCCGGAAGCAGTACAACGCAGATTGCCAAGGCACTGAATGCCAGGGGCATATCCACCAAGCGGGGCGGCAGATGGACAGGTCATACCATCAACGGCATGATCAAGAATGAGAAGTACACCGGGGATGTTATCTTCCAGAAGACCTACTCCGATGATACCTTTACACGCCGCAGGAACAACGGTGAAAGAGACCAGTTCTTCGTACAGGGACACCACGAAGCCATCATCAGCCATGAGGATTTTGATGCCGCCAACGACATGATCGCAAGGAATGCTGCCGAGAAAGGCATCTGCGCTGACAGCCGGAAGTACCAAAACCGATACTGCTTTTCGGGAAAAATCATTTGCGGTAACTGCGGTGCAGTGTGGAAACGCAGGAAGATATCGGGTTATTTCGGCTATGCCTGCACCACGCACCTTGAAAATAAAGATGTCTGCGGTATGAAATCCATTCGGGAAGACAGCATCATGGCGGCATTTGCCACGATGATGAACAAGCTGATATTCGCAAGATACAAGGTCCTTCTTCCCTTCTCAAACGCACTGAAGACCGCTGAAAAGGCAGAGTGCCTGGATGAGTTTACGGCGTTGGAAGAAGGGCTTGAGAAGAACCTTCAGAAAAGACAGCAGATCACACAGCTTTTCACGAAGGGCTACCTTGACCCTGCGGTCTACGCACAGCAGAACGATGAGCTTCTGAGTGCGAGTGCAAGGCTTACCGCTGAGAAGGACGCCATCATCGCAAAGATCAGTGGTGGCAGCAGGCAGAAGGAAGCACTGGAAGACATCCTTCACTACACTTCAGGAGCTTCCATGATGACAGAATTTGACGAAGACCTTTTCATAAGATTTGTGAACAGGGTCATCGTTTACAGCAGAACGGAGATTGGATTCGACATGAAATGCGGACCCGTCTTCCGGGAAAGGATTTGATTATGAAGCACACACCATACGGATACGACATTGTGGGCAGTGCGGCAGTCATAAACGAAGAACAGGCTGCCAACCTGCGAAAGCTGTGTGAGAACTACCTTTCCGGCATGTCTTTTGTACAGGCGGCAAAGGATATAGGACTGGAGATGAAGCACAGCGGTGTCAAGAGACTGATGCAGAACCCACGCTATCTTGGTGACGATTTCTATCCGGCAATACTTACTCCAGAGATTGCCCAGGCAGTGGAAGCCGAAAGGCTGAGAAGAGATGCCCTTTACAAGGGTACAAGATACAAGAAGGAAGCTGTAACCACGGTGATTCCTACAAGGTTTTCCATGAAGCGCACCGCTCTGAAATACCAAGATCCAATCAAGCAGGCAGAATACGCCTACAGTCAGATAAAGGAGGCGAAGTAAATGCAGGCACTGGCACAGAATGTTACCGTCATTCCGGCACGAAGACGAGTCGGTTCACAGAGAACGGCTGCACAGGTTCAGAAAACAAGAGTTGCCGCCTACTGCCGTGTTTCTACTGACTCCGAAGAACAGGAAACCAGCTACGAAGCACAGGTCAGCCACTACACAGAGTACATCCAGCGAAAACCGGAATGGCAGATGGTTGAGGTCTATGCTGATGACGGTATTTCAGGCACCAACACCGCTAAGCGAGAGGAATTTAACCGCATGATCGCAGACTGCGAAGCCGGAAAGATTGATCTGATACTTACCAAGTCTATCAGCCGATTCTCAAGAAATACGCTGGACTGCCTGAAATACACAAGAAAGCTGAAAGCACTGAATATCGCCGTTTTCTTTGAAAAAGAGAACATCAACACCCTGGATTCCAAGGGTGAGGTGCTTCTTACCATCATGGCTTCCCTTGCTCAGCAGGAATCCGAATCCCTGTCCGCCAATGTGCGAATGGGTATCCAGTACCGCAACCAACAGGGCAAGGTACAGATCAACCACAACTGGTTTCTGGGCTACACCAAAGACGCAGACGGCAATCTGGTTATCGACCCGGAACAGGCAGAGATAGTCCGCCGTATTTATCGGGAGTACCTGGAAGGGGCAAGCTTCCTGCAGATCAAGAGGAGCCTGGAAGCAGACGGTATTCCCAACGGAGCGGGACACCTCAAATGGCATGAGAGCAACATCCATCAGATTCTGACCAATGAGAAGTACATCGGCGATGCCCTCCTGCAAAAGACATACACGGTCAGCATCCTGGACAAGAAACGTGCCACCAACAACGGCGAGATGCCGAAATACTATGTGGAAGGCAGTCATGAGGCAATCATCAGCAAAGATGTTTTTATGAAGGTCAAAGCAGAGATTGCAAGACGTGCCAATCTGAATCCTGGCGGTAAACGCAGAGTTTACAGCAGCAAGTACGCTCTTTCCGGTATGGTGTTCTGCGGGCACTGTGGAGACATCTACCGCAGGGTGAAATGGAACAACCGAGGCTGCAAATCCACGGTCTGGCGATGCGTAAGCAGGGTTCTTAAGAAAGATGTGGATTTTGACTGCCCTGCAAGAACGGTAAAAGAAGAAGTTTTGCAAGGTGCTGTCCTCACAGCGGTCAACGATGCCTACGCAAGAAGGAACGCCGTCATCTCACTTCTGAAAACAAACATTCAGGAAACGGTCTTTGATGACCTGGAAGCGAAGATTGCGGCGATTGATGGACAGCTAGCAGAACTTCAGCGGCAGTTGGTCGACAACTCCGGTAATCATGAATTGGTGGAAGAGCTGGCAGATCAGATTGATGCTCTTCGAGGAGAACGTCAGGACATCCTTGCAGAGGCAGCAGAGCGAACTGACCTGCAGTCACGAATGAACGACATGATTGCTTTCCTGGAAGAAATGCCCAAAGCTGTTACGGAGTACAGCGAAGCCCTCGCAAGAAGGCTGGTCGATAAGATTACCATTTTCGATGAGAAGATTGTGGTGGAACTGAAATCCGGCCTTCAGATGGAAGTGGAAGGATGATTTGTCTTCCTTCTTTGTAGTTATTGACATATTTCGGATAAACGAATATAATATATTTGGGAAACTACTATTTCAGCGGTAGCAACTTATCTGGGGGTTTCAGTATGGATACTTTGAACTGGAAATGTATTTTTAAACATAATCAGCAAATCTATTTTACACATAACTCCTTGGCTAAAGGCGATATTTCCGATGGAGTTAATATCGTTAGGGAATATACCAAGGAAAATGTGACCGGGTGTACATATAATGGCGAATTGATTTGGCTCAGCATTATGGGCAGTAATGAACTCATATGTATTGATTCTCAAGAAAATGAAAACTATTTGCCTATTTTATCTTACGATACTGTTCAAATTATGAATATGGTAACAGGTCAAAAGGGAATCATGGTATTAAAAGGTGTGTGTGGTGACGAGTCTGATTTCTTCCTGTTTGATGGAATAAAAGGCTGCGTGCTCTGCAAACTCCCAATTCACAAAGAATATCTTGACTTTGCAATTGAAAGTGATGGTAAAGGATTTCTTTTGTGTGAGGAACCCATTGCTGTCCCTGGGCGTTATAGTGACGAAGTTGATGATACAGAAGTGTTGTTTTTTGCCGAAGTAACTTGGGGTACCGAAAGTTTGCACGCTAATATTGAAAGATCGATTTCGCTGTATATCGACAATAATTATGACTGCTCTGATAAACTATCTTACGGTGATAATTTGAGATTTCCGTTGTTTGACCAATACCTTTGGGAGTGGTTAGAACAGAAATCGTTCTCTTCGAGCGGAAAATACGTAATTTATTATTCGAAAGATATCAAGGGAATCATTATTGGCAATCCGGTTGGAGGCAAAATACATAGGATTTTTTCTGTGCCTGAGGAAATTGCGGATTGTAATAGTTGTTATTACTATAACGATGTTTCCGAGGAATTACTTATTATTACTAAATCCAATGAAATCAGAAGGTATGCGCTTTGTTGCGATTCCGAAGAAGCGATTGAGAAATTAAATGTTGCATACGACGATGCTTATAACAAAAAAAGAAGTTTGTCTCCTAAGCATAACCCTGGAGACATGACATTTATAAACATATTGTATCGTGCCATTGGCAGTTGTACATTCAAACCACTGGGACTTTCAGCCGCAGAAGTAGCGAATCGGCATGAAAGTATTCATCATATATCACTCACAGTTAAAACACCTATATCCGGAAAGGTACTAATTGAAAAGGACCGGCAAGATCTTGGCTACATAGACTGTGATAACGAAGAATTCGAGAAGACCTTTGATTTTGATACTGAAGATAGTACATTTGGCATTGTATTTCTTGCAAGTTCTATTGAAAAGGTTGTTCACTTCAATTCTTCTGTTAATGGTGGGAATCTTAAAGTTGATATGCAAAACCATTTGCAATCCGAAGAGATTATACAATGTTGCAGCAGAATTGTCGCAAGAAGAAAACTTCAAACATATCCAACTGATATATACGCTATATATCAATTAGGTTGGGTCGGAACAGAGGAAGATTTGAACTTCCTGTTAGGAATACTCGAAGATCATTTTCTAGAGTCTACCTTGTCTTATGGAAATGATGGAAATCGAGTTTGGACTGCCGCGAGGACGGTAGCAGATTTGTCAACCAAATATAAAAGAAACGATGCTATTCCCCTTTTGAAACGGATTGCAAAAACAGCAAAAAATGCGGGGATGTTAAAAATAGCTGAACTTGTAGATAATTGCCGGGTAGATTTGGAAACACACAGAGATTTCGTTTCTTATAAATACCGTACCGATATTCTTATAAGAACACATTTGGTTGTTCAAGTCTACTTCAACACTAAGGACAACTGGGTTGCTGAGATTGATGGATCAGTTGGCTTCGAGAAAATGATAGATTGGTGTTATGTTAGATCGAACAAAGAACGAAACATTTTGATTGTTGAATCTGTTTATGGGAATCAGACTTTTGATATTGATATCAAGAACAATAATCCTTATTATCGTCAGGTAATTGATGTTGATCCGCCGGTGTTTTCCAGAGAGTTAGCTCAAGAAGTGCTTAAATCCCGCGGAGATAGAATTTTGGTTATTCCTGAAGGAATAGAGACTTTGGCTGATGATTTTGCTTTATTGTTTGATGAAAAGGATGAGAAGTATCATTTTTACGAGATTGATATTCCTTCTTCGGTCAGGGTTATTGAACCATTGTTTATAACAAAGGATCCTGGCGATGCTTGGGCATGTGGGAAAGACTTTGACTGTTTTGATGAGATAACCGTTGCAGCTGGCAATGAGTATTTTTGCTCTGTAGATGGTGTGTTGTTTACAAAGGATATGAAAAAACTACTTTGCTATCCTTGTGGAAAGCAAGCAGAGACATATATTGTTCCAGAAGGGGTTGAAGTTATAGGTGCCTTTGCTTTCCAATGCAATCAGTTTTTAGAGAAGGTGAATTTACCGTCTACTATCAAGATTATTGAATGGAAGGCATTCAGCTTTTGTGAGAAGCTGTGTGAAATTTTTCTCCCAGATGGGCTTGAAACTATAGATGAAGATGCGTTTGAGTTCTGCAATATAAAACATCTAACGCTTCCAAAGAGTTTGAAGAAGATTCATTGGCTGAATTTGTCATCTATAGGTTCCGGCATATTAAACTTAGAGATTCTCGACAGCAATACTGAGATTGATATGTCGGGGTATTATGCAAGTGGCGAGGAGCCATATACGCCACCGTTATTCCTAATAAGGGGAAAAAATCCAGTTTTCGAGAAATACGCCAGGAGGCACAAAAGAAATTTTGCCCACGATTATTATGTTGATGAAACAGGAATTGTATGGGCAGCGGATGGAAACGAAATTATTGAATTTCCTATGCATTGGTCAAGTGATGTATACAAGATTCCCGAGAATGTAACCAGTATTCATAGGTGGGCATTTAACCAATCAGGCGTAAAACATATTATTATGCAGAGAGAACTGAAAACAGTCGGCAACACATCAGGAAATGATTTCAGTCGAATTGCTTCTAAAACTGATTTTAGATATGACCCAGACTTTATTGTTATAGAGGAGAGCGTGAATGAGGATTTAAGACATACGCAAACAGAAATGGACCTTGATACTGTTTATTCCGGAAAGAGTGGAAAAGTATATACGACAATCGAGCTACTAGGGCATGGAAGCGACGGAAGCGTATATCGAATTCGGGAAGACTCTCGTTTTGTTGCAATGATTTATTCCGAGCATAGACGAACGGATGCTCAACATAAAACCCTCCTAGCGATGGTTGAAAACCCGTTGCCTATTGCTAAAATGATCGAACAACAAATCGAGTGGCCTGTTGATATTCTCTATGTTAATGAGGTTTTCTGTGGGTATATTATGCCGTGGATATACAATGAAGATGCAGCTGGGGCTTTAAGTTCCTCACAACCGGAGTTGGTTGCCTCTTCCAAATTAGATATTAATCTTACGGATGCTGAACAAATGATACTTGATGAACTCCGTACTCTTAAAGAGATGGTAGCGTCAGACCATCAAATCGCAGTGGACACTAATATAACTGTAAAATCGTTAGCCCGTTTTGTTGAAACTGATTTACAGACTTGGATTTCAACAAATCGCCCAAGGATCGATGATGAAGCTCTGATTGAGCAATTTGCTCATAGAGCAACGGATTATATAAATGCGCATGTAAAAGGTTCAAATCAGGAGGTTCAAGAAGAAGAAAAACATCTTCGAAATGTTTTTGGTAATACTTGGAGCAGACTTCTGCCTTCAACGCAGTCTAGCTTGATCTCGGCTAGTGTTCTTTGGAATTTATGTGCGAATATTTCGGTAGCAGGTTTTGACTACAGCGGCATTATTATAGCAGCAACATCGGCATTGGAGTCGGAATTAAAAAGAGTGTTTTATACAGACTTCCAGACATATATGCTTTCTAAGTATGGTAATCCCCAAACACAGTCTGCGGAAAGAACATATGCTTTTTGGCCTGAACGATTGCTGTCAAAAACAAAAGCCGAATATGATAACGAAATGAGCAGAGGTTCGGCTTCGTTACCGCAGCTAGCGGATAGTTTTACCATGGGAACACTGCCGTACATGTTTAAGGATGACAAAAATCCGAATCAGCAAGGTGTTCTCCGAAAAAGAATGAGGGAATATTTGCAAACGATTGTTCTGGAAGATGTCCTAAAAAAATATACTGATAATTCTTATTCTGATCCGCTCAAAGTATTTAACAATTATTCGGATGATTACAATTTTGTGAGACAATGTGAAAGCATTCGAACTCTTTATAGAAATCCGGCTGGTCATGTAGATGTGCTGTCACGCGAAAGTGCAGAAGAATGTTATACAAGAGTAGTCGGAGTTGGAAAAGTTGATGCCTTCCGGTTTGCTCATGAGGTTCAAGGTCTTATTATGACACTTTATGGATATCTGAAATGATTATTTGGTGGAGGCGATTATGAGAGATTTCATGACGGTGCAAGAAGCGGCAACTCGATGGGGTGTAACAGAACGTCAAGTTCAAGTGCTGTGTAAGAGCGAAAAAATAGAAGGCGTATCACGCGTGGGAAGAAATTGGATTATTCCGATTGACGCAGAAAAGCCCAAAGATGGACGAATTAAATCAGGAAGATATCGTAACATAGACCGCGAACGTTGATCGTAACAGTGCCCTAGCGATAAATACTTGTATTACTGGGGCACTACACAAATTGAGTATAATATTTTTCTTAGCCAGCGAATGCTTCCGAGTGTGAAATGCCGAAGATTAAGTGTAAAAATAATCTGATTGAAGTGCTGCTTTGAGCTTGAAATTTGGAGGAAGATAAATTGCTTTATATACTTTATGGCGGACATACATCTATGGGCAAATCCGCAAGAGATTTTTTTCGATCCAACGGGGTGAAAATTGTAAAAAAATATCACTACTGTGATTCAACACCAGGACTAACAACTCTGTATGAACCTAGAAACTTTGTTGACGAGATTACCTTTCTTCGTAATACAGATACATTATTTAGGTATTCACTTGGAAATATACAAGTGGGTTTTAGTCAGGATGATATAATCCAAGCGGTAACCGGAAATGGAGATTATTTACTAACACTTTCAACCGCCAGGACTGATATTATTAGAAATCTTAAAGAAACTTATAGGAAAAAAGTTGTTGTGATTTTTTCTTATACAGATGATGCGACCTTAAGAGAGTATTTTGGTTCTATGGAAATAACGCAGGCAGAGATAGAATTGCGTTGTGCTATTGGAAAGACGGTCAAAGAGTGTTTTCGCCAAAACTCAGATTTATTTGATTATACAATAATGTACGGAGGAGAGAACAGTATCTTTGATGATGAAAATATTGTGAGTCAGTGCAGGGTACTCTACGCTAAGTCTCTAGCTCAAAAGGAAGATAATCAGTCTGATTTGTTAAGTTATGTCATTGAAATCCGCAACACAGTTCGAGAAATGGATATTAATCTGAAACGTCTTACTCGGTTTGTGGAAGATGATCTTCAAGAGCACTTAAAAAGGAAAAAGCGTGAGTATGAGTCGGCTTATGGGTTAGCTGATAATGAACCCGCCATAGCTTCGTTAGCAGACAGCATTACCAGTTATATAGGCAATCATATCCTACGAACAGATTTTAATGATTTGTTAAGAGAAGAAGAATTGAATTTGAACCGCTTATTTGGAGAAATATGGGATAAACTATTGCCGAGTACAAAAACTTCCTTGATTTCTGCGAATATCCTTTGGAAAAACTGTCCAAATCAAAATGCCATTTTTGATTATTCGGGTGTCTGCTTAACAGTTACATCAGCATTGGAAAATGAACTTAAATACTGGTTTTTCACTAAATATCAAGAATACTTAATCCAAAAATATGGATCTCCTTCATTGTTGGGGAATGTATATGAAGTTTGGCCGGAGGAACTACTCGACACAAAGTACCATATCTATAAAAATGCGGAAGTCAAGCCAATTGTCAACTGCGGAGACTTATTTACTTTGGGAAAATTGCCTTTCCTATTTTATAATGAAAAGACTAGAGTAACGCGGGAACGGATGAAAGAGTACCTCGACACTATTTTCAAAGAAACATATATGCATCAAAGAGGTGGAACCATCGGAGCCATTGATTGGATTGATTTTCAAAGGCAAAATGGAAAAATATCTTCGATAAGGGATCCTCATAGTTTTATTAGTGAATGTGAAAACATTAGAAATGTTTACCGAAATCCTGCGGCACACTCGGGTATAGTTGGTCGAAATGATGCTGAGGTTTGCTACCAGAGAGTAATTGGTCGGGTTGATGCCTACCGACATTGTTCCGAAGTTCAGGGGCTGATAATGACTCTATATAATTATTTGAAAGTATGATTTGCGTTTTGGAAAAATGCTGTTACTGAAACTTTCTTTAGCCTAATCATCTTTTCGCTTCATCCACACGCTGATTGACAAAAACCTGATAAACGAGTATAATAATTAAACTACACTATTGGTTGAAACTCTGATGATATTTGATAGGTGGAATAGACCGAGGGGGGCTTTTTATAGTCTCCAGTCAATATCAAGGAGGAAAGTGCTATGGCATTTTTTAACATCAATCGTGTAGAAACCGGCAACCGAATTGTCAAGCGCCGCAAGGCGATGGGGCTGTCCAGAGATGGACTAGCTGATCTCCTGTGGGGTATTGGTGTCGAGGTATCAATCACTTCCATTGGTAAGTGGGAGCGTGGAGAGTGCGACATTTCTGAAGAACATGCGCGAGCATTGTGTCAGATTTTCGGTTGTAAACCCTGCGAGCTGATTGTTGCCCGACTGAGTTTCTACGATGACGAGCGCGATCAGCTCGCCCCTTTAAAGATTACATATTTTCATATATTGACGAGCATTTGCTTACGCAGGTGCTCGTCTTTTTTGTTAACTGACGGTTTCTGTGATCTGAACATGAAACGGCTATACTGGGATTATACATTTTGGGCGGAGGATTGCTTCCATGAAAGTATCTGACGAAGTTGTGTTCTTGGAAGAAGCTTTCGATGTTCTCAATCAGAGATTTTTTGAAAGTGCACTTTCAAGACCTGCAATTACCATTCAGAGCACTCCCGGTGCTCATGGTCATTTTACTCCTTATGATGCGTGGGACGACAGCGGTCTCAAGCTAAAGGAAATCAATCTTGGTGCAGAGTCTCTTCATAGACCTGTTCCGAATATTATCGCTACTTTGATGCATGAGATGGTTCACTATTGGTGCCATTCTCAAGGCATCAAGGATACCAGCCGTGGCAACACTTATCACAACAAGCGCTTCAAGGAAGAGGCCGAGAAGAGAGGCTTGATTATCACGTCCGCTCCCCTTATTGGATACAGTGTTACACATCCTGCACCTGAGCTTGTGAGCCTTGTTCAGAATATGGGCTGGGATAACAAGCTTAAGCTTTATCGAAGCCCAAAGGGAAAGCTGGCATCTGGCAAGGCAGGTGGAAACAATGATCCTGGTGGGGATTCAGATACAAATAATGCACCGAAGAAGAAGTCATCTACCCGTAAGTACATCTGCCCTAAATGTGGGCTTTCCATCCGTGCAACCAAGACAGTCAGAATAGCGTGTATGGATTGCGGCAACATCCAGATGGAAGAGGCTGCTGCCTAAAATTCAAAAAATCGGAGAAATGTCAACCGGTGGTTAATCGTAGTAGCCGAGCTGATCTGATATTCTATACTCACAAAGAAACGGAGGTGATACCGAGTGTACACTTCGGGTTTTAAGTGACGATGCAGTCATTTCCCTGGTGTGTTGAAGAGGTCACGTAGTGGCCAATGCGTGTGTGACGAGTGCTCGAACAGTGCACGGTTCCCGCATGAGTCCCTCTTTGACACACCGGCAGTCACGGCTTAGCCGTCTGATGAGCGAAGCATTAGCCGCTTCGACATGGTTAAACATGTTCCCTGAAATGGGGCGAAACTGCCGACATTGATCTAAGAGTCGAGTGCCTTCGTTAACCGATGGTTTATCGACCGACGGATTATAATTAAAACAGAAACATCAGTTTTGTACCTTGACAATTTAATAACTGTCGGCGGTTACCGCCCTGATGAGCGAAGCTAAAACACTTCAGCATGCACAGCATGTTCCCTGAGATGGGGCGAAACAGTACAGAGTATATTCACTTTCAACATGAGGAGGACAAATTCATGAAGAAGATTAATACGAATCACGACAACAAAGACCGTATCATTTGTGTATCCGAAACCGGAAAGCATAAGTTCTATTACCAGCCTGTAGGTACTAAGGAACGCCTTTGGCTGTTCGATACCAAGAGTTTTTCCGGCTCGGTTTTTGCTTTCTTTCGTAAGTATGGCAGAAACCTTGATGGTATTGGCTTCAGCATGACTGTAAGTGAACTGCATGAAGCTGGTAACGGTCACAATGTAAAGATTAACAAGATTCTGGATCGCATCCCTGCACAGGTTGAATATGTGCTTCGTGAGCGTGATGAATTTGTTCAGATGCCTTGTATCACTGCAAAGGCTCATATTCACAATTGCGATTTCGATCGTGCCGCTTAAGAAAGGAGAGAATACAATGGGCAATAATAAGACTGCGCTTCCTATGAAGGGTATTCGTACCCCTCGCTTCTTTATTTGGTTCTGTGGCTTTTGGCATGGCAAGGTTATTCACACCGGGGGCCTTGATCCGGAGACCAACACCATCGCATCTGGCTATGTAACTGGTCAGATCAAACGCTTCCGTAATGCGTGTGTAACCCGCCGTGAAAAAGCAGAGGAAAAGCTTAGCAGAGTATGGAGTACTGCAGACGAGCTGCTGATTGACTATGCCGCTGTTACTGCTGCACTTACTGAGTCTGGCAAGAGTCAGAACTCTCATAGTGAAAGTAATGCTCAGGCACGTTCCAATGAAAGAGCTGCCGGAAAGCGTGCATCTCGCGAAAACGAACGCCAGAGCATTTTGAAGAACCTGGCACAGCTTGCAAATGACATCAGAGCCGAGTACGGTTCTGCACACGATCAGATGGAAGCAACGGCAGAGATCCTCTCTTCCACCTTTGCTTGCTATGGTCACGGTCTGCTGATGAAGCCAATTTATGATTACAATCTTCCTGGTATCACTTATGAAGACTGTGCCCAGCAGATTCTGAATAACCATGAAGATACCTGGAATGCCGTTATTTCCATTCTGAAGGAGGTAAAAGAATGAGTATCTTTAACAAGAAGAAGTCTGGAGATTACAGCGTCTTAACTGACAATTACGTTCCGGCATCCCTGCCTACTTGTGGTCTGGGACTCGAAAACTTTGTCACTGCTGATTATCCCATGAACAAGTCTGAGATTGTTGAAGCTGGATACCATGATGCAGAGGCATATCTCTACGGAGTAATTTCAACCTGCGATCATCACTCGGCTGGATCCGAGTGTGACCACTATATCGATGCTGAGACTGAGCATTGTCTCGCTTTACATGAGGCAGCAGTTGCCAACAACGAAAACCAGATTGTACGTATCCGCTCTGCACGTGAGATGAGAAAGGCAACTCTCGAACGTAAGATTTCTCCGCTTAAGGAGAAGATTGCAAAGCTTCAGAAGGAGATTGAGCCTCTCGAAAGTCTGCGTTCTCAGTTCCAGTTCCACATCGGACGGTTTGCTGTTTCTATTGGGCTTCCGATTACGATTGCAGCCATGATCGTCGATGCAGCGGTGAACTACAGTTTCCTTCAGACGGTGCTTCTTTCCAATGCTACCCTTCTGATGATTACAGTCATCTGCATGTCTGTGATGTCTGACGGATCTATGTGGGCTTTGGGAACCTTCCTTTCCCACAGAGGTGAAAAATTCACTTCCAAACCTTTGTTCTGGACCATCTGTGTCGGTCTTGCAAGTATGTTTATCCTGTCCGTTGTGGCATCTGTTATGGTTCGCTGGGGTTCTATGGATGCTACATATGGAACCATCAATGCTGCGGGTGAGTTCGTGGGGAAGGAATCTTACTCTTTGGCAGAGTATGGCGTAACACTGATCACAGCCTTTGTAACTACTGCAACCGGACTCCTGTCCTTTGCATTTTCTCTGGACGAAAACGCCTTCCTTGTTTCCATCCGTGAGCGCAAGAAAAAGGAACAGGCAAAGTGCCTTGCAGAGCTTGAGCCTCTTCTGAATGAACTGGCTCTTCTCGAGAATGCTCCTGATCCTCAGGAATGGGATGAGCGCAAGCGTGCTGCTGCTGAGCATCAGATTGAAGCTAATCGTCTTGGCTTAAAGCTTCACTGCCGCAAGCAGATGACAGTTCGTGTTAACGACCCTGATTTCACTGAGCGTATGGCAGAATCCGGAGAAGCACTCTTGAAAGGAGTGTCTCCTGCCGACATTTCTGCCATGCCGACTACTATCGCACTGAATAAGGTATCTTGAAAGGAGAACTGAAAATGAAGAAGATCTTTAAGAACATGTCTCTCGTTGTAGTTGCTCTGTTAATGGTGATCGGTCTTACTGGATGTGGAGGCTCTGAAGACATTCAGACTTCCAATCCGGTGAATATTGCATTTGTTGTTGGTATTGCTGATGGCGAAACGAAGCTTAATGAGGGCATTGCTGAACTCGCCACTCTGCCCGCTAACCCGGGTACCGATTATGCCTTCATTTCGGTCGAAAGTGAACCTACTACTATTGGCGAACCTGGCACCATCCCCGATCTTTCTGACCGTGGCTATACCGATGTCATGATGGAGCGCGTTCGTGATGGAATCAAAGCCGATCTGACCGATCGTCTTGAATCTTATGAACCTGTATCTCCTGAAATCGATATGGCGGCTGCAACTGAACTTGCCGTAAGAACTCTGAATGCCCACGCAGTTGAAGGACGCGAGAACGTGCTTGTATTCTACTGTGGAGGCAAGTCAACCGTTGGCCTGATTAACATGCTTGAAACTCCTGTGTATGAGTTGGATGTTGAGGGTTCTGTTGCTTCAGTGGCTCAGAAGATGAATGCGGACATGTCTGGTATTGATGTTGTCTGGTATTGCTGCGGTGATTTTGGTTCTGCTCAGCCGAAGCTCTCTGCCAACGAAAAAGCACAGATGAGATTTTTCTATGAACAGCTTTTCATGGCATTGGGTGCTAAGTCTGTTACCTTTAAGGAGGATTTACCGAGTAATGACTGCTATCACTTTGCGGAGACTCCGGTTTCCTGTATGGCTGTCGAAGGAACGGTATCCGGTCTGATGGATTTGACCATTCTGGAGCCTGAGATTTTTGAAGATGCTGATGAAACGGTCCTTGAGGCACCAATCGTAATTCCTGAGGAACAGGTACGCTATAAACCTGATTCTGCCGAGTTCCTTGATCCTGATTCGGCGTCAGCGGCTATCCAGCCGGTTGCTGATTTCCTTTTGGATCATCCCGAAGTGAACATCCTTCTTTATGGTACTTGTGCCGGCGAGTCTGATTCTGAGTACACTCTTTGGCTCGGAAAGGCACGTGCCGAGAGTGTTAAAACGGCTCTTATGGAGGCAGGTGTCGATGCTAACCGAATCGTTGCTGTAACTGTTAGGGCTGTGGATGATCCCTATTATCAGTTCGGTCTGGGCACTGGTGCCGAGGCTAGTGTGAACCGTAAGACGGTGATGATTGACATGTCCACCGAACTTGCTCAGCAGATCATGTCCAACGCTATCTAAGTTACAAGGAGGAATGACATATGTAGCTTCTTCTTGTTCTGTTTGTAATCAGCTGTGTTTTCCCCAGCATTGGCACTATGCTGGGGAATGGGCTGCTGTCTTTAGCTCCCGTTGCCGAAGCATTTCTTCCCTGTTTGATTGTGCTTGCAGGATTGCATTTACTTATTAAAAGTGTTTTGAAATGAGGAGGTAGTCAGTTATGTATTCCAATCATCATAGTTCCGTAGATCCTAACAACGGTAATGTATCCTGGGAAGGAGACCTTTCTATCGAAAAAGGCGATCATTCCCACATGCCTGGCCGTACAGACGCATATCTGCCTGGAGATGAGAGAGGTCATGTCAATGCTTCTTCTTTGGGTGGAACTAACACCACTGATAACATAGTTGCTCAGCACTATGATGTTAATCACGGAGCTTATTACTCCATGGAGCAGGGCGAACGCACGGCGCTTCAGAATGGGGCTGCTATTGATTCGTCCAAAACAGCTATCGTGAACGCGAATCCCGGTGATAGGCCGGAAGCGTTTATGGTTTCTGATAACGTGACTTATTCGGATGGTCATACAGAATCCGTTCATCATTCCTTTACTAATGCCAGTTATGCAGAACAGCAGGCATGGAATGACCAGTCCGTTGCGTTACCGGATACTTTTGATGCCCCTAATCCAGGAGATACTCTCAGCAGCTCCATGAGCAGCGGTGAATATGCTGATCTTATGGAAAATACGGACGCTGAATTGCCTGGTATTGCTGAAGATTATGCGGCTGCTGACTTCAGCGGTACGCCAAATACTGATTCGGTTGCCTTTGTTTCCGAGAGCAATGCTTCAGACGGAGAAACCTCAGATACGGCTTCAGACGCAACAGTGTCTGAAGATGAGGGCAGCGGTGCTGATTGTAGCTTAGACGATTAGAGGGAGGGCAAGTATGATATATGATTTTCCGTGTATGAATCGGGGTAAAACAGTTCCTCAGTGGCCTGTGGGTGTCGGAGGCATACCAGCAGTCCTTCCTGATGGCACTTTGGTTAACCTTCCTGTTCTGAAAGGCGTCAATGTGATTACATACGGCGTAGTTGGCACTGGCAAAACACGTTCTTATACAACGAATGCCGCTGAAATCCTTCTGTCATCCGTACCAGACATGAGGGGGGTGTTCTTTGAAATCAAGAACTCATTCATCAAACACTTCCTGGGGGATGATGATAAAGTCATTACTCACAATCCCAGAGTCGTACCGGGCAAAAATCTGTTTATCCCCAATATCATCAAGGAAATTCGACAAGCATCTGATTCTGAAGCAGAGATGAGAGAAATAGCTGACTTTCTGTTTGCAGAGCTTCTCTCCGGAGCCAATCAGAACCGAGCATGGATCGAAGCCGCACGTAATACATTTATTGGCGTGTTACGTACAATTGTTGATTGTTATCCTAACGCAGATACAGGTAATTGGACTTTGGTAAATGCTCTGCGTCGAATGACGACAAAGGAGCTTCTTGCATATTTGGCACGACACCCTCGTAACCACTCCATGCTTCGTAAGGATTGGGGCTTTGATCCTATGTGTAAGGATGACTATGAGACAACTCGCCGTTCTGCAGATATTCAGTTCTTTTTGAATGCAGTGTTGGAGATGTTTTCTGGCAGCTTTGAAATGGACGGAGAGGATACGATTCGTGACTGGCTGAACGGGAAGTACGGAAAGAATCTTTTCTTCTTGTATGATCTCGCATCGGCTGAAATCAGTCGTCCCTTCTTCTTGTATTACATGAAGAAGATAAAGGATTTTAAGCTGAGCAACTGCACCAGAAAAAACCCTCCAATTCTTATGGTGCTTGATGAATTAGATAAGATGGCAGACAACGGAAAATCGGCTGATTGGGGACTTTTTCAGGCTGCGAACCTGGGACGTGAGTATGGTCTGCAGATTTTATTAACAACCCAGTCAGTAGAAAATCTCTACGGTCTTAGCGCAGATTTTAATGAGCATATTACTACAGGCGGTTTGGCAGGGTTCCCGTATCAGATAAGCTTTCGTCCGGGAGACCCTACAACTATTTCAGTGCTTCAGACTCTTTATGGCTCCGAATATAAGGAGCATCTTGTCCTTCCTGCTTCTCGGTATGCTGAGCCTGTCGTGAAATGTGAATTGGAGCCTGTTGTCACGGATGAAGAATTTGCCTCGCTAGGCACGGGAGACTGCATTGTAAAGATTATGTCTCACCGACCGCAGAGGGTCCATATCAACATGGATTTTTGAAATAAGTAAGGAGAACAGCTATGAATTATCTTCAGTATATACATTCGGTATATCAGCCTGAATACGTAAACAATGATATCAGATATCTCGTTAGTGGCATTGACTTCAGGGTACGAAAGGTCCTGGGGCAGTATATCGTAAATTCAATTTATGAGTCTGGTAAAACCCTCTTCATTCTTGATAGTACGCAGAGTGGCAGTGCGTTCACTGATTTCGGCGGCTTTAAGGTTATGAATCCACTGAACGGAGATGTTAATCTTTGCTATGACCTACTTGAAGTCTCTTCGTTGAAAGAAGTAAGCAGACTTCGAAGTCTGCTTTCGGATCTTGGCTTTGATGGGACAAAGGCTATGAAGGTGATCAGCTATCTTTCGTTTGTAAAAGAAACAGAACGGAGGCTTGGTAACCATAGCCCTCTCAGTGTTGAAGTCCTGGAGCAGTATGGTGGAACATCGATGGTTAAATGGAAGCTTTGGCAGCTTGTTGAAAATGGAATACTGTCAAAAGAAAGCTACGAATACTTACTTTGCCGTTACACAGAGGTCAGCGGCGCTGCTGCAGACTTTGAAATGTTTCTTGTGATGCTGGCACCGTTCCTTAACGGTAACTTTCAGCCGTCATCCGGTATTGCAGTACACCTTCCGGTCGGTGAGTTTGCGTCGGATCGCCCGATGCAAGAAGTCCTGTGCAAGCTTATGATTTCCTATATTAAGAATCAGGCTGCGGCTTGTTCCGTGCTGATCGTTGATGATGGAAAATGTGACCGAGGATGCATTATTGATGTTTTGAAGACTCTGCCCCCAGCCACTGATGTTCATTTTTTTACAACGGATGCGTTTTCTATGCGAGAGGAAGATTTAAGCGTTTTGATGGGTACATTCCCTGTTCGCATTTATTCGAGACATGATTCCATGAGTTCATGCTCGAAAATTGAGGCATGCTGCGGTCATGTTGATGTTGTTAAGCGATCTTATACAACAACAATTGATAAGAGAATTCGTGCATCCACCGCATTCGATATGCTTCTTGGAACCAATCGAACTGAGGCAGAGATTCGCAATGCCCCAGTTCGGCAGGCTCGTTACCGGAAAGAAACCATTAATGCATTGTGCCCTGGCGCCGCAATCATAGACTGTGGAGGTACCCAGGCACTGTTCCAGTTTTAATTTAGGAGGTATTGCCATGATACGATTGCCCGGTATTCTGAAAGTTGCTACGGTACTTTTTGCCGAGTTTTTGACCGTGTATGTACTGTTTAACAATCCTTTGATTGCGGGTATTGTCACGGGTATGGTTACTCTTTATGTGTGGTTAGGTGGATACCTCTCTTTGTTCAAAGAAGGCGCAGTTCGTGCTGATAAACTGCCCAACTATGAACGGACTCGTCTTGAAAGCGCAAAGAACCAGCTTGTAGAAGAGGTTAAAGATACCAGTTCTGCAGATATCTCAAACATAAAACTTTACTTGATTCCTGGAGACAGTGAATTGCAGGCTACAGCATATGGTGCAAACTGTGTATCCGTTTCAAGAGGGGCCTTTGATAATACGGATCCACTGACACTTAATGCTGTCCTTGGTCATGAAATTTCGCACACATTAAATTTGGATGCAGAATTTAGCCGTGCCGTATTTTCGGCAATACTTCTTCTCTGTGGTGCGCTCAGTGTAATGTCGTTTGCATTTATGGCTGTTATCTTCCTGGTGTTCCTTGTGTGCAGTTTCTTCCGTTCCTGGCTTGGCGTAGTAGCTTTCAGAGGGACAACAAAGGCAGTAGGAGGCATCTTCAGCCTGTTTCAGAAAGGTATCGTAGTGATTTATCGTGCTGTTGCAAGCGGACTGAGCAGAGCGGCAGAGTATCGGTCTGATTTGTATTCCGCACAGCTTGGATATGGGCTTCAGCTTGCACATTTCCTTTCTTATGCAGCTAGTGAATCAAACCGCCAGCTGACACTTACAGAAGCACTTTATCGTACTCATCCCGCAACACCTAAGAGAGTTGCTCGTTTGGAAGCATATGTGAGTGACGAAACGCATCTTGAACTCAAAAAATAAAAATGAAAGAGAATAAAATGTCCAATACAGATGTATCGACTCTTGGGGCGGCACTCAGCCGCCTCGGTATTAATTACAGAGATTTCCCGTGTAGAAGCGGAGAGTTCTATTTTTGCACAATCCCAGAAAAAAAGCTGACATTTGACATTCAGTACGAAGGTAATGGCTTAATCCGGCTGTGGCGTTTTATTGGTACAGCACCTGCATCAAAAGCCGGAAGGCGATGTGAATATCGTACCTCCAAATCCCCACACGCAGTTGTGGGAATGGAGGTGACAGATGAAGGCGATATTAGTTTTTATGCTGAGCAGAAGGTTGATATTACTGATTCTCGAAGTGCTGTACGCATCGATAGAATGATCAGCAGGTATATAAATCTGCAGGTCGATAATTCCCTCGCTCTCGCTTTGTGAACCGGCGGTTTATAGGAATTTACTGCGGGGTCCCGTACAATGATGTCACACTAAATGAGAGGAGAATATCAATGGGAACTAATAAAGCCATTTTTTATCCTGAGAATTACATTCTTCTTGGCAACTCGGATGCTCAGAAAGCTCATGCTGATGTTATTATCTCCGAGATGAAAACCTCCCACCCAGAAAAGTTTGAGGGCAATAAGGATTATTTCATGTTTGAGCTTCGCTACGCAGCACCGTTCGACAAGAGTTTCCATGAGCTTAAGCGTCTGCAAGGAACAGCTTCTGAAGCTGCCGGGCGCCGAAGTGATTTTAAGGGATATATCGTTATCGATATGAGCAGTTGGCTGACACATCATGACGAAGAATATCTGAATAAAGCATTACTTTTCCTGGTTGATATGAGTGAGTGCTGGAAGTGCATCTTTCTCGTGGATAATCGGAATGCAAAGGCTGCGAGAGAACTTGTTGGCAAGATTTTATCGGTATTCTTTTATAATCGTATTCCGTGCGTAGTCAAAGAAACAAACGTGAAGCATTCCTTTAAGAGCCGTGTTAATGATCTGTGTAAAGCACAGGGTGTTATCTGTTCTTCCCGGGTGAAAGAGTTCCTTCAGGAACTGATGGAACTGGAATTTAGTGAAAGTGTTGTTACAGCACTTCTGACTGAAATGTCCTGGAGCACAGGTAAAAAGATTAGTGTGGATACACTGGTCAATTTTGCCGACAGCCACTGCTCCGCTGTAGGCTATATGCTGACTCAGAAAGACTATAACCGTCTTTTGGCAGTTATCGATAAGAGGAAGGAGAACTGGTATGGCGAGAAAGAAGCAGTATGAGGCAGCTTACGCAGGATATGTATATGAGAAGCCTATTACTCACTGGACCTCAACCGAAGAAGTAAAAAAACGACTTACAAAGGTCAATCTTTCGGATTTGAGTGAACTCGAGGCGGGTGGCATGCCAATCATCTCCGATGGTCAGAATGTCTATATTGACGATGGAGATGGGCACACAGCATTGATCGCCTGTAGTGGTATGAAAAAGAGTATCTGTGGGTTCATGCCCTTAATCAGGATACTTGCTGTGGCAAAAGAGAATATGATAATCACGGATCCGAAAGGTGAATTGTATAACCGAGAGGCAGGTTTTCTGAAGAATCAGGGATATAATGTTCGGTGTCTCGATTTTCGGACCATGGACAAGGATTGTTTTAATCTGCTTCATTATCCGGCAACTGTATATCGAAGTGGAGATAAGGATAGAGGTTTAAGTCTGTTATCTGATATTATTAACGCCCTTGCAGAAGAACAGCGACACCGTGCGAAAGATCCATTTTGGCCAGATACGGGTGCACTGTGGCTGAACGGAACTGGGGCGATTATGATGGATGCTTACCCTAAAATTGAGCAGGTCAATGTCTTAAATTGGTCTGATTTTAATGTACGGGGATCAGCGTCCATCATTGAGGATCACCTCCTTTCGATGATGCCGGACAACACTGTGAAATCTGCATTGAAACAGTGTCTTTCCTCAGCCGAGAATACTTTTAGAAGTATTCTCATCACTGCATCCAGTTTTCTGACGATGTTTAATCAGAATCCTAAGCTTGCCGATATGCTTTCTCACAGCACATTCACGCTCGAAGAGCTTATCAAGCCAAAGATGGCATTATTCCTGGTAACAGATGATACGACCTCGACAGCAGATCCTATCTTGGGAATGATTATCAGTCAGATTCAGACCTTTTTGGTCGACAAAGCCTATCACAATAGAAATGGCAGACTGAATGTCCGGATGAATTTCGTGCTTGATGAGTTCGCTAGTATTCCTATTCCCAATATGGACAAAAGCCTTGCGACGCATAGAAGCCGTAATATCAGGTATTACCTCTGTGTTCAGAGTTTGGCTCTCTTGAAAGAACGATACGAGAATCCGGAGAAACTTCTTTCGAATTGTGCTTCTACGCTGTATCTTGGCTCTACTGAACTTGAACTGCTCAAAGAACTCGAGGCAAAGCTTGGCACAACTTGCATCACACCCGATGGAAAAGAACGACCACTTTGCTCTCAGGCAGAGCTTATGACGCTTGAAAGATCTTGGAGTCATAAAGAAGCAATCTATCTGAACCTCGCAGAAGGAATTCGATACTGCACAATGCTTCCAAGTATTGAGGCATACAATATCGGGAACCATCCCCTTCCGACTTATGCTGCCAAGCTGCCAGCAATTGAGACATACACCGTAAAAGAGTTTGCTGCTGATGTGGTGAATGAGCGAATACGTGCACCATTTGCACCTGTGCAGAAAAAGAAAACAACATCAAAGGAGAAGCACAATAAGCATGCACATTCGTCAGCTGATGATGACTCATCAGATACTTACCTTGAAGCCGAGCTGATGAAAAAGTTTGATGAATTATTTGGATCATGCGATGATGATTAAGGAGGGATACATATGACTGTACCAACAACAAGAACCGTTACCGCCGCTGGCTACATGACTTCTGACTGCTTGTCTGAAGAGTTTTCTCGCCGCAGAATTTATATCACCGAAGAAATCACTGATTCCATGGCAGCAGGCATTTGCTGTCAGATTAACCATCTTGCATCATTAAGCAACGATGACATTACCCTTTGGATTATGTCCCCCGGAGGTTCAGTGTCTGCAGGTTCAGCCATCCTGGATACCATGATTTCCTGCGGATGTGAGTTCAGAACTATCGTGATGGGTACGGCCGCTTCAATGGCTGCGGTAATCGCTTCTTCTGGGACAAAGGGAAAGCGCTATATTGGATCGAATTCGGGTATGATGATTCACCAGGCTCTCGGTGGTTTTTCTGGGCAGACTGCTGACATTCTGCGAACAGCTCAGCATATCGAAAAAATCAACAATCGCCTTTATGGAATCCTTGCCTCCAATACTGGCTTAAGTATTGAGAAAATTGCTGTTGATTGTGATAGAGACTATCATTTGAATGCAGATGAGGCTATTGAGTATGGCTTGGCAGACCAGATTTTCAATGGCTTTGAAGATTAATACAATTAAGAACGCAGGAGCTTCCTATTTGTGGAGGCTCCTGTATTGTTAACCATCGGTTTATCGGAAATGTTCAAGACTTCATGTACACTATGGGTGAAAACACCGTTGTAGATATTATGAGGTGAATTTGAGCATCCATATGGCAGTATAGCTGTGCGGATAAGAAAGGATGAACTTATGAAAGATCACTCTACAATGACAACATTCGAGTTCCTGCTCAGCATTACTTGGAAATATGTAATAGGTTTTATCTGGTATAAAAATCTTTTGTTTCGGGTTCTTCCCCACCGTGATGTGTATGACTCTCTTCGGCTTCTCTTGATTATGATGCTGGTTTCTGTGGCCTGTTTCATCATTGTGATGAACCGAAGAAAAAACGGCTGGACTGCAACAGCGTGTTTTGTTCTTCCGTTTGGCCTTTATACAATATTGACCTATTCGACTACCTCGGCATTGTTTATACGAGTTGTAGCAGTAGTATCAATTCTTTTATCACTTGTATATTCGATTTTGCTTTTCTCGAGAAAAATTAAACAGAAAGGCAAAATCGCACGAAGAAAAGTGCTGCAGAACCGACTCTCAAGATGTATATATTCTGTTTCATGTATTATGGCAGTTGCCATGCTGACCCTTATGGTTGGCATTGGATGGAACGGCTATTTTGGCACGGGACTTGTAACTTCATCGGTAGAGGCAGAAGAAATACAACAGGACGTTGAAGATGAGGATACAATGGAAGCAAATATGGATGCTGTTCTGAAACTTCAGCCAGTTGTTTGGGAGGACTTGAATACCTACGAACGAATCGATGTTCTTCAGACAGTCTGCAATGTTGAAACACATTATTTAGGACTGAGTGATCCGGTTACCGTTCAGGGAGATAATCTCTCGCCATATACCTTAGGTGCTTATTCGGATGCGCAGAGATTAATACGAATCAACCTTGATCATATTGAAAATGACCCTGTAGAAGATGTGCTGTCTACCATCCTGCATGAAATTCACCATAGTTACGAATATCGTCTGGCAGATGTATTTGATAATATTTCGCCTGAGTATCGTAATCTTCGATTGTTTAAAGATGCTACACATTATTCGCAGGAGGTTGATGATTACATTAACCCAAGAAACGACTACTACGGATATATGACACAGCGGTTGGAAATGGATAGCGAAACATATGCAGAATTGGGTGTACAGGAATACTACGCTCGTATTGCGGATTGGATTGAAGAGAATGGAACAGAAAGTCTTACATACAAGTGACAAGAAAGGATGGCTAGGTATGGGCAAACGAATTATTATTATCAGCGGCTTTTCGGGCGTGGGTAAAGGCACGTTAGTAAGGCATCTTTTGGAACTCAATCGAAGCATGCCGATGCACGCAAAACTGTGGCTTTCTGTATCTGATACAACACGACCGCCTCGTAATGACGGAGGAGATAATTATAGCTTCATTAGTGCCGAGGAGTATGATAATCGTATCGCAAACGATATTTATCTGGAGCATAATGAATATGGGAACCACGGATATGGAACACCAGTCAAACCCGTTTTGGCAGCACTTGAACATGGCAATACCGTAGTGCTGGAGATTGATTATAACGGGATGGTGCAGGTGCGAGATTATTTCCGTGACAGCGATGTTTCTGTTACAACTGTCTTTGTCTGCACTGAAGGTAATGAATTACTTGAGCGATTGCATAAACGAGGAGATTCGCCAATCGAAATCAAGAAACGATTGTCTGCGGCCTGTTTGGAAGCAAGTCATGTTGATGAATTTGATTGTTTAATTGACAATTGTGTTCTTGAAGACGCTGTAAGCTATCTCTGGTTGATCGCAACTGGGAAAGTCGATTCGAAGAGAAACACTTTTGATTCATTGCGGTTTATTGATCAGGTACACTCGCTTCTTAAGGCGTTTGATAGCGTAAGTTCTGTGGAGGAGGCATAAACAATGGATAATGTAGTTAAATTGACAGATGAATTTGGCCACGATGTTCTTTTTGAATTTCTTGATTTGATTTCATGGGATGGGGACGAGTTCGTAGTACTTCTTCCGGTTGGGGCTGAAGATGGAGAAGTAGTAATCCTGCGGCTCGAAGCCAACGATGATGAAACGGAATCGTATATCTCTGTTGAAGACGAGGATGTTCTTATGACCGTGTTCGGCATTTTTAAAGAGAAATGGAAGTCTGAATTTGACTTCACTGATGAATAATTGAAAAGGCATACCTGTTGTAAAAAATGCAGAGGTGTGCCTTTTTCGTTAACTGACGGTTTATCGCTCTTGAGTTCTTCCTCCATTACAATAAGTGCATAAGAAACAAAAAAGCCAGTAAAAGAGAGGAAGTGTCAGTTATGATTAACTGCGAAATGACTACTCAAGAACGTAAGCAAGCAATTAAAGCCCTTTTTAAAGGCTATCGTAGAATGTCTCGTTCCATGGAGAAGGAGCTTGAAGCATTGGGAATTCGTGTAGAGCGTACAAAAAATCATGTGAAGCTTTATTGTGACGGCAGATTGTACACAGCTCCGTCTTCCGCATCCGATTGGCGCTCTGGTACAAACCTGGCAAGTATCATTTGCAGGGAAATGTAACAGAGATGAGAAGCCTTCATAAGGAGGAATAGTAGTGAATGAGCTACAGAAAAGAGAGATTCTAAAACTGTCGGTATCTATCAGAAACTGGATTTTGCTCCGCCACTATCTTGAGGAAACCTGGGACACCGATATTTTCTGCAAAATAGTAGATGACTATTATGAGGAGATGCCCTTATTTGAAGTGAGTGAACTGTATTATGCAGCAGAAAGCCGGTTGAATGATACAGACTTTCAAAAAGTGCTTAACCATTTATTCAAAGCAAAATACAGAATAAACTTCCGAGGAAGGTCAATTTCAGCAATTTGGAGCTACGACAAATATTAGTAAGTTCTGACAGGTTCGTTCCAGATATTCTCTGGGATGGACCTGTTGCTTTTGTGTTGGGAGATGGGGATGAACCTGGAGTCTTATTGACGGATATGTTATAATATTAAGGGACGATTTGTTCCCGTGTACTGCGGGAGTAGATTTGTTCCCGCGTTGTGTGGACATTCACGGCATTGTCTCGACCCATGTGGAGACGGTAGTATTGATGTCACGAAAAGAAAAATAAAAGTGTGAAAAAGCCTTATTTTATGGGCTTTCTCGCAGGTTGATATATTCCGTGGCAGCTGATTGGCAGTCACGGGACGGAGTGGAATTTACTCTGTGGGAATGTATCAAAGGCGGCAAAACTTGAAAAAATGACGTAGGGTTGAGTTGCCCGATTTGTTGTCATAGGGTTGAGTTGCCTGATTTGATAATGCGACGAGGAGTGAATTGATAGATGCCAACTAAAAAACAGCATTTTGTACCACGTGTATATATGAAAGCATGGGAAACTGAAGTAGAAACATCAAAAGAACCTAATAAGAAATTTACTGGAGTTTATGTGTTTAATGGTTCTGACATTGGTGAAGGCGCTAACAGAAATTCTGTTCTTTGGAAACCACATTTATACACTATTAATTTTTCGTGTTCATATATATGCAAGTCATGTCCGAGGGTAAAGAAAGAATTTGTTTTAATGATTCATGACTTGTTGAGAACAGGTTTTGCTAAACCTGTATATGGTAAAATCGGATACAGCATAATCAAAAATAAAAAGAGCATAGATAAACATTTTTTTGAAATTAATGATTGGGAGTTCTATTATGATGATGGCAATGTTCCAAGGCAAGCAGCTATAAAAAATCAAATTGAATCTCTGAATTGTTACATTTTAGAAGACGCTTTTGATGATTACTTAGAAAAGAATTGGGAAAATACATATAACAGTTTTATAAATGCGGTTCATAGTGGTACGCCAGTTGCAATAGGCAAAAGTGAAAGGATTATTCCTACCCCCATTGCTAGCGATATGCTTTCTTCATTTTTTATAATGCTTTGTAGAAATCCATTGTTTGATGCCATGGGTGTATACAAAAGAATAAAAGAAAACTTATTATATCCGGTGTTTTCGTCAATGTGCAATGCATCGGAGGGTGAAAAGCCCTCTGAAGAAGTTATTAAAGAAGGAAAAAGATATGCTGATGAGTTAATGACAGGAATATGGTATTCTGAATTATATAAGATGTTCTTTAAGAATACAGGAGGATTTTATCACAATACAGTGGCGGCTGCCTTAAAGGGCTGTCAAATGATTCTGTTTGAAGCGTATGATGATGCAGGATATTTTATTATTTCAGACAATCCAGCATTTGAGAATAAAAGCGTTGTTGAAATAAAAAATTCAAATGGCATGATATTTCCATTATCGCCTAAGTATTTACTCTTTATTGCGAAAGGCTCAGAGGGTATTAATGTTGTAGACCATCGTTTTGCAAATACGGATACAATCCGTTATTTTAATAGAATTGTTGCTCGATATAAAAATGAGACAATAATCGCCTTGTCGAAAAAACTAAGTGAGTTTATATAAAATCGCAAAATTCACAAGGACTGTTATGCACAGTGGAATGCACATCTGGCGTGCTCCTTTGTGTAAAGATAAAATCTAAAGCGTGAAGAAGGGAGGCAAAAGCAATGACTACAGTTGAAAGAGCATTAAATTCTATCGGAAAGAAGTGCTTCATTGATTATTATGAGGATTTCAAAAATTGTAATGATAAAGAAGTGCTGGCCCGTAAGCTGCTCACAAACAACAGTAATGCCACTTCGATTACTGCACAGATGACTCGTATCAATTATGCTCAGTGGATTTTTGATAATCACAAAGAGAAAGAAGCGTTGAGTATAATCATCAATTCAAACCGCTTGGATGATGTAACAAAAAGAAAAGCAAGAGAATTTTATAATGCAATATAATGTAAAAATCCCTGCCGACCGTAATGGTTAGCAGGGTATTTTTCTGTCCGGGCTTAGTCTTCAATATCAACACTTACACCGGATTTGAATTCGATGGTGTAGTGGTCGTCGTAAACGGTTATCTTTTGCAGCAGGCGTTTTATCAGCGGTTCATCAAATTCTGAAAGTTCAGCAGTTGGGTGCTGGCTTATAAAATCATGTAGCTCAGAAATGCGCCTGATGTGTTCATCTCTGGTTACGCCTTCAATCTCTGACTGGTGCTTCAGCTCACGGAGCCTGTAAATCTCGTCAGCGATGTTGTCATAGGCTTCCTTGCTGTTGGCTTTGGAAATAAGCTCTTTCTGCAGTTCAGCCAGTCGCTGGTCAATGGCTGCTTCCGAAGCTGCACTGCTGGCTTTAATAACCGCTGTGATATTTTCCTGTAACACACTTAGGTAGCTGACTTTGTCGGCAAGCATTGTGTTGATGGCCTTTACCACGATTTCCTGAAGCACCTGCTCGTTGACGGTGCGAGCTTTGCAGGCGTGGCCGGTATTCTCAAGGCGGCTGACGCAACGCCACACGATTGACTTGCAGCCACGATTGTTCCAGTGGATACGCCTGAACATTTCACCGCATTCACCGCAGAAAATTATCTGCGAAAATAAATGGTTGCAGCTGTAACTGTGACGCTTGCCATTCTTATCGGTGGTAACCAGTCGCCTGCGCACCAGTTCCTCCTGCACCTGCATATAAAGGTGCTTTGGAATAATCGCCGGGTGGCTTCCCTCAACATAATACTGAGGAACCGTACCGTTGTTTTTAATGCGCTTTTTGGTAAGGAAGTCTGTGGTATAGGTCTTCTGTAAAAGGGCATCACCGATGTACTTCTCATTTACTAAGATAGTAATTGTAAGCAAAATATGCACTGGCTGCTGCCGGTTCACTTACAACTTGTACATTCTCCACAAAATCTATATTTTGACATATGTTTCTTACAATACTGCGTCCATCGACTGTCTTAAACCCTTCATTCCATATTTCCGGTACACCTATAACCAGATTTTCTATTCTATCTTCATCCATATCGGCAAGAACTTTTTTTAGAACATCTTCCAAAAAAACACTCGCTATTTTTTCTGGTGTGTTTTGATAATCAAAGCCTCTTTCTTTTAAATTTCTACTATCTTTAGGCTCTGTAAGAATCATTTTAAAAGCTTTATAAATATTTGCACCCTTTTTTCCTGTATGGCTTTTTGCTGCTTTGCCAAATTCAAATCTTTTCCTTTTTTCATCAAAAGCAACCACTGACGGAATATAAGGTGCTCCTTGGTCTAAGCTTAATGTTTCAAGCACATTGGTATCTTTTCTATAAACTGACACCAATGTATATGTACTGCCGAAGTCAATTCCTATATTAATCATACACCTGCACCGCCTCTTCAAATTCTTTATTGTTGTATTCAGTCATTTCCATATTCCTTACAAGCTCATCATATTGTCTATCAACATCTGCTATAGACATCATTTTGTTATTATTTAACCTACTGTTTGCTTCTTCTATAGTATCATTGAAAACTTCTGATTTATCAGAAATTTCCCTTAATAAGTTATTTGTTTCCACCAGCTTGTCTTTAGTCTGTTGTAGTGTAATATCCACACTTTTGCCAATATTCTGAGAACCATCTGCAAAACTCATTTCTAAAGTAGTTTCCATAGTTCTTACAGTTGACTTGAGTTTTTCAAGCCACTCCTGTTTTTGTGTTCTTACAAGCTTATTGGATTTTATTATATTATTCAAATTCAAAGCTCGTTCTTTTTTATTAATCAGTTCTTTTACTTCAGTTGAAACTTTTTGTGTATAGGCAATCTGTCGTTCTTCTTCAACTGCCCTTTTATTCATTTTTTCAAATCGTCTTTCATCATTTAAAGCTTCCTCAAATTCTCTTTCAAGCTTTGCTATTTTATGGTCAAGAGCTTTATTTTCTGCTTCAAGAATATAAATCTGACCCACTGTTTTAATTATTCCTGTATGCAGTTCATAACAAGAATCACTAATTTTATAGTCATTATTTTCTTCTTCAAGCTGCAATTCGTCATTAAATTTTGCAGAAAATAATCTGTCTACTGTATACTTTATTGCCTTTACCGCTTTTTCTATAGTAAGCACATCAATTTTTACAGGCTTTTCACAAGCTTCAAGTGCATATTCAATATACTTTTCAAGATACATTGTTGAACAATGGTCATCAAAAAGAATTAAACTTGGCTTTTGCAAAACTTCTATTATCTGAAAAAGCAACTTTTTTGTGTTTTCCTCTATATTCTCTGTTTTGTTTTCACATAATATCTTGTATACCTTCTGCAATTTTATTACATTGGAATTATAATCATAAATAGGTGTAGTAGGTAACTCCGTTTTATAACCACACATTTCAAGCCACGTTTTCAAAGATATTACATTCCCTGCTTTTTCCCTAAGATACTTTACGTTCTCAGTAATTTTTGCAAAAACAGACTTATTTTCAAGGCTTTTTTCTATATCCAACAACATTACTTTATGATTGTTTGGGAAAATTGCACCTATATATTCTCTAAAGCTCTGTGAATTGTACCACATCCATATAAAATCAACATAATCATCAATATAAGAAAAATTGTCGCTAAAGCACGAATCGTACTTCAAAAAAAAGCGAAACAATATTGAATATATATACTCTCGTTTTATTACATTTAAAAAGCTTACTCTATCTCCAAATTCATTTTGGAGTTCATCATAAATATGTATATTTTTACATTTTTTATATATTCTTTTTATTTCCGGAAATAAATCCGAAGAAAAAATCCCGTTTTTATCTTTAAAGTAAGGCAAACTTCCTCCTACAATAACAGGAGCGTGAATAAGTACCAAATGACGATTTCCTGCCCTTTGATTTTTGTCAGACATATCTTTAAGAGCAAGTATAATATTCTGAAATTCTGCTATATCCTTAAAGGTTTCAATAGAAAAAACAAATGCAATATGTTCTTTTTCTTGCATTATAGTAAGCATACGTTTTAGGCAATCCTCAAAATTACTTTTACCGTTTATTGATACTTTATTTGAAAAAGAAGATGCTTTGCCATTTCTATGAAAAAGCTTTATGCGACCCAAAAAACTATCTTGTTTTTCTGAAACAGCATAAAAATCTGTATCTACCATAGAAAGCTGATAATTGCCTTCATCACCACAAAAGAAAAATACAGACCTGTAACCTTTGCGGATAAGCTGACAGTATAAATACTGGTACAATGTAAGACGCATAAAACTGTTTGTATAATAATAATCTTCTCCGTTTGCAAACACAAAATGAAATAGTCCTTTTTCCGCATCAAACCTATCCACAATATCACCTCGCTAAATAACTAATTTTTTAAGCTATCCTTTTATCATTTTATCAAATTTACCTATTAATTGCAATATTTTTCCAATCCTCCACATCACATTGACCATCATCATTATTGCCAACAGCAACTACTGTTCCATCAGACTTTAGTCCTACTTTGTAATTTACACCTGCTGAAACATCTATTACATTTTCCAATTCTCCTGTAATATCATAGTTACTGGATTTTTCTGTTTTTTCTGTTTTTTCTGATTTTATTTCTGATAAGTTTACTGATTTCACTGTTAACCCTACTGTGTAAAAATTTCCTGCTGAAACTGTTGATATATCTTTCCAACCATCAACATCACACTGACCATAATAATTATCACCAACAGCGACAACTGTTCCATCAGATTTTAATCCTACTGTGTGACAGTCACCTGCTGAAACTGCTACTATGTCTTTCCATTTACCAACATTACACTGACCATAATAATTATTACCAACAGCGACAACTGTTCCGTCAGATTTTAATCCTACTGTGTGACATTGACCTGCCGAAACTGCTACTATGTCTTTCCATTTATCAACATCACATTGACCATTATCATCATCACCAACAGCGACAACTGTTCCATCAGATTTTAATCCTATCGTATGATAATATCCTGCTGAAACTGCCACTATATTCTTCCAATTCTCTACATTACACTGACCACT